>NZ_BAAGTX010000011.1:0-138919 GCF_054781695.1 Thalassiella azotivora
GCCCGGCGCGCCGCCCTCGGCGCCGGCTCCCGGCGCGGTCGCGGACCGCCCCGGCGGCGTCCCCTGGCCGGGGGGCCTCACCCCACCCGGCGGCGTCCCCTGCCCCGGGGACGTCCCCTGCCCCGGCGGTGTCCCCTGCCCCGGCGGGACGCCCTGGCCGGGCGGCGCGACCTGACCCGGCGGCGCGACCTGACCCGGCGGCGCGACCTGACCCGGCGGCGTGACCTGGCCACCGGGCACCCCGGCGGGAGGCCCGCCGGGTCCGGCACCCGGTCCTCCGGCACCGTCACCACCGTGGTCCGGTCGCTCCTCCAGCCGCTCCACCACGGCCGTGAGCGCGGCACCGGCACGGGAGCGCTCACCCGCGGGCAGCGACTCCACCCGCGCGGACAGCTCGCTCAACCGCTCAGTCGTGGGCACCCGACCGGAGGCGACCTCCTGCTCGAGGCGGTCGATCGCCGCCAGGACCGCGGCCTCGTCCCGCCCGGGCGTCGCGGCACCCGCGCCGCGGGGCCGCTCCGCGTCCTGGCGCCCCGACGCGTCACCCCGGGGCGCCTCGTCGCCGGTGACGGCACCGGCGAGGACCTCCCCCACCTGCGCGAGACCGGCCCACGGGCTGCCGGTCAGGGCCGCCGAGGCCCCGGCGGTACCGAGCACCGCGCCGGCCGCGAGGACGACCCCCACGAGGGGACGGCGGGCACGGCGCCGACCGGTGCCCGGGCTCCCCCCGGCGACCTGCTGCATCCCCTGGTGCGACGGCACGGGACCGGGGCCGTGCTCGGCGACGCCGGCGTCGACGTCCCGGGCCAGCGCGCCGAGCAGCGCGAGCACCTCGTCGTCGCCGCGCCCACCGTCGTACCGCCCGACACCGAACGGCGACCAGGGGTCGGGACCGTCGGCCCGGCGGGCGAGGCGGTCCAGCGCCTCGTCGTCGCGGGCGAGGGCCTCGAGGTCGTGGTGGCTCACGCGGCACCTCCCGCGGCCTCGGCGACGTGGGCGCGCAGGCGGGCCAGCGCGCGGTGCTGCGCGACCCGCACGGCGCCCGGGCTCAGGCCCAGCGCCAGTCCGGTCTCGGCGGCGCTCAACCCGACCGCGACCCGCAGGGTGAGCACCTCCCGCTGCTGCTCGGGCAGCGTGCCGAGCAGGGCCCGTGCCCTCGCCGCGTCCGCGGCCGCGAGCGCCACCTCCTCCGGGCCGGGCTCGGCGCTCACGTCGTCCGGGACCTCCTCGACCGGGACGGCGTCGCGGTACGCGGCGCGCATGACGTCGGCGACGCGGCGCGAGGCCACGGTGTAGACGAAGGCCTCGAACGGCCGGCCCTCGTGGCGGTAGCGCGGGAGGGCCGACAGGACGGCGACGCAGACCTCCTGGGCCGCGTCGTCCGCGGCGTGGTGGGCGCCGGCCAGGGTGCCCAGCCGGGCGCGGCAGTACCGCAGCACGAGCAGGCGCACGGCGCGCAGCAGGTCCTCGACCGCGGTGGGGTCACCGCCGGAGGCCGCCTCGGCGAGCTCCCCGAGGGACGGGGCGGCGCCGCCGTCGGCCTCGGCGGACCGCAGGGTCGGCGCGTCGACGAGCGCGACGGAACCGGCCGGCGCGCCCGGCGTCGCCCTCTCGCGCCCACCGTGCACCGAGCCACGGTATCCCCGGCTGCGGGGTGCGACCACGTCCCGGCGGGACGGGCCCCCGTCCGGGGGACCGGGCGGCGTCAGCGCACCAGGCCCCAGCGGAAGCCGACGGCCACGGCCTGCGCGCGGTCGGCGGCGCCGAGCTTGCGGAACAGCCGGCGGGCGTGCGTCTTCACCGTGTCCTCGGACAGGAACAGCTCGCGGCCGATCTCGCCGTTGCTGCGTCCCCGGCTCATGCCGGTCAGGACCTGCACCTCGCGCTCGGTGAGCGCCGGGACCCCGCCCTGGACCGCTCCCGGCCGGCCGGCGGGCCGGCGCGCCTCGCCGCCGGCGACGGCGTGCAGGACGGCGGCGACGACCTCCTCGCGCGCCGCGGTCTTGAGCAGGTAGCCCTTGGCGCCGAGCGTCAGCGCCTTGGCGACGGACTCGCCGTCCTCGCCCGTGGTCACCATGACCACCGAGGCCTCCGGGTGCAGGGCGAGGAGCCGGCGGGTGGCCTCCAGCCCCCCGATGCCGGGCATGCCCAGGTCCATCAGCACCACGGCGGGACGCTCGACGGGCCAGCGGGCCACGGCCTCCTCGCCGGAGGACGCCCCGACCACCCGGGTCACCCCGGGGACGGACGCGGCCGTGCGCCGCAGGGCCTCTCGCGTGAGCGGGGAGTCGTCGCACACCAGCACCGTCGCCACGGTCCACCTTCAGCTCGGTCGGGCCCCTCGGGGCGTTGCGCCACCGGTGGTGGCGGCGGCCTGCAACCTGCCGCTGGGGTACTGATCGGCAGGACGGGACGAGAACTCAAGCCCGATTCGTCCTCGTCGTCCCGGGTCCTGACGCCCGTCGCGGCGCCCGGTCACCGACTCCTCACGAGCGTCAGTGCCGGACGGCGAGCCGGACCTGGTCGACGGCGGCGGTCAGGCTGGTGGCGCGCACCGCGCCGTCGGGCACCTCGACGTCGTCCCAGGACGGGCCGCCGAGGAGCAGCCGGGTGCGGTCCTCGACCTCCGAGAGCCTGGCGCGCTGGCGCTCGGGCACCGGCTGGCTGGCGTGCAGCACGACGATCTTCGGCCCGAGCCGGGTGACCGCCGCGACGAGCGCGTCGTGGGGCAGGCGGGCGCCCAGGACCTGCACGGCGACGCGTCGTTCGGCGAGGGCCGCGGCGAGCGCCTGCACCGGGAGCGCGTGGTGGTCGTCCTCGGCGCAGGCGAGCAGCGCCGTCCCGCTCAGGGGCTCGTCGGCGGTCACGGTGACGGCGTGCAGGACCTCGAGGACGCCCTGCGAGAGCGCGTGCTCGATCTCGGTGCCCTGCCCGGTGGCGGCCCAGTGCGCCCCCAGTGCCGCGAGGGCGGGGACGGCGAGCTCGTCCCACAGCGGGACCACCCCACGGCTCTCGACGACGTCGCGCAGCCTGGACCGCAGGCGGACGGCGTCCAGCCCCGCAGCCGCCTGGACCAGGTCGCGGACGGCGGGGTCGAGCCGGTCGAGGACGTCGTCGAGAGGCGCCGGTGCAGCGGCGGGGCGCCCTCGGGCCGGTGGCCCGGACCCCGCCCCGGTGGACGAGCCCACCGACCGCAGACCGACCGGGCGACCCGCCGGACCCGCGCCGTCCTCGTGCCCGCTCGCCGGGTCCCCGCGCCCGTGGTCGTCCTGGGCGTCGCGGCCGACCGGCCGTCCGCCCGCGCGGCCCTGCGACGGCACCCCCGGGCCGGCCCCGTCCTCGACCAGGCGCACGCGACCGCGCACGGCCCCGGGACCCGGCCCGGACAGCCCGGCCAGCTCGGCGGCCTCGGCCGGGTCGACGTCCAGGTCGCGCGCGATCCTGGCCGCCTCGCCGGGGGCGACGCCCTGGACCGTGAGCCGCCGCATCTCCAGCAGCCGGGCCAGGTCCTCGGGCGTGTACTGCCGGTGGGCGCCCGCGGTGTGGGCGGGCGGCCCGAGCCCGTACCTGCGGGCCCAGGTGCGCAGGGTCGCGGGAGCGACCCCGAGACGGCGTGCGACGGCTGCGACCTTCAGGGTCGGCTCGACGGGGGTGCCGGTGTCGTCGCGTCCGTCCGAGGGCGACGCCATGCCCGCATTCTGCGAACGCGCCGAGCCGGCTGCCACTCGGGACCTCCCTGCACCCGGGCCGGGGGGCGGTCCGCCGGCCGCGTCCCGACCGCGTCCTGCCCGCGTACGGGCGGCATCGACCGGGATCCGGCCCCATGATGCCGCACTTCGCGCCGGGAGGTGGCCACAAGCGCGCAAGCGCGTGTTCAGAACCGGTTCACGATTGATTCGTGAAGCAGCCTTGAACAACTCTTGGCGCGGTTGTAGTGTCCTCCGCAACGCCCCGGCGAGGGGCAGCGAACGCTTCACCGGCGACCGGCCGGCTGACCGCACCGACCGCACCGAGCACGCAGGAGGACCCCATGGCTGAGATCTCCCGACTCCCCGGCCCCATCGCCGACGTGTGGGAGTGGCAGATGCAGGGTGCCTGCCGCGAGACGGGCAGCACGATCTTCTTCCACCCCGAGGGTGAGCGCGGCCCCGCGCGACGCAACCGGGACGCCGCGGCGAAGGCCGTCTGCGCCACCTGCCCCGTGATGCAGCAGTGCCGCGAGCACGCGCTGAAGGTGCGCGAGCCGTACGGCGTGTGGGGCGGCCTGACCGAGGACGACCGCGAGCACATCTACGCCGCCGAGCGCGCGCGTCGCCTGCCCGCCGCCAGCTGACGCCTCCACGAAGGGGTCGGACCGCTCTCGGAGCGGTCCGGCCCCTTCGTCGTGCCGCGCACGAGCCGGCCCGGCACGCGGACCCGACGTCCCGGTGACCGGTCAGCCTGCCGACCGGTCAGCCGCGGTCCGTCCGCTCCCCGGGACGACGACGAGGGGCCCTGCACCGTCCGGTGGACTGCGCAGGGCCCCTCGCGTCGGTCGGGTCGGTCAGTGACCGTGCCCGTGACCGTGCCCGTGGCCGGCGGCCGCCTCGGGCTCGTCCTCCTTCTTCTCCACGACGAGCGTGTCCGTCGTCAGCACCATCGTGGCGATCGACGCGGCGTTGCGCAGGGCGGAGCGGGTGACCTTGACCGGGTCGATGACGCCCGCGGCCAGCAGGTCGCCGTACTCCCCGGTCGCGGCGTTCAGCCCCTGGCCGGACGGCAGCTCGCGCACCTTCTCGACCACCACGTAGCCCTGCTCGCCGGCGTTCTCGGCGATCCAGCGCAGCGGCTCGACGACCCCGCGGCGCACGATCGCGACGCCGGTCGCCTCGTCGCCGGTCAGGCCGAGGTCGCCGTCGAGCGCCTTGGCGGCGTGGACGAGCGCGGTGCCGCCACCGGCGACGACACCCTCCTCGATGGCCGCGCGGGTCGCCGAGACGGCGTCCTCGATGCGGTGCTTCTTCTCCTTGAGCTCCACCTCGGTGGCGGCGCCGACCTTGATGACGCAGACGCCCCCGGCCATCTTGGCCAGCCGCTCCTGCAGCTTCTCGCGGTCCCAGTCGGAGTCCGTCGCCTCGATCTCGCGGCGGATCTGCGCCATCCGGGCCTCGACGGCCTCGTGGCTGCCGCCGCCCTCGACGACCGTCGTGTCGTCCTTGGTGACGACGACGCGCCGCGCGGTGCCGAGCACCTCGAGACCCACCTGGTCCAGCTTGAGGCCGACGTCCGGGGTGACGACCTGGGCGCCGGTCAGGACGGCCATGTCCTCGAGCATCGCCTTGCGGCGGTCACCGAAGCCGGGGGCCTTCACCGCGGCGGCGTTGAACGTGCCGCGGATCTTGTTGACGACGAGGGTCGACAGCGCCTCGCCCTCGACGTCCTCGGCCACGATGAGCAGCGGCTTGGAGGTCTGGACGACCTTCTCCAGCAGCGGCAGCAGGTCGGCGACGGCGGAGATCTTGCCCTGGTGGACCAGGACGTGGGTGTCCTCGAGGACGGCCTCCATCCGCTCGGCGTCGGTGACGAAGTACGGCGAGATGTAGCCCTTGTCGAACTGCAGGCCCTCGGTGAAGTCGAGCTCCATCGCGGTCGAGGAGGACTCCTCGACCGTGATGACGCCGTCCTTGCCGACCTTGTCGAACGCCTCGGCGATGAGCTCGCCGATCGTGCGGTCCTGCGCGGATAGCGCGGCCACGTGGGCGATGTCGTCCTTGCCGTCGACCTCGCGGGCGGCCTCGAGCAGCGCGTCGGAGAGCGCCTCGACGGCCGTGTTGATGCCGCGGTTCAGGCCCGCGGGCGAGGCGCCGGCGGCGACGTTGCGCAGGCCCTCGTGCACCAGCGCCTGCGCCAGCACGGTCGCGGTCGTGGTGCCGTCACCCGCGACGTCGTTCGTCTTGGTCGCGACCTCCTTGGCGAGCTGGGCGCCGAGGTTCTCGTACGGGTCCTCCAGCTCGACCTCGCGGGCGATGGTGACACCGTCGTTGGTGATGGTGGGGGCGCCCCACTTCTTGTCGAGGACGACGTTGCGGCCCTTGGGGCCGAGCGTCACCTTGACGGCGTTGGCGAGCGCGTCGACACCGCGCTCCAGGGAGCGCCGTGCGGAGTCGTCGAACTCCAGGGTCTTGGGCATGGTGATCCTCCGGTTCGGACGCACCGGGCGGTTGCGCCGGCGGGTGCGTGCAGGGCGTGCGGGGAGCGCACGCGGGGTGGTCGTGCCGGTCGGTCGTCGCGGGCCCCAGCACGCACGCCCCGGCGTTCCGGCGGGGCCGGACGCCGGGGCGTGCGCGTGTCAGGGACGCCGCGTCACTTGGTGACGACGGCCAGCACGTCGCGGGCCGACAGGATCAGCAGCTCCTCGCCGCCGTACTTGACCTCGGTGCCGCCGTACTTGCTGTAGATGACCTTGTCGCCGACCTGCACGTCCAGCGGGACGCGCTGGCCGTTGTCGTCGATACGGCCCGGACCGATCGCGAGGACCTCGCCCTCCTGGGGCTTCTCCTTCGCGGTGTCCGGGATGACCAGGCCGGAGGCGGTCGTCTGCTCGGCCTCGAGGGCCTTGACGACGATCCGGTCCTCGAGCGGCTTGATGGAGACCGACACGTGCGGACCTCCCCTTCGCAGTTCGCAGGTTCAGTGGTGTGGGACTGTCGGCCCGGAGGTGCGCCGCACGTCGTCGCGGTGCCGTGCGGCACGGCCCGGGCGTTGGCACCCTCACGGGGAGAGTGCCAACGCGACTCTAGGACCGGCGTTAGCACTCGCGCAAGCCGAGTGCCAGCGGTGTCGTCCGGTCGGGCAGCGGACCGCCGGCCCGTCCCCCGGGCCCGCCCGCCGCGGCGGCGCCCGCAGGGCGCCTGGCAGGATCGGACGGTGGACGCGACCGGCCTGTCGGCCCTGCTGACCCCCGAGGGGTGGGCCCTGCTCGAGGCGCTGCCCCCCTACGAGGAGCAGCAGGCGATGGCGCTCGGCCAGCGGCTGCGCGACGACGGCCTCGACCCGGCGCTCGTGGCCGCCGCCCTGACCCAGTCGCGGCTGCGCGCCCGGGGGCGGGCGAAGTTCGGGCCGTTCGCCGACGGCATGCTGTTCACGGCGGAGGGTCTGGAGCAGGCGACCCGGCTGGAGGTCGCCGCCCGCCACGCGCAGCGGTTCACCGCCGCGGGCGTGCAGCGGGTCGCCGACCTGGGCTGCGGCATCGGCGGCGACGCGATGGCGCTGGCCGGCCTGGACGTCGAGGTCCTCGCGGTCGAGCGCGACGAGGCGACCGCCTCGGTGGCGACGGTCAACCTGCGGCACTGGCCGCACGCCGCCGTCCGGCACGAGGACGCCACGACGACCGACCTCGACGGGGTCGGTGGCGCCTTCCTGGACCCGGCCCGCCGCACGTCGTCCGGGCGCCGGGTCCTCGACCCCCGGCAGGCCCAGCCGCCGCTGTCGTTCGTCACCGACCTCGCGAGCCGGCTGCCGGCGGTCGGCGCGAAGGTCGCCCCCGGGATCGGCCACGCCCTGGTGCCCGACGACGCCGAGGCGCAGTGGGTGTCCGTCGACGGGGACGTCGTGGAGGCCGGGCTGTGGTTCGGGCTGCTGGCCCGCGACGGCGTCCGGCGCAGTGCGCTGGTCCTGACCACCGGGCCCGACGGCGGTGCCGCCACCGTGGACGACGTCGGCCTGTCCCGACCCGAGGTCGGTGCCGTCGGCAGCTACCTCTACGAGCCGGACGGGGCGGTGATCCGCGCGGGACTGGTGGGTCAGGTCGCGTCGACCGTCTCCGGCCGGCTCGTGGACCGCTCGATCGCGTACGTCACGGCGGACCGGCTGGCGCGCACGCCGCTGGCGACCGCGTACGCCGTCGAGGACGTCCTGCCCTTCGGCCTGAAGTCGCTGCGCACCTACCTCCGGGACCGGCGGGTGGGGCGGCTGACCATCAAGAAGCGCGGGACGGCGGTCGAGCCCGAGCAGCTGCGCCGCCAGCTGCGCCTGTCCGGGGACCAGGAGGCGACGATCGTGCTCACCAGGGTCGCGGGTGCGCAGTCGGTCCTGGTCTGCCGGCCGGTCAGCTGACGGCGCGCGTGACGCCACCTCCCGCGGCGACCCGGCGCAGGGCGGCGACGGTGGCGGGCAGGACCAGCAGGTAGATCCCGGCGCCCACCAGCCAGGGCGCACGCAGACCCCACTGCGCGGCGACCACGCCGCCGAGCCAGGCACCCACCGGCAGCGCCCCCCAGACCGCCGTCCGCCACACGCCGTGGACCCGCCCGTAGAGCCGCGCCGGGACCACGTGCTGACGCAGCGAGACGCTGTGCACGTTCCACACGGCGACGGCCGACGCGAACAGGGCGAACGCGACGGCGACGACGGCGACGTCGCGCGCCAGGCCCACGAGGGCGACCGTCACCGCCTGGACGGCCACGGACAGCACCATCACCGGCGCCCGGCCGCAGCGGCGTCCCAGGCCCGGGGCGAGCACGGCACCGGCGACGGCGCCGGCCGCCGCGACGGCGGTCACCGCACCGAACGCCGCGGGCGGCACGCGCAGCTCCTCGAGCAGGAAGAGCACGAGCGTGGCCTGGGCCAGCGTGTTCGCCAGCGCCGCCACGGCCGACACCGCGGCCAGGGCGCGCAGACCCCGGTGGCGCCGGAGCCACCCCAGCCCCTCGCGGGCGTCCGCGGCCAGGGTCGACCGGCCGGCCCGGTCCTCGCGGGGTTCTCGGCGTCCGGGCGACAGCCGGGGCAGGCGGGTCACGAGCACCGACGCCGCGACGACGAGGACCGCCTGCAGACCGAACGGCGCCACCGCGGCGACGGCGAACAGCGCCGCCCCCGCGGGCGCGCCGAGGAAGCTGTTGGCCACCTGGACCGTGCCCTGGAGCCGGGCGTTGGCCCCGGCGAGGGCGTCGGCGGGCACGAGCCGGGGCACGGCTCCCTCCGCCGCGGCGTCGTAGCCGCACTCGGCGGCACCGAGGACCAGCACGAGGGCGAACACCCAACCGAGCGTGAGCACCTCGGCGGCCAGGCCGGCGCACACGGCCACGAGGGCGGCGGCGCGCACGCCGTTGGCCGCGAGCATCGCCGTCCGGCGCTCGACCCGGTCCACGAGCACACCGGCCGGGACGGCGAGCAGCAGGTAGGGCAGGTACACCGCGGCGGTCAGCGCGCCGACGAGCACCGGGTCGCGGGTCAGCGTCGCCGCCAGCAGCGGGACGGCGACCAGCCCCATGCCGTCCCCGAGGTTCGCCAGGCCGGCGGCCGCCCACAGCCTGCGGAACGACGCGCGGTCGCCGCCGTGGGCGGCGACCGGCTCACCGGCCGTCCGGCCGGGCGCCTGCACGGACGTGGTCACGGTGCGATCACGGGGCTGCTCACGGGGCTGCTCACGGGGCTGCTCACGGGGCTGCTCACGAAGTGCGTCCCGGGTCGGTCGCCGCTGGGGGCGCCCCGGGCACGTCGCCGTCGGGGTCCGCGACCGGGAAGAGGTTGACCTGCAGCTCGACGTCGACCAGGTCGGGGGCCTCGCGGCCGCGCAGCCGCCGGCTCCAGGCGGTGACGACGGCGTCCACCTCGTCGCGCAGGGCCGCCATCTCCTCGGGGCGCATGCGCAGGTGCGCGGTCTGCTCGACACTCGCCTCGACCCACTCGGCGGGCCAGTGCTGGTACGTCAGGACCCAGTTGCGGTGCCGCTCCTCGCGCGAGCGCATCATCTCGCCGAGCACGAGGTTCGCCGCCTCGCGGGTCGCGGGGCTCTCGCGCAGCAGGTGCCCGTGCATGGTCACCCCGCCCGGGACGGTGCGCCACCACCGCTCGCGGCCGGACCCCCGGTCGGGGTCCTCCTCGATGAAGCCGTGACGCTCGAGCTGGCGCAGGTGGTAGCTGGTCGCCCCGCTGGACTCCCCCAGGCGACGCCCGAGCGTGGTGGCGGTGGCCGGGCCGTGCACCGACAGCTCGTCGAGCAGCCGCACGCGCAGGGGGTGGGCCAGGCCCTGGAGGGCCGTGGCGTCGACCACCCGGGGAGACGGCGAGGGGGCGCCGTCTCCCGCACCGGCCGTGGGGGCCGCCGGAGCGGCCGGGCGGACGTCGTCGGCGGCCACTCAGGCGCCCAGCGGGTGCGTGGGGCGCACGAGCGGGGCGGGCAGCACGAGCGCCTCGCGCCGCCGGGCGAGGGCGGCGAGCCGGGCGGCTCGCGACCGGGCGCGCGCCGCGGAGCGGACGCGGTGGACGGCGGCGGCCTGCTGGAGGTCCAGGCCGCGGCGGTGGGCGGTACGGAGGGCGAGGGTGGTGTCCATGGCGGGAACGCTAGTACTCCAAAGGCTTCTTTGCAAGTGATTCTTTGCACCTGTTTCTTTGTGGTTGCTGTGACGGGTATCACGCCCTGCAGGCGCGCCTCCTCGACGTGGCGGGCCGCCGACCCGCCCCGGTCCGCCGTGACCGGACCCGCGTCGCAGAGGACCCGACATGCCCAGCAAGCGTCGAACCCCGCAGAGCGCCGGAGGCCGCGGGCGCTCCCGTGCCGAGTCGGACCGTGCCGACCGCGCCGGCTCCCAGGACGGCGGCGGCTCCCCCTGGGAGCCCATCTTCCGCAGCCCGGGCGACGACGTCGTCCCCGGCGAGCTCCTGCTGACGCTCACCCGCACCGCCTCCCGGGCGATGACGGAGAGCGTCCCCCTGCACCCGCTCGGGCCGGGCGCCACCGGGCCCACCCGGCTCGGGGTCCCCGACGTCGACGACGCGCTCGAGGCCGTCGGCGTCCGTGAGGTCGTCCGCCTCGCCCTGCCGTCCACGGGCGTCGCCGAGACCGTCGTCGGACACACCACCGGCACTCTCGACACCGTCGACCAGCCGCTGACGCGGTCGTTCCGGGTGCGCGTGGACGGAGACGACCTCGACGCGGCCGTCCAGCGCCTGGAGGGTCTGGGAGAGGTCGAGGTCGTCGAGCCCAACCGCTACCGCGAGACCCTCGCCTCCCCCGACGACCCCCGGTACCCCCAGCAGTGGGGTCTGCCGAAGATCAACGCGCCCGCCGCGTGGGAGCGCACCACCGGTGACCCGTCCGTCGTCGTCGCGGTCGTCGACTCCGGGTGCGACCTCGACCACCCCGACCTGGCACCGCTCCTCGTCCCCGGCCAGGACATGGTCGACCTCGGTCCCTCCCCCACCCCGCCCCCCGGCTTCCGCTTCGAGGGCGACTTCTCCGGTCGGGACGCCGTCCCCGACGACGAGGTCGGCCACGGCACGCACGTGGCCGGCACCATCGCCGCCGCGTCGAACAACGCCCTCGGCGTCGCGGGGGTCACCTGGTCCTGCCGCATCATGCCCGTCAAGGCGCTGACCAGGATCGTGCGGATCAGCGACGGCCAGGTGCGCGGCGTCGGGTCCTCGGCCGACGTCGCCGCCGCCGTCCGGTGGGCCGCGGACCACGGGGCCTCCGTCATCAACATGAGCCTCGGGTCGCCGTCCCCCACGACGGTCGAGCGCAACGCCGTGGCCTACGCGGTCGGCAAGGGCTGCGTCGTGGTCGCCGCCATGGGCAACGACGGCAGCGCCGACCCGAGCTACCCGGCCGCCTACCCCGACGTCGTGTCCGTCGGCGCGATCGACAGCGCCGACAAGCGCGCGTCGTTCTCCCAGACGGGCTCGCACATCGACGTCGTGGCACCGGGCGTCGGGATCTGGTCCACCTACCCCGACGACTCCTACGCCTCCCTCACCGGCACCTCGATGGCCTGTCCGCACGTCGCCGGGGTCGCGGCGCTGGTCCGCTCGGTCAAGCCGGCCGCCACGGTCGCCGAGGTCGCCGACGTCCTGCGCACGACCGCCCGGCCGCTGCGCGACGACCCGTCCGACGCCGTGCCCAACGACCGCTACGGGCACGGGTGCGTCGACGCCCGTGCTGCGGTGGACAAGGCCTCCCCCGTCATCGGACCGGTGCTGCGCACGCCGTTCCTGCCGTGCCTGCCGCGCACGCTGCAGGTGCGGGACTGCTTCACGCTGCGCACCGTGATCGGGCCGCAGTGCCCACCGATCCGCTCCGTGCAGGAGCCCTGCTGGCCCAGGAGCCCGCTGTGCCCGCCGACCACGCTCCCCACGACCGTCCCGCCGACCACCTTCCCGACCACCACCTTCCCGACCACCGTCACGACCCTGCCGCCGACGTTCGGGCCGGGCGGACGCGGCGCGGGCGCAGCCGGCACCTACGACCCGTACGGGCTGACGGGCCACGGCTACGGCGGTGCCGCGCAGGGCCAGGGTCAGGGTCCCGCCGAGGCGGCGACCGGTGCACCCGGCGACGGCCAGGACACCGCGTCGTGGCAGGCCGGGTACGAGGCGGGCTACGCCGCCGGGGTGGCCGCGAGCGGCGGCGACGCCGCGGCCGCGCGGCTGCCGCAGTCGCTGCTCTGCCCCGTCCCGACGCTGAAGCCGGTCGACTGCCCACCCGGGCTGCCCTCCGCGCTCTGGGACTGCCCGCCCCCGACCGTGACCTTCGAGGACTGCCCGCCGCGACGGACCACGTTCGCCCCGGCCTGCCCTCCCCGCACGGCCGACTGGTGGTGCCCACCGCCGCACACCGTCGTCGACCCCGCCTGCTTCCGGGTCGAGCCACCGACGTGGAACGCGCCGTGGGAGGGCGCCCAGGCCCAGGGGCCGGGCGACGTCATCGGGCCGCCGCTGACCATCCGGCTGCGGACGCCGGTCATCGACTGCCCGCCGATCACCTGGCCCCCGCGGACCCTGCCGTGGACCGGCTGCCCGCCGCGGACCCTGCCGTGGACCGGCTGCCCGCCGCGGACCCTGCCGTGGACCGGCTGCCCGGTCACCGTCCCCACGGTGCCGCCCACCGTGCCGCCGACGCTGCCGACCACCCCGCCCCCGCCGCCCCCGTGGCAACCGGGCCCCGGGATGCAGGCCGCGGGACCCGCCGACGCCGAGGGCCCCGGTGACGTCATCGGGGTGCCGCTCACCCCGCAGCTGCGGACGCCGCTGCTCAGCTGCTGGCCGCGCACCGTCCTGGTGCGCGACTGCTGGTGGCCGCGGACGCTGCACTGGACCGGCTGCCGGCCGCGGACCGTCTTCGAGCCGGAGTGCCAGCCGGTGCCGACCCCGACCCTGACCATCACGATCACTCCGACCACCCCCCAGACGGGACCCGGCGGCGGCTTCGCCGGCGGCACGGGGACGGGGTGGACCGGCCAGGGGTACGGGTACGACCCCTACGGCGGGAACGACCCCTACGGCCAGACGCCGTTCGGCGGCTGACGTGGTCCTCGCCGTCCCCCCGCGGTTCGGACCCGTGGACCCGGGTGCCCCCGCCGGCTCGCCGGCGGGGCACCCGGCCACCCGCGCGCTCGTCGAGGCGGGTCTGCTCGACGAGCGCGCGGCGCCGGTCGCGGTCGTCACCGACCTGTCCCGCGCCCACCCCGTCTGGTCGGTCACCGCACCGGGCCTGCCCCCGGTCGTGGTCAAGACGGGGGGCCCCCGAGGCGGGCCGGACCTGGCCGTGGAGTGCCTCGTGTACCGGATGACCGTGTGGTGCGACGAGGTGTCCACGGCCCTGCCCGAGGCCCTGCACGTGGACGAGGACCGCCAGCTCCTCGTCCTCGCGGACGTCGCCGCCCACGCCGGCGGCGGCTCGCTCGCGGTCGCCGCCGGCCCGCACCGGCCCGGCCCGGCCCACGCGCCCGGTGCCGCCCAGCCCCCACCGGACCTGACCGTCGTCGCCGCCACCCTCGGAGGCACCCTGGGTGCCCTGCACCGGGCCACCTCCCGCCTGCCGCTGCCTCCGGGCCGGCCGCCGATGGTGCTGGCCGCGCTGCGCGACCCGCGCTCCGCCACCGCGCTCGGCCCTGCGGTCGGGACGCTCGTGGACCGGCTGCGGGCGACCACCCCGCTCGCCGCCGCGGCGCGCGAGCTGACGCCGTCCCGGTCCTGCCTGGTCAACCACGACCTGAAGTGGGACAACGTCGTCCTGGACGGTGACGGTCGCACCGTCCTCGTGGACTGGGAGCTGGCCGGCAGCGGCGACCCGGCCTGGGACCTGGGCAGCCTGCTGGCCGAGCACCTCTGCCGTGGCCACGCGGACGGCCCACCCCGGCTCGACGCGGCGGCGTGCCGCCTGCTCGAGGGGTACGCCGCGGCAGCCCGCCCGCGCCCGGACGTCGCGCAGGTGCTCGCGCGCCGGACCTGCCTGGCGGCGGCCCTGCGCACCGCGCAGATGGCCGTCGAGGTGGCCTGGTCCGTCCCGGCCGGCGCCGACCCGCTGCTGCACGACCTCACCGGGACGGCGGCCGCCGTCGCCGAGGCCGTCGACACCCTGACGACGGAGGTGGCCTCGTGCCTGCGATGACCCCTGCCCCGGGTCCCGGCGCCGCCGCGACCCCGGAACCCGGTCCCCCGGCCGCGGACCCCCCACGGCCGGCGGCGGACGACGTCGCGCGTCGGACCGCCCGGCAGGTGCGGGTCGCGCTGCGGCTGGTGCTGGCGGACCCGGTGGCCCGACGGCTGGCCGCCACGACGCCGTCGCACCCGGACCCGGACGGTGACCTCGGCGCCTGGCTCTACGGGCCCTGGTGGTGCGCCGCACGGCTGCCCGGCGGGTCCGTGCAGGGCGACGGGACGGCCGCGCCCGGCCGCCCGGTGACCGACGGGGACCCGGAGGTCGAGCGGGGCAGGCACGAGCGTGGCCGGCGTCACCGAGCCGTCCTCGAGGAGCTGCGCCGCACCGCCTGCAGCACGCTGACCGGCCGGCTGGTGCTGGCGACGGCCCCCGGGCAGCTCGTGGTGGCCCCGGTCCCCGGCCGGGCCGGCGACCTCGACGGTGCCGGGCACCACCCGGCCGCCGGACACCCGACCCCCTACCCCGTGGCCCCGTACCCCGTGGCCGCGGACGCCGTGGTGGGCTCGTCGCGACCGGGACGCCCACCGCGGCCCGGCGACCTGGTGGACGTGCTGTCCGGGTCGGCAGGGCTGCACCCGGGCGGCGGGTGGTGGTGGGCCCGCACCCGCGCCGACGGCGGCCCCTCGCCCGACGAGCCGGTGGACCGCCTGTACCTCCACGTCGGCCCCGACGGCGCCGGGCAGGCCGCCGCCGCCGTCCTGCGGTCCGCCACGGCGGCGGGGGTCGACGTGTCCCTCAAGTGCCCGGCCGACCCGGACGGCTTCGGACGACGCGACGCGCTCGTCGTCTACCACCCCCGGGCCGGCCGGGCGCAGGTCGACGCCCTGCTCCCCGGCCTGGTCGAGGAGGTCGGGGACCTGCTGCGGCCCGGCACGCCGCCGATGACACGTCCCGTCGGTGTGGGCGCCGCCTGGGCGCAGGACCCCGGCGGCGGGACCAGCTACGGGCAGCTGCGCTGCGCCCAGGTCGCCACCGTCGTCGGGGAGCTCGTGCGCTCAGGGGTGCACGGCTGCCGCCCGCACGACGTCGCGGACGACCAGCTGCTGGCGGCGGTGAGCCGCGCGGGCCTGGACCCGACCCGCCCGCACCTGCTCGGCGGTGCACCGTGACCGGCGCGGCCCCCGCCCGGCGGGACACGGCGTGGCGCGCCGCCTCCGGTGCGTCCCGGGCTGCTGCCGCCGGCGCCGGGAGGGACCCGGGCGACGTGGACACCGAGGCGGACACCGAGTTCGCCGTCGCGGCCCGGCACCTGGCCGACCGCGTCGCCTCCCTCGCGGTCGCCGGACCGGACGGGTCCCCGACCTGGACCGGGGACGACGTCGACCCGGCGTCCGGCGCCCGCGCGCGGCTCGTGCACGGGCCCGTCGACGACGGGCTCCTGACGGGGCGGGCCGGCGTGGCGCTGGCGCTGTCCACGGCGGCCGTCCTCCCGGGGGGCCGCGCCGCCTGGGGCAGGCTCGCCGAGCACGCCGTCGCGGCGGCGGCCCGCTCGGCCCACCAGTCGCTCGTGGCTCCCACCGGACCGGTGCCCGGCGCCGCGGGCTGGCAGTCCGGGGCGCTGGGGGTGGCCCACGCCGCCCGGTGGGTGGCCCGCCAGCAGGGTTCGGGGCCGCTCGGCGACGCCGCCCGGTGGCTCGCCGCCGAGGCCGTCCGGGCCCTGCGGCACCGGCCCGGGCTGGTGCCGCCCTACCCGGACCTGCTCGACGGGGTCGCCGGGCACCTCCTCGCCGTGCTGGGAGCCGACCTGCCACCGGACCACGAGGACCTGCGTGCCCAGGTCGCCCGGCGCCTGCTGGAGGACCTCGTCGCCGGCGCCGAGCGCGACCACGCGGGCGCGCGCTGGCCGATGGCGGGCACGATGCCGCCCGTGTGCGGTCTCGCGCACGGCGCGTCGGGTGTCGCGCTCGCGCTGACCGAGGCCGCCGTGGCCGGCCTGACGGACCCCCCGACCGGCGCGCGCACCGTCACCGGTTCGACGACCGGGTCGCTCCCCGAGCCGCCCCCCGCCTCCCGCCGCTGGGACCCGGACGCGCTCGCCCGGGAGGCCGTGCGGTGGGAGGCGGGCCACCACGACCCGGACCGCGGCGGCTGGCCGGACCTGAGGGTCGAGGGCCACGTCCCGGCGCTGGCGTGGTGCCACGGGGCGCTCGGTGCGGGGGTCGTCGCAGCGCGCCGCCACCACCTGACGGGGGACCCGGGCGCCGCGGTCGCGTTCGCGCGGGCGCACGCCGCCTCGGCGCTCGCCGAGCCGTCCGGCGGCGACCGGTTCGACGCCACGCTCTGCCACGGTCTGGCCGGTGCCGTCGAGCTGCACCTGGTGGCCGCGGAGCAGCTGGCCACGGCACCCCGGGCGGCCGGGGAGCACCGCGCAGCGGCCGCGGAGCACCAGGCAGCAGCCGAGGAGCACCGTGCCCAGGCCCGCCGCGTCGCACGCTGGATCACCAGGGCGGGTCGTGACGGCGCGCCCCCCTGGACGTGCGGTCTGCCCGGCGACGGCCGCACCCCGGTGCTGCTCACGGGCCTGGCCGGGGTGGTGCTGACGCTGGCGCGGTGCCACGACCCCGCGGTGGTCACGTCCGCGGCGCTGCCGGGGCCGGCGGCCCGGGTCCGCTGAGCGCTGGCGGACCGGGTGCGCCCCGGCCGACCCGGCCGCGACCGCTCGGGGCCCGGGCGGGTCAGGCGCCGGGTCCGAGGTCCCAGCGCAGGGCGTCGGGTTCGGCCGCCTCCACCCCCTCGACCGCGGCGGCCCGTCGCACCCACTCCCGCGCGTCGACGTCGTCGGCGAGCTCGACGACGCAGACACCGGGCAGCTCCGGTTCGGGGCGGTGCACCTGCGCCCCGCCGAGCCCGTCGAGCTGCTCGACGACGTCGTCGACGTCCGCACCCTCCTCGACGCTGACGAGCACGCGCTGGGTCACGCGCCCATCGTCCGCCGGCACCTGCGTCGGCACAAGGGCGTCGCTCACCCGCAGCCGGCGCGCTCCGGCAGCCCGTCGACGGCGACCGGCAGCCGTCCCGGAGCCGTCCGGGCGCCGGTGAGCACGTCCACCAGCGCCGCGAACGCCCCGGGCGTGCGACCGAGCAGCGCGACCCGCGCGTCGGCGTCCGAGGTGGACAGCCCGTAGGGGGCGTCCAGCGCGACGACCACGTCGCCGGACCCGCTCGAGGTGCTCGTCCCGAGCAGGCGGACGACGTCACCCGAACCGACGCGCAGCCCGGCGGCCCGGGCGGCCTCGGTGAAGCGGGCCCGGTCGGTCCCCGTCCCCCCGGTCACCTGCACGGCCTCCCCCACGAGCGGGCCGGAGCAGGGCCCGTCGGCCACGGTCACGCCGGCGGCGGACAGGGCCCGCGACTGCGGCGCCGCGGTCCCCGGCGCCGAGGTCCCCGGCACCGAGGTCCCTGCCCCGGTGTCCCCGGCGCCGGTCGTCGCGGCGCCGGTGGTGGCGCCGGCGTGACGCGACAGGGCGACGACCCGCGCAGCCGCCTCGTCGAGCCTCGACCTCGGCACGGTCCCGGAGGCGACGGCCGCGACGACGGCCGCGTGGGCGGCAGCCGGGTCCGCCGGCATGAGCAGCAGGTCGGCACCCGCGGCGAGGGCGGCGACCGCGGCGTCGCCGGGTCCCCGGTCGCGGGTGACGGCGGCCATGTCGAGGGCGTCGGTGACCACGGGCCCGGTGAACCCGGTCTCCCGGCGCAGCAGCGCGTAGCCCGGTGCGGACAGGGACGACGGGACGCCTGGCTCGACCGCCTCCACGGCGAGGTGGCTCATCATCAGGGCGGGCGCCCCGGCGTCGACGGCCGCGTCGAAGGGGACGAGGTCGCGTGCCTGCAGGGCGGCCAGCGGGGCGTCCTGCACGGGCAGCGTCTCGTGGCTGTCCGCGGTGACGCTGCCGTGGCCCGGCCAGTGCTTGACGACGGGGACGACCCCGGCCTGCCGGTACCCGGTCACGGCGGCCCCGACGACCTGCGCCACCAGGTGCGGGTCGTCCGAGGCGGACCGGCTCCCGATCGTCGGGTCGTCCGGGCCGGTCGTGACGTCGGCGACGGGGGCCATCACCCAGGTCACGCCGAGCGAGCGCAACTCGGCCCCGGCGGCGGCCGTGGCGTCCGTGACGACGTCCAGGTCCCCGCCCGCCGCGGCGGCGCCGGCGGTCATCAGGGTCGGCAGCTCGGTGACGGGCTCCCCGAGCCGGGCCACGCGCCCGCCCTCCTGGTCGACGGTGACGACCGCTGGCCAGTCCCGTCCGGTGGCGGCGTGCGCGGCCTGCACGGCGGCCGCGGTCGCGCGGACCTGGTCGACGCCCGCCACGTTGTCGCCCATGAGGATCACCCCGGCGAGGTCGAGCCGCTCGACGAGCTCCGCCGGCGTCGCGGGGTCGGTGCCCCGGTAGGAGGCGACGATCACCTGCCCGGCGGCCTGCTCGACGGGCATCGCCGCAACGACCGCGCGGGCCTCGTCGACCTCGTCCTGGGTCGGCCCCCACGACAGCGGTGGCTCGGCCGCGGCGGAGGACGTCGGCGCGTCGGGGGCGGGACCGGTGGGCCCGGCGGGGGGCGGGGAGCCGCCCGTGCAGGCGGCCAGGAGGGCGAGCGCCGCCGCGCCCGCGACCAGGTGCGGGCCCCTCACGCGCCGGCGAGGACGGTCGTGACCGGCATCGAGGAGTCGGTCGGCAGGTCCAGCGCGGAGGGCGGGCGACCGCGGCTGACCGCGAGCGACCCCAGGGCGGCGACCATGGCCCCGTTGTCGGTGCACAGGCCCGGGCGCGGCACCCGCAGCCGCACCCCCGCGGCGTCGCACCGCTCCTGCGCCATCGCCCGCAGACGGGAGTTGGCCGCCACGCCCCCGCCGACCAGCAGGTCGCGCACGCCGTTCTCGGTGCAGGCCAGGACGGCCTTGCGGGTCAGCACGTCGACCACGGCCTCCTGGAAGGACGCCGCGACGTCGGCCACGTGGACGGGCTCGCCCGCCGCCTGCCTGGCCTCGACCCACCGGGCGACCGCCGTCTTGAGGCCGGAGAACGACACGTCGTACCGGTGCCGCTCCATGTCACGGCCCGAGGTCAGCCCGCGAGGGAAGTCGATGGCGACCCGGTCACCCTCGCGGGCGACGCGGTCGATGTGCGGCCCCCCGGGGAAGGGCAGGCCGAGCAGCCGGGCCACCTTGTCGAACGCCTCCCCCGCCGCGTCGTCGATCGTCTGCCCGAGCGGGCGGACGTCGTGGGTCACGTCCGGGACGAGCAGCAGGGACGAGTGACCTCCCGACACCAGCAGCGCGGCGCACGGCTCGGGCAGCGGCCCGTGCTCGAGGGTGTCGACGGCCACGTGGGCGGCGAGGTGGTTGACCCCGTACAGCGGGACGCCGAGCCCGACGGCCAGGGCCTTGGCGGCGGCCACGCCGACGATGAGCGCACCCGCCAGCCCGGGACCGCTGGTGACGGCCACGGCGTCCACGTCCGCGAGCCGGACACCGGCCTCGACGCACGCGCGCTCCACCGTGGGGACCATCGCCTCGAGGTGGGCGCGGCTGGCGACCTCGGGGACGACACCACCGAAGCGGGCGTGCTCGTCGACGCTGCTGGCGACGGCGTCCACCAGCAGCGTCCGGCCGCGGACGATCCCGACCCCGGTCTCGTCGCAGGAGGTCTCGATCCCCAGGACCAGGGGCTCGTCGGTGCTCGGGGCGCTCACGGTGCCCACCCTACGGACGCCCGTCGGTCAGGTCCGCGCCACCCGACCGGGGTACCGGCCCGGCCGGCGGTCGAGGGCGGGCGGGGGCCACGTCAGCACCCCGGGGGCGCCGGGCGGGGTGGTCACCCGGGGTGCTGGGGGAGGTACGACGCGCCGTACGTCGCGGCGCCGGGTGCCGCGGGCGCCCCACGACGCGCGAGCGCCGCGTCCTCCGCGGCGAGCACCGCCCGCACGACGAGGACCCAGGTCGAGAAGGCGCCGACGGTGAGCAGCGCGTGCAGGACCTCGATCGGCCCGATCGCCTCGTAGAAGGCCGGGTCGGCCCCCTCGGTGAGCACGATCCTGCTGCCGACCTGGCCGAGGATGCCGGCGACCAGCCACAGGCCCCACCACAGGCCGATCGGGACGCCGCGCGAGGCACGGCCCGCGCCGTCCTCGTGGGACCGCAGGACGTCCCGAACGACCTGGAAGGGGAACCACAACGACACGACCGGGAGGACCCAGCCCAGCCACACCCACACCCGGGAGCGGGCGTGCGGGCGGTTGGACACGAGCTCTGCGGTCGACCGGGCGGCCCACAGCCAGACGGAGGTCAGGACCAGGGCGAGGAGCGCCACCGGCACGAACAGCAGCGCGATCATGTCGTAGCCGGTGTAGACGTCCATCGCCGGCAGCCCGACCCTCGCGGCGTCGGCGTACTGCCGGCCGGCGGACCAGGCCAGCGGGACCTCCACCAGGTCCAGCAGGGTGACCGCACCGGCCGCGACGAGGGCCAGTACGCCCAGGGTGCGGCTGCTGCGCGCCGGCGGGGCCGGCGGGTACACCGGCTGGCCGTACCCGGGCTGACCGTACCCAGGCTGCCCGTACGCCGGCTGCCCGTACGCCGGGGGTGGCTGCTGGCCGTACCCAGGCTGTCCGTACGGCTGGCCGTACGCCGGGAACGGCTGCTGCGCGGGGGGCTGCTGCCCGTGGGGGTGGCTCTGCGGGGTCGTGGTCACGTGCTCTCCTCGGTGATCGGCCGCGTCAGCGTAGGGCCTGGCGGCCGCGGCCCGGCGGCTCAGCCACCCCCCGCCACCCACCCGGCGCACCGGACGCCTCGGCGGGGCGTCTCAGCCGACCGGTGCGAGCGGTCGACGGCGCATGATGTGGGCGTCGACGTCGCCGGGCTGGTAGTACCGACGGCGTACCGCGATCCGCTCGAAGCCGTGCCGCTCGTACAGGCGGATCGCCGGGGCGTTGTCCGCCCGCACTTCCAGCAGCACGGCGGTGCACCCCCGGCGCGCGGCCTCGTCGAGCAGCGCCCCCAGCAGCAGCGCCCCGACCCCGGTCCCCTGGGCCCCGGGGGCGACGGCGACGGTCTGCACGTCGGCCTCCGTCCCCGGGGCCGCCAGCCCGGCGTAACCGAGGAGCCGCTCACCACCGTGACCGGGGGGCGCCGGTGCCACCGCGGCGACGTACCAGCGTGCGGGCGCAGCCAGCTCGGACCAGAAGGTCTCCGCGGACCAGGCCCAGTCCCCGAAGAGCTCGCGCTCCAGCGGCAGGACCGGCTCGACGTCCCACCAGCGCAGCCGGCGCAGCCGCACCCCCCGCGACGACGGCCGGCCCACGCCGTCCGGGCGGTCGCCGTCGCGGTCGACGTCGCGGTCGCCTGGGGAGGTCACCGCAGCACGCGCTTGGGGGCGCCCGGCTCGACGGCGTCCGGCCGGCGCAGGTACAGCGGCTCCGGCGCGTCCAGCGTCACCCCTCGGGCGAGCCGGACGGCGGCGAGCGCGGCCAGGTCCGCGGCGTCGGGGTCCGTGGCCGTCGGTCCGTGCGCGGGACCCGGTGGCCCGCCCAGGTGCTCGGGGTACAGGCCCGCGCCGCGACCGACGCACACGGCGCCGTCGACGGGGACGTCGGCCGGGCGGCCGACGTGCGGTCCCTCGAGCCTGCGGACGTCGCCGTCGTCGAGGACCGCGGCGTACCGGGCCCAGTACACCTCCTTGCGCCGGGCGTCCGTGGCCACGACCAGGTCGGCGCCGCCCGCGCCGCCCAGCCCGGTCCGGACGGCTGCCCGGGCGAGCGCGTCCAGGCTGCACACGCCGTGGACGGGCAGGCCGAGCGCCAGGCCGAGGGTGCGTGCGCTGACCAGCGCGACCCGCAGCCCGGTGAACGGCCCGGGCCCGGTCCCGGCGACGACGTGCGTGAGGTCGCGCCGGGTGACGCCGGCCTCGGCCAGCACGTCCTGGACGGCCGGCGCGAGCAGCTCGGCGTGGCGACGCGGGTCGTGGACGGTGCGGCCCGCGAGCAGCCGCGTGCCGTCGTGGACGGCGGCGCTCACCGCGGACGAGGTGTCGAGGGCGAGCAGCAGCACGGACGGCAGGCTAGTCGCCGCGGGTCAGCAGGTCCCAGTCGACGTCGCGCCAGCGGTCGCCGACGGGTCGCAGGTGGACCGTGCGGGGCTCGTCGGCCACGCCGCAACCGGTGTCCTCGTCCGACCCGGACGCCGCGGCGTCCGCGACCGCGCCGTGCGGTCGCTCGATCCGCACCTCCAGCCGCACGTCCGCGAGCCCCTCGACGAGCCCCTCGCCCCACTCCACGACGGTCACCGCCTCGTCCAGGGACGACTCCAGGTCCAGGCCGTCGACCTCGTCGAGCCCCCCGAGGCGGTAGGCGTCGACGTGCACGAGCGCGGGCCCACCGCCCAGCGGCGGGTGCTCACGGGCGATGACGAACGTCGGTGACGTCACCGCGCCGCGCACGTCCAGGCCGGCGCCGAGCCCCCGGGTCAGGGTGGTCTTGCCGGCGCCCAGGTCACCGGACAGCAGCACCAGGTCCCCCGGCCGCAGCACCCCGGCGAGCCGGCGCCCCAGGTCGTGCATGTCGTCCGGGGTAGCCACCGTGACCCGCAGCCCGCCGCGGGGGGCCTGCACCGCGGGGCTCACGACGCGGTCCGGCCGGCGGTGCGTCCCGGGATCGCCCGCCGCGCCCGGTCGAGCAGGGCCAGCAGGTGCGGGGTGACCACCTCGGGGTGCTCGAGCATGACGAGGTGCCCGGCGTCCTTGACGACGACCTGCTCGGCGTGCGGGATCCGCTGCACGATGTCGTCGCTGTAGCGGCTCGGGGTCAGCAGGTCGTCGTCCCCGACGAGCACGAGCGTCTCGACGGCGCCGAGGGTGGCGAGCGCCTCGGACTTGTCGTGCTGGTTGAACTCGGGGAAGAAGTCGTTGATGACCTCGATCCTGGTGCTCGCGATGACCCGGGCGGTGAAGTCCAGCAGGTCCTCGGGGACGTCGGAGGCGTAGGAGTAGCGGCGGACCAGCACCTGCTCGAGGTCCCCGCCGATGCGCCGTCCGCGTTCCACGAGCGACGGCCGCCGGGCGAGCGCACCCAGCACCGCGGGCGCGATCCGCTGAAACGCGGGCCCCGCGACGCGCAGGCCGTAGTCGTTGCTGGCCAGGCCCCCGGCGCTCGTCGCGACGAGCGCGACCCCGACCACCCGGTCCTCGAACAGCGCGGGCGAGTGCGCGGCCAGGGACATCACCGTCATCCCGCCCATGGAGTGCCCGACCAGCACGACCGGGCCGCGCGGGACGGTGGCCTCCAGGACGGCCCTCAGGTCCGAGCCCACCTGGTTGATCGTCGCCGAGCCGACCGCTCCGCGCTGGGACCGGCCGTGGCCGCGCTGATCCCAGAACACCATCCGGAAGCGCCCGCGCATCGCCTCGCGCTGGAAGTGCCACGAGTCGAGGTTCAGGGCGTACCCGTGGCAGAACACGACGGTCAGCCCGTCCGGGTCGGGCTCCGAGGGCTCGTCCACCTCGACGTGCAGCGCGATGCCGTCGTCCGCCGTCACGACCCGCGGGGTGGAGCGCAGCGAGCCGAGCGGCACCTCGCGCGGCGCCGGCCCCTGCCTGCCCGGGACCAGCGGCCGCCCCACGGCGACGCGCTCGGCCGCGACGCCGAGCACGGCGCCGGCGGCGGCGGCGCCCAGCCCGATGCCCAGGGACAGCAGCCCGGTCCGCGGGCTCACGGGACGACCGCCGCCCCGGCACCGCCCGGCGCGACGGCGCCCACCCGGTCGACGCCGGACGCCACCCCCTCCCCGTGCGAGGCACCGGACCCGTGCGAGGTACCGGCCAGCAGCTCGTCGAGGTCCGAGCCGACGTAGCACCGGGGCACCCGGGCGCCGAGCCGGGTGACGATCTCGTAGGAGATGGTCCCGGCGGCGTCCGCCCAGTCCTGGGCCGTCGGGCCGCCGTCGTCCCCGGGGCCGAACAGCAGCACCTCGTCACCGGCGACCACGTCGCCGTCCACCCCGCCGAGGTCGAGCACGAACTGGTCCATGCACACCCGGCCCGCGACCCGCAGGTCGCGCCCGCGGAGCCGCACCGGCCCCCGGCCGCTGGCGTGGCGGGGGATGCCGTCGGCGTAGCCCAGGGGCACCAGCCCGAGGGTCGTGGGGGCGACGGTGGTGTGGGTGTGCGCGTAGGACACGCCCTGCCCGGCGTCGACGTCCTTGACGAGGACCAGTCGGGCGGTGAGCGTCATCGCCGGTCGCAGCCCGAACCGCTCGGGCCCGCCGACGTCGGGGACGGGCGACAGCCCGTAGACGGACAGCCCCGGGCGGACGAGGTCGAACCGGGCGTCGGGGTCGGTGAGGGTGGCGGCGGAGTTCGCCAGGTGCCTCAGCGCCGGACGCAGGCCGGCTCCGCGGGCCACCTCGTCGGCCTCGCGCAGGGCCAGCCCCTGCCGGCGCACCGTCGGGTGGGCGGGTGCGTCGGCGAAGGCGTAGTGGGACCACACGCCGACGACCTGGACGGCGCCGGTCGCCTCCGCCCGGGCGGCGGCGGCGACGAGCTCCGGCCAGTCCCTGGCGGTCGCACCTCCCCGCCCGAGCCCGGTGTCGACCTTGAGGTGGACCCGCGCCGGCCGCCCGGCCACGCTCACCCCGGCCAGGACGGCGTCCAGCGCCCACGGGGCCGCCACGGACAGGTCGACGCCCGCCGCCACCGCCGGTCCCAGGTCGTCACCGGGGGCGAACAGCCACGTCAGCAGGGGCGCGTCCACCCCCGCGGCGCGCACGTCGAGGGCCTCGCTGAGCTGCGCCACCCCCAGCCAGGTCGCGCCGCCACGCAGCGCCGCGCGGGCGCAGGGCACCGCTCCGTGGCCGTAGCCGTCGCCCTTGACGACGGCCATCACCTCCGCCCCGCCGGCGTGCTCGACGAGGGAGGCTGCGTTGGCGGTGACGGCGTCGAGGTCGACGACCGCCCGCCCCGGGTAGCTGCGGGTCACGCGCTCAGTCTGGCAAAGCCCCGGCCAGCAGGTCCGCCAGAGCCCCCGGCACGGCGTCCAGGACGGTGCCGGCGCTCACCGGGCCACCGGCCGACGCCCGGTGGCCGGCGGCCGCGTGGACGGCCACCGCGAGGGCGCCCGCGTCGGCGGGCGCCAGCCCCGCGGCGAGCAGGGTCCCCGCCAGGCCGGCGAGGACGTCACCGGACCCGGCCGTCGCCATCCAGTGCGGCCCGTCCGGCTGGGCGTGCAGCGCGCCGTCCGGTGCGGCGACCAGGGCGGTGGCGCCCTTGAGCAGGACCACCGCCCCGGTCAGCCGGCACGCGCGCGCGGCGTGCTCCGCGGGACGCGCGAGCACGTCCTCACGGGCCGTCGGGGCCGCCGGCTCCAACGCCGTCAGCAGGCGGGCCAGCTCACCGGCGTGCGGTGTCAGCAGCAGGCGCCCGGGCTCCCCGACCGGGCCGCCGCCGGACAGGACGCCGGCGAGGAGGTCCAGCGCGCCGGCGTCGACGACCGCCGGCTCCGGCGACGCCAGGGCGCTGCGCACCCGGTCGGCCTGGTCGGCGTCGCCGGGGTCGACGCCCGGCCCCAGCACCCAGGCCTGCACCCGTCCGGCGCCCGGGACCACCTCGGGCCACCGGGCGCGGACCAGGTCCGTCGGCGCCTGCGGCCCCAGGTAGCGGACCATCCCGGCTCCGGCCCGGACCGCCGCGCCCGCCGCCAGCAGGGCCGCGCCCGTGTACGTCGGCCCGCCGGCGACCACCCCGACGACGCCGCGGGAGTACTTGTCGTCCTCGGCCGACGGCACCGGCCACCGGGCGGTGACGTCCTCCCTCTCCAGCCGACGCACCGCGGGCGGGCCGAGCACGGTCGGGTCGAGCCCGATGTCGACGACGACGACGTCACCGGCCAGCAGGCACGCGGGCGGCAGCAGCAGGCAGGGCTTGGCGGTGCCGAACGTGACCGTGAGGTCCGCCCGCACCGCCGGCCCGCCCAGCGTCCCCGTGTCGGGGTCGACCCCCGAGGGCAGGTCGACGGCGACGAGCGGCACGCCGTCGGGCACCTCGAGCTCGGCGGTCCGCACGACCTGCGCGGCGGGTGGGCGCAGCCCGGCGCGGCCGCCGATCCCGAGCAGGCCGTCCACGACGACGTCGGCGCGTGACAGCAGCGCGGACAGCCGCCGGCCCGCGCCCGGGCCGACCGCGTCGGGCCGGTCGTGCAGGTCGAGGACGCGGCCCCCGGCCCGCTGCAGCCCGCGCAGGCCCTCGGGGTGGGTCGAGCCGGAGGTCAGCACGGCCGTGACCGCCGCCCCCCGCCGGGCCAGCCGGGCGCCGGCCCACATCGCGTCCCCGCCGTTCGCGCCCGGACCGACGAGCAGGACCACCCGCCGGCCGCTCACGCCGCCGCTCGTGCGGCGCAGGGTGCCCGCGAGCACCGCCGCGAGTCCCGCTGCGGCGCGCTGCATGAGCACCCCCTCGGGCGCGGACCGCATCGCCGCCTCCTCGGCCCGGCGGACGGCGGCGACGCCGTGCGCGTCGATCACGTGCCCCGCTCCCCCGTGCCCCCCGACTGCCCCGTGCCCTCCGACTGCCCCGTGCCCTCCGACTGCCCCGTGCCCCCCGACTCGGCCACGACCACCGCCGAGGCGATCCCCGCGTCGTGGCTCAGCGACAGGTGGAAGGTGCTCGCGCCGAGCTCCGCGGCGCGGGCGGCGACGGTCCCGGTCACCACCAGGTGCGGGCGCCCGTCCTCGCCGCGGTGGACCGTGGCGTCCGTCCACCGCAGGCCGACCGGCGCGCCCAGCGCCTTCGCGAGCGCCTCCTTGGCGGCGAAGCGCGCGGCCATCGACGCCGGTGGCAGCCCCTGCTCGGGCTCGGTGAACAGCCGCTCCAGCAACCGCGGCGTGCGCTCGAGCACCCGCTGGAAGCGCTCGACGTCCACGACGTCGATCCCGACCCCGACGATCACCGTGGCACCCGCTGCACCGCTCGGTCCGCCTACTCGACGGTGACGGACTTGGCCAGGTTGCGCGGCTGGTCGACGTCCAGGCCCTTGGCCGTCGCCAGCTCGCACGCGAACACCTGCAGCGGCACGGTCGTCACCAGCGGCGCCAGCAGCGGCGGGCACGCGGGCACCCGGATGACCTCGTCGGCGTAAGGCACGACGTCCTCGTCGCCGTCCTCGGCGATCACCAGGGTGCGCGCCCCCCGCGCGCGGATCTCCTGGATGTTGGAGACCACCTTCTGGTGCAGGGAGTGCGGGGCCGAGGGCGACGGGACGACGACGAAGACCGGCTGCCCGGGCTCGATCAGCGCGATGGGCCCGTGCTTCAGCTCGCCGGCGGCGAAGCCCTCGGCGTGGATGTAGGCGAGCTCCTTGAGCTTGAGCGCGCCCTCCATGGCCACGGGGTAGCCGACGTGGCGGCCGAGGAAGAGGACGGACCGGGTGTCGGCCATGAACCGGGCGATCTCGCGGACCCTGCCCATCCGCTCCAGCAGCCCGGCGATGCGGTCGGGCATCGCGTGCAGCTCGCGCAGGACCTCGGCCGCGTCGTCGGCGTAGGTCCGTCCGCGCAGCCCGGCCAGGTAGAGCCCGAGCAGGTAGCACGCCGTGATCTGGGCCAGGAAGGCCTTCGTCGACGCGACGGCGATCTCCGGTCCGGCGTGGGTGTACAGCACGGCGTCCGACTCGCGCGGGATCGTCGAGCCGTGGGTGTTGCAGATGGCCAGCGTCAGGGCGCCCTGCTCCCGCGCGTACCGCACGGCCATCAGCGTGTCCATCGTCTCCCCGGACTGGGAGATGGACACCACCAGCGTGCGGTCGTCGACCACCGGGTCGCGATACCGGAACTCGTGGGAGAACTCGACCTCGACGGGGATCCTGGTCCAGTGCTCGATCGCGTACTTGGCGACCTGCCCGGCGTAGGACGACGTCCCGCACGCCAGCACCACGATCTTGTCGATCGACGACAGCCGCTCCGGGGCGATCCGCAGCTCGTCCAGCACCAGCCGGCCGTCGGCGTCAGTGCGACCCAGCAGGGTGTCCGCGACGGCGTGCGGCTGATCGTGGATCTCCTTGTCCATGAAGCTGGCGTAGCCGCCCTTCTCGGCGGCCGCGGCGTCCCAGTCGACGTGGTAGCGCCTGCCCTGCGCCGGGTTGCCGTCGAAGTCGGTGACGACGTGGCCGTCGGGCGTGATCGTGACGACCTGGTCCTGGCCGAGCTCCACGGCCTCGCGGGTGTGCGCGATGAACGCGGCGACGTCGGAGCCGAGGAAGGTGGCGCCCTCGCCGAGACCGACGACGAGCGGGGAGTTGCGCCGCGCGCCGACCACCGTGTCCGGCTCGTCGACGTGCACCGCCAGCAGGGTGAACGCGCCCTCGAGGCGGCGGGCGACCTGCCGCATGGCCTCGGACAGGTCCCGCGTCCGCTCGAACGCCGCTGCGACGAGGTGCGCGGCGACCTCGGTGTCGGTCTCGCTCTCGAAGCGCGTGCCCTCGGCGAGCAGCTCGGCCTTCAGGGCGGCGAAGTTCTCGATGATCCCGTTGTGGATGAGGGCGAGCCGCCCGTCCGGCCCGCCGCGGTGGGGGTGGGCGTTGGCGTCCGTGGGGCCTCCGTGCGTGGCCCACCGGGTGTGGCCGACACCGGTGGAGGCCGGCGGGAGGGGCCCGGCGTCGAGGTCGGCGAGCAGGTTCGCGAGCTTGCCGGCGCGCTTGCGCGTCACCAGCCCGTCCGTGGTCAGCAGGGCGACGCCCGCCGAGTCGTAGCCGCGGTACTCCAGCCGCGTCAGCCCCTCCAGGACCACCTCGAGGGCCTTGTCACCACCGGGGGTACCGGCGTACCCGACGATTCCGCACATGGCAGCCACCCTAACGGCGGGGGACGGCGGCCCGGCCGGCGCGGCGGTGGGGCCGGGCCGCCCGCCCGGACCCGCACGGCACAATGCCGGGATGACCAGCCCGCACGACGACGGCGTCGGCAGCGCGGCGGCCACCCGCGCTCCGGCCGGTGAGCACGTCGACGGCGCCGGGCGCGGCCCCGCCGCCCAGCCCGCACCCGCGGGACCGGTCACCCCGTACGTCGAGCTGGACCGCCGGGCGTGGAGCGCGCTGTCGCAGTCGACCCCCCTCTCGCTGACCGAGGCGGACCTGCAGCGGGTCCGTGGGCTCGGTGAGCGGATCGACCTCGCCGAGGTCGAGGAGGTCTACCTGCCGCTGTCGCGGCTGCTCAACCTGTACGTCGGCGGGGTGCACCAGCTGCACGAGGCGACGTCGACGTTCCTCGGCGAGAAGCCGGCCCGCACGCCCTTCGTGATCGGCGTCGCGGGCTCGGTCGCCGTCGGCAAGTCGACCACCGCGCGCCTGCTGCGCGAGCTGCTCGCCCGCTGGCCGGACACGCCACGGGTCGAGCTCGTCACCACCGACGGCTTCCTCTACCCCAACGCCGAGCTGGAGCGGCGCAACCTGCTGCAGCGCAAGGGGTTCCCCGAGTCCTACGACCGGCGCCGGCTGCTGCGCTTCGTCGCCGACGTGAAGTCCGGCGCCGAGGAGGTCCGGGCGCCGCTGTACTCGCACCTGACCTACGACATCGTCCCGGGCGCGGAGGTCGTGGTCCGCCGGCCCGACGTGCTGGTGGTCGAGGGCCTCAACGTCCTGCAGCCGGCCCGCCCCCGCCACGACGGCCGGCAGGGCATGGCCGTCAGCGACTTCTTCGACTTCTCCATCTACGTCGACGCCCGCACCGCGGACGTGCGCTCCTGGTACGTCGAGCGCTTCCTGCGGCTGCGGCAGACGGCGTTCTCCCGCCCCGAGTCCTACTTCCACCGGTACGCCACCCTCACGGACGAGCAGGCCGTCGCCCGCGCCGAGCAGATCTGGCGCGACATCAACGAGCGCAACCTCGAGGAGAACGTCCTGCCGACCCGGGGCCGGGCCCGCCTCGTGCTCCAGAAGGGACCCGACCACGGGGTCCGTCGGGTGCGTCTGCGCAAGCTCTGACGGGCGGGACCGTCCGTCGGGCCCGCCCGTCAGGCCGGCGCCGCCGTCGCGGCCAACGGGTCGACGCCCACGAGCTCGCCGAACCCGGCCTGCCACTCCTCGTCCAGCGCGACGGCGCGGAACCCCATGGCCTCGTTGACGGCGATCATCGGGGCGTTGGAGGCGGCGTTCCAGGTGGTGACGACGCGCGCCCGCGGCCAGGTGCCGGTGGCCGCGCGCAGCGCGGCGAGCTTGAGCGCCAGCCCGAGCCGCCGACCCCGGTGCTCGCGCAGCACCAGCGTGTCCCACTGGTGCAGCCGGTCCGGCTCGCTCGGTGTCCAGCCGAGGTAGGTGTAGCCGGCCCAGGTGCCGTCGCCGGCCACGGCGACGGCGGCGCACCACCGCCGGCCCATCGCCTCCTGGTGCTCCTCGAACTCGGCGACCCGCCCGGCGTCCCAGCTCTCCGGCTCGTACTCCAGGTCACCGAGCGGGGCGTCGGTGGACATCCGCGCCATCAGGTCGGCCATCCGAGCGCGGTCCTCCGGCGGCGTCCGGCCGTGCCAGGTGCGCACGACGTACCCGCGCGACGCTGCGGTGGCCTCGGCGTCCAGCGCGCGCAGGACGGCGGCGTCGGCCGGCAGCGGCAGGTCCCGCCGCACGTTCACGAGCCCCAGCGAGAAGCCGCAGGCCGACAGGAAGGCGGTGCCGGGCCACGCGTCGCGGTCCACGTCGTCCGGGCGGGCGACCTCGGTCATGAACCGGGTCCGTCCCTCCGCGGTGGCGACCTCCCGGGCCGCTCCCAGCAGCGCGCGCCCGACGCCGCGCCGCCGGGCCGCCGGCGGGACGTAGAGCTCGACGAAGGCCGTCTCGGTGTTGTCGCGCCGGGGCAGGTCCACCCGGCCCGTGCCGACCACCTGCTCGCCCTCGACCGCGCTCAGCAGGACGCGGCGCTCCGACTCGAGCCGGCGGGTGCACGAGACCCTGAGGTCGGGCGCCATCACGCGGATGGGGTCGGTGAGCCCGTGGACCTGGGCGGCGTCGAGCGCCGCGTACCAGCGGTCGAACCACCGGTCGACCCAGCCGTCGGCCCCGGGTCCGCACTCCACGACGTCGATGCGCATGCGGACAGTGGACGTCGGCCGACGCCCTGTCGGCAACGGCTTTTCCGGGGCGCCGCCAGGGCAGCGGCCGTTCGGGCCACGCCGAGCCGACCAGACCACGGGAAGCCGCTCAGGCCAGGGCCAGCCGCTCCCGGACCACGCCGGCCAGCGAGTCGGCCACCGCCCGGGCCTCCTCGGCGTCCGCGGCCTCGACCATCACCCGGACGAGCGGCTCGGTCCCCGACGGCCGGAGCAGGACCCGACCGGTGTCCCCGAGCCGTGCCTGCGCGTCCTGCACCGCCCTGGTGACCCCCTCGTCCGTCGACGCCCGGGCCTTGTCCACCTCCGGGACGTTGACCAGGACCTGCGGCAGCCGGGTGACGGCACCGGCGAGCTCGGCCAGCGGCCGGCCCCGCTCCGCCACCCGGGCCAGCAGGTGCAGGCTCGTCAGCACGCCGTCGCCGGTGGTGCCGTGCTCGAGCATCAGGACGTGCCCCGACTGCTCGCCGCCCAGGCCGTACCCGCTGCGCCGCATCTCCTCGAGCACGTACCGGTCGCCCACGGCGGTCTGGACGCACCGGATGCCCGCCTCGTCCATCGCGAGCCGCAGGCCGAGGTTGCTCATCACGGTGGTCACGAGGGTGCGCTGAGGGAGCCTGCCCGACTCGTGCAGGGCCAGGGCGAGCACCCCCATGATCTGGTCACCGTCGACGACGTGCCCCGCCGCGTCGACGGCCAGGCAGCGGTCCGCGTCGCCGTCGTAGGCCACGCCCGCGTCGGCGCCGTGCTCGAGGACCGCGGCCTGCAGCGGCTCCAGGTGCGTCGACCCGTACCCGTCGTTGATGTTGCGGCCGTCGGGGTCGGCGCCGATGACGACGACGTCCGCGCCCGCCGCCCGCAGCGCGGCCGGCCCGACCTCGCTGGCCGCGCCGTGCGCGCAGTCGACCACCACGCGCAGGCCGTCGAGGCGGTGGGTCACCGTGGAGACCAGGTGCTCGACGTACTGCGGGCCGCCCGAGGCGTCGGTCCGGATCCGGCCGACGCCCGCCCCCGTGGGGCGCTTCCACTCCTCGCGCAGGCGTCCCTCGATGGTGTCCTCGATGTGGTCGGCGAGCTTGTGCCCGCCGCGCGCGAAGAACTTGATCCCGTTGTCCGGCATCGGGTTGTGGGACGCCGAGAGCATCACGCCGAGGTCGGCGCCCCGCTGGGCCACCAGGTGCGCCACGGCCGGGGTGGGCAGGACGCCGACGTCGTCGACGTCCACCCCGGCGCTCGCCAGGCCCGCCGTGACGGCGGCGGACAGGAACTCGCCGGAGGCCCGCGGGTCGCGGCCGACGACGGCGCGCGGTCGGTGCCCCTCGAACGCCCCCACCTCGCCGAGGACGTGCGCGGCGGCGACGGCCAGGTCCAGCGCCAGCTCGGCGGTGACGTCGACGTTCGCCCGTCCGCGCACGCCGTCCGTTCCGAACAGTCTGCCCACGGGTCGCTCCTCGTCTCAGGCTGTGGCTCGGGCGTGGGGTCGGCCGCGACCCGCGCCGCCGGGTCCGCCGCGCGGGTCGACGCGCCGCGGCTGCTGCCGCCCGACGCACGTCGACGGCCCCGGGAGCGTACCCCCGGGGCCGTCGACCGGCGCGGACGCCGACACGAGGTCGGTCAGCGCTTGCTGTACTGCGGTGCCTTGCGGGCCTTCTTCAGACCGGCCTTCTTGCGCTCCGTGGCCCGCGGGTCGCGGGTGAGGAAGCCGGCCTTCTTCAGCGTCGGCCGGTTGGCCTCGACGTCGATCGCGTTCAGCGCGCGGGCGATGCCCAGGCGCAGCGCGCCGGCCTGGCCGGAGGGGCCACCGCCGGAGACGCGAGCGATCACGTCGAAGCGGCCCTCGAGCTCGAGCACGCGGAACGGCTCGTTGACGAGCTGCTGGTGCACCTTGTTCGGGAAGTACGAACCCAGCTCGCGGCCGTTGACCTTCCAGGTGCCGCTGCCCGGCACGAGCCGGACGCGGGCGATCGCCTGCTTGCGGCGACCGGTGCCCCCGCCGGGGGCGACGACCGACGCGCCGGTGCCGGTGGCGCCGGGCGTGGAGGTCGAGTAGCTGCTCGGGGCGTCCTCGACGTCGTCGGTCACGCCGACGGTCTCAGGGGTGGTCTCGGCCACGTTTCTCCTCGTGTGCTGTCGTTCGGTCGTCCGCCGCGAGGGTTACTGCGCGACCTGGGTGATCTGGAAGGGCTGCGGCTTCTGGGCCTGGTGCGGGTGCTCCGGGCCCGAGTACACCTTCAGCTTGCGCAGCATCTGGCGACCGAGGCTGTTCTTCGGGAGCATCCCGCGGATGGCCTTCTCGACCGCCTTCTCGGGGTTCTTGTCGAGCAGCTCGGTGTAGCTGGTGGCGCGCAGACCGCCCGGGTACCCGGAGTGGCGGTAGGCCAGCTTCTGCTCGCGCTTGCTGCCCGTCAGGGCGACCTTGTCGGCGTTGACGATGACGACGAAGTCACCGGTGTCGACGTGCGGCGCGAAGACCGGCTTGTGCTTGCCCCGCAGCAGGGCGGCGGTGTGGCTCGCCAGGCGGCCGAGGACGACGTCGGTCGCGTCGATGACGTGCCACTGGCGCTCGACGTCGCCGGGCCGGGGGGTGTACGTACGCACGGTCGTAGCCTTCGCTGTCGTCTCGAAAGGATGTCGGTGGCGCCACCGGAAGGACCCGGACGCGCCTGCTCCCCGTCACCGACCCGGATCGGGCCCACGGCGGGGGCACAACGACTCGTCAGAGTACCCGCGCGCCGCCGGACGGGTCAAAACGCACCCGCCCGGCGGCGGCAGCGGCCGAGCTCACCGCTGCGACAGCACAGCGACCGTCCGCGCCGGCACGGTCACCGTGCCGGTCGCTGCCCGCCACCGGGTCCGCTGGACCACCGGGTCGGCGCCCTCGGCCTGCACCGGGTGCAGCGAGAGCCGCTCCCCCGCCAACCCCGGCACGGCCTGGGTGACCGGTTCGTCGGAGGCGTTCACCACGACGAGCAGACCCTCGCGCTCCGGGTCCAGGTCCGTCCCGCCGGTGTCGTCGACGTGCATGACGACGACGCCGGGCGCCTGGTCCGGCCCCCCGACCGGGAACGTCACCCGGTCCTGGATCAGCTCGGCGGACCCCAGCCGCAGCAGCGGGCTGGAGAAGCGGATCTCGAGCAGCTCACGGGCCGCCTGCGACGCCGTGGCGACGTCCTGCGGCGACGGCTTCAGCGCCGGGTCCGCGAGCAGCGGCTGCTGGTACGGCCACTTCGCCTCGTTGTCCCAGGCGGGCGGCAGACCGCGGCCGAAGCCGTTGTCCTCGCCGTCCCAGCCGATGTGGTTGAACCAGTCGCCCGAGTCGTAGGAGTTGCGGTCGAGCGACTTGCTGCGCAGCAGGTCCGCCCCCGCGTGCCAGAACGCGGGCGTCTGGCTGAGCGCGACGGTCGAGAGCGCCACGGTGTTCATCCGCACCCGCTCGTCCATCGGGGTGTCCGCCGGCAGCTTGAGGGTCAGGGCGTCCCACAGGGTCTCGTTGTCGTGGGCGTCGACGTAGGTGACGACCTCGTCGGGCTCGCTGGCGTACCCGGCCGGCTGGCCGTTGTAGTCGAGCTCCTCACCGCGGACGACCTCGCCGGAGGCCGACAGCAGCTCGAAGTCGCGCAGGTTGCCCGCCATCCCGAGCTTCACCAGGTCGCCGTGGTGCAGCAGGCGCGCCCGTTGCTCCTGCGGGGTGCCGTTGCCCTCGCTGGCGTTGGGGTCGGTGAACAGGCCGGTCGCGAAGCCCTGCAGACGCGGGTCCTCGTCGAACGGCCCCCCGCCGCGGACGGCGTCGCGCAGCCGGTCGGAGAAGGTGCCGATCCCCGTCCCGTCGAGCTGGCCCTGGGTGGCCTGCTCGAAACGGGCGTTCCCGGCCACCTCGCCGAAGTCCCAGCCCTCGCCGTACAGGTAGACCTGCGAGCCGTCGACGCCGTCCCGCCGCACGGTCAGCTCGTCGAGCGCCGCGCGCACGCGCTCCATGTTCCGGCGCGAGTGGTGCCCCATCAGGTCGAAGCGGAAGCCGTCGACCTTGTGGTCGCGGGCCCACGTCACCACCGAGTCGACCATGAGCTTCTCGGCCATCGCGTGCTCGGTCGCCACGTTCTGGCAGCACGTCGAGGTCTCCACGGCACCCGTCCTCGGGTCCAGCCGGTGGTAGTAGCCGGGCACGACCCGGTCCAGCACGGACCGCGGGTCCTGGCCGGAGGCGTGCGTGTGGTTGAACACCTGGTCCAGGACGACGCGCAGCCCGTCGGCGTGCAGCGCGCCCACCATCGTGCGGAACTCCGCGATCCGCGCGCCGCCGTCCGGCCGGGTGGCGTACGACCCCTCCGGGGTCGAGAAGTGCCACGGGTCGTAGCCCCAGTTGAAGGCGTCCTGCGCGCGCACCTGCGCGATGCACGCCTGCTGCTCGGGCGAGTCCGGCGGGAAGGAGGCCAGGTCGCAGGGCGGCTCCGCCTGGTCCTCGCGCCGCTCGGGGATCGTCGCGATGTCGAACGTCGGCAGCAGGTGGACGGTGTTGAGGCCGGACTCGGCGAGGGCGCGCAGGTGCGCCCGGCCCTGCCCCTCGTCGGCGAACGCCAGGTAGGTGCCCCGGTGCTCGGCGGGCACCTGGGGGTCGCCGACGGAGTAGTCGCGCACGTGCAGCTCGTAGATGGTCGAGTCCTCCGGCTGGGCCAGCTCCGGGGCGCGGGCCGTGCGCCACTGCGCCGGCGCGAGCGCCGGGTCGTCGAGGTCGACGACGACGGACCGCTGCGAGTCCGTCGTCAGCGCGACGGAGTACGGGTCGGTGACGAGGTTCTCCTCGACCTGCCCGGTGGACGGCGCGTAGACCCTCACCGCCCACAGGTACTCCGCGTCCTTCCAGGTCGGCCTGCCGACGACCGTCCAGACGCCGTCGCGGTCGCGACGCGCGTCCAGCCGCTGCGGGTCACCGGCCCCACCGGCGGGCCACACCAGCACGTCGACGTCCTTGGCGGTCGGTGCCCACAGCGCGAGCGAGGGCACCCGCCCGCGCCAGGTGACACCCAGGTCGGCGTCGGTCGCCCCGGGCCAGAGGTCGTCGACGACGCCCGGCACCTGGACGCCGGTCGCGTCGGTCAGGCGCCCGAGGTCGTCGTACTGCGCGACGGCGACCTGCCCGGTGAGGATGCTCTCGGCGTCCCTGGCGGTGCGCCGGTCCAGACGCAGCGCGAGGTGGTCGGCCAGGTGCGGGAAGCGCTCGCGCACGTCCTGCGGCAGGCCGCCGGGGTCCAGGGTCAGCGGCGCGCTGTCGCCGCCGGTCACCCACTCGGCGTCCACGGCGAGCCCACCCTCGGGGGCGTGGTGCAGGCGCCAGCGCACCTGGTCGGCGTCCAGGCCGGGAGGCAGCGCGTCGGCGGGCCAGGCGACCAGGTCGCGCTCGACCCAGTGCGCCTTGGCGGCGCCGAGGTCCGGCGCCGCCCCCACCGTGGACGTCGTCACGGTCAGCACGTGCGTGGCCAGCGTGTACGAGAACGTCGTCACGACGCCGTCCGCGGGGACCGTGAAGGCGATGTTCGGACCGCCGGCCACGCCGCCGGCGCCGTAGTTCTCGTCCCAGCCCAGGCCGTGGGCGACCTTGACCTCGTAGGAGCCGGCCGGGACGGCGTCGCTGACGTACGTCCAGATGCCGTCGCCGTCCGGGTCCTGCAGCCACGGCAGCATGCAGTCCGGCTGCCAGTCGCCGGGGCAGCCGAGCTCGGACTGGAACGACCCCGGGGCGGTCAGGACCGGTGACAGCACGTCGTTGGTGACCCAGTGCGTCCGGTGGTCGTAGAAGAACGTCACCGGTCCGCCGGCGTGCTCGAACGGGATGTTGGAGCCGTCGCGTGCCCCGCCGGCGCCGTAGTTCTCGTCCCACGAGCCGTCGATCGCGGCCTTGAACTCGTAGCCGCCGGCGGGCAGGTCGAACGTGCCCTTCCAGATCCCGTCGTCGGTGTCGAGGGTCAGCTGCGCCTGCGCGCAGTCGGGCTGCCAGTCCCCGGGGCACCCCATCTCGCTGTTGAGGCTGCCCGGGACGGACACGGCGTCCGGCTGCTCGACCGGGCCCACGGGTCCGCCGCCTCCCCCGCCGGTCGGCGCGTCACCGACGACGGCGTTCGAGGACGTCACGGCGAGGTTGCCCGAGGAGTCCCGCAGGACCGCCCGGTACTCCACGAGCGTGCCGTCCGCGAGGCCCGACACGTCGTGGAAGACGCGGTAGGGGGCGTTGTCGTCCGTGCCCAGCCGCTGCCAGTCGTCGGTGCCGACCGGTCGCCAGGCGAAGCCGACCTCGGCGAGGACGTTCTCCGGGACCGTGACGCGCACCTCCGCACGGTCCTGCGCCGCGCCCGAGCCACCGCCGACGACACCTCCGGGGCGGGGGGTCGCGAAGTCCACGTCGGGGGCGTCCCGGCGGTCCTGCAGCGGCCGGACCGCCCGCAGCACCACGGTGCCGAGGGCCGGGACCTCCACCTGGACGCGTCCCTCGGCGTCGCTGCGGACCGTGCCGAGGTCGCCGACGACCGAGCGGAACGGCGTCCGGGTCGAGTAGGTGGGCACCGACGCGGCAGCCGGCTCCGTCGCGTTGTTCACCGCGACGACGTACTCGACCTGCTCCTCGCGGTCGATCCGGCTGAAGGCGTAGATCCCGGGCCCGCTCGAGGCGTACCGGTGCACCTGCGTGCCGTCAGCGAGCGCCGGGTGCTCCTCACGCAGCTCGGCCAGGCCGGCGATGTGCTGGTACAGCGGGTGCCCGGGGTCGTAGTTCGCCTCCGCGGTCGTCGCGTCGGTGCCGATCAGGTCGTTGTCGTTGTACGAGGCGACCTGGCTGGGGAACATGTCCTCGCGCGCGTCCCGGTCGCCGATGGACCCGTTCGGTCCCTCCCCGGCTGTCGCGAAGCCCTGCTCGTCGCCGTAGTAGACGACGGGCTGGCCGCGGGTGAGGTACATGAGGTCGTGCGCGAGCCGGTCACGGGCGAGCAGCTCGTCGTCCGTGGCCTCGGGGAAGGCCTGCGTCAGGAAGCTGCCGACGCGGCCCATGTCGTGGTTCCCGAGGAACGTGGGCAGCTGGTAGGCGTTCGAGTCGGTGTCGGTGTACCAGTCGTCGAGGGCGTAGAAGTCCCGGATCCCCGTCGTCGCCGCGCCCTTGGCGAAGTCCACGCCGCGGGCCTGGAACCCGAAGTCGACGGCCGCCTGCAGCCGGCCCTCGGTCGTGTACTGCGACATGAACCGCGGGTCGGCGTCGTAGACCTCGCCGAACATGAGGAAGTCGTCGTCCCCGGTCGCGGCCGCGGCCTCCTGCAGCGCGGGTCCGAACTGCTGCCAGAACTGCATGTTGACGTGCTTGACGGTGTCGATCCGGAAGCCGTCGATGCCGATGTCCTCCACCCACGTCGAGTAGATGTCGACCATCCCCTCGACGACGCGCGGGTGCTCGGTCCACAGGTCGTCCAGCGCCGAGTAGGGACCGGACGGGAAGTCGCCGTACTCGCTGTCCTCGCCGGCGAAGGTCGAGGTGCCTCGGTTGTGGTAGAGCGTCGGGTCGTTCAGCCAGTCCGGCGTCTTGGCGTCGCGGTCGTCGTCGCTGCGGAAGGTCGGCGTGTACGGGAACGACTCGAGGTCGACCTCGGGGAACTCACCGGTGCCGGCGTACGCGCGGTCGTCGAACGGCTCGCCGTCGGCGTCGCGGTACGGCTCGTCGGCCTTGCTGACGTAGGGCACCGACCCGTTCGCGTCGTACGCGTCCGCGGGGTAGTCGAGGACGTCGGCGGTGTGGTTGGTGATGATGTCGAAGAAGACCTTCATCCCACGGTCGTGGGCGGCGTCGACGAGGGCCTTCAGCTCCTCGTTGGTGCCCAGGTGCGGGTCGATCCGGGTGAAGTCCGTGACCCAGTAGCCGTGGTAGCCCGCCGACTCGTCCCCGGGCGCACCCTGCACGGGCTTGTTCGCGAAGGACGGGGTCATCCAGATCGCGGTCGTCCCGAGGCCCTCGATGTAGTCGAGCTGCTCGAGGATGCCGGCGACGTCGCCGCCGTGGAAGAAGCCCTTGTCGCCGGGGTCGAAGCCGTGCACGAGCCGGTCACCGGACGGCGAGCCGCCGGTGTCGTTGCCCGGGTCGCCGTTCGCGAACCGGTCGGCCATGACGAAGTAGAACCGCTCGTCCGTCGTGGGCGCGCGCAGCGACGCCGGCACGAGGTCGGCGTCGCCCGGCCCGAGCGGGGCGGGCTCGTCCGCCGGCGCGAAGGTCAGCAGGTGGCTGCCGTGGTCGTAGCGGAACGTCACGGTGGCGTCCCCCGCGAGCACCAGGGGGATGTTGGCGCCACCGGGCGCACCGCCCGCGCCGTAGTCCTCCCCCCAGGCCCCGCCGAGCGCGACCTTGACCTCGTGGGCACCGGCCGGCACGTCGAGGTCGGCCGTCCACACGTCGGTGTCGTCGACCCGCTCCAGCGCGGTGGTGGCGCAGCCGGGCTGCCAGTCGCCGTCGCACCCGAGCTCGGACTGCAGGGAGCCGACGACGGTGACGACGGTCGGCTGCGCGGTGTGGTCCGCCCCGGCGGGCACGGCGGCCAGCAGCGGGCTGACGACCGCCGCCGCGGCCGCCAGGGCGAGGACGCGGCGACGCGGGCGGGTGACGCGGGTGACGCGGGTGGTGCTGCCGGGACGGCTCGGAGTGCTCACGACGGCTCCTGCGGTGTGGGGGTGAGCAGGACGCTAGACCCGTGGGGCCGCCCGACGAAAGGTCTTGACACCGACTTTCTGCAAGACTTTGCAGTCGCTGCCTGTCACCAGGCAGGAACGTGACGTCAGCGCGTCCGGGCGACGCGCCGCACGTCCCAGACCGGCTCCCCGGACTCGCGGACCGAGCCGTCCTCGCCGACGACGAGGAAGCGGTCGAAGCCCCGGGCGAACCAGCGGTCGTGGGTCACGGCCACCACCGTCCCCTCGAAACCCGCCAGACCGGTCTCCAGCGCCTCGGCGGACTCGAGGTCGAGGTTGTCGGTCGGCTCGTCCAGCAGCAGCAGCGTCGCGCCGGACAGCTCGAGCAGCAGGATCTGGAACCTCGCCTGCTGCCCGCCCGACAGCACGTCGAACGTGCTCTCCGCGACGCGCGCCAGCTCGTAGCGGTCCAGAGCCCGGCTCGCCTGCTCCCGCGGCAGGCCGGCGCGGTGCTCGTCGCCGCGGTGCAGGACCTCGAGCAGGGTGCGACCGGCCAGGTCGGGACGCACCTGCACCTGGGAGAACCAGCCCGGCCGGACCCGTGCCCCCAGCCTGGCCCTCCCGCTGTGGGCGACCGGCTCGACGACCAGGTCGCCGACCGGTCGGTGCTCGGTCTCGGGGTCACTACCGCCCGCCGCCAGGAGCCGCAGCAGGTGCGACTTGCCGGACCCGTTCGACCCCAGCACCGCGACCCGGTCGCCGAACCAGATCTCGGCGTCGAACGGCTCGGTCAGCCCCGTCAGCGCCAGACGCTCGCACACCACCGCCCGCCGCCCGGTCCGACCACCGGACAGGCGCATCGTCACCTGCTGGGTCCGCGGCCGCTCCTGCGGCGGCCCCTCGCGCTCGAAGCGCTCCAGCCGGGTCCGCGCGCTCTGCAGCCGCGACGCCATGTCCGAGTTGTACGCGGCCTTCTGCCGGTACAACAGCACCTGGGCTCGCAGGCGCGCGTGCTGCTCGTCCCAGCGCCGCCGGAGCTCGTCCAGCCTGGCGAACCGCTGCTGCCGCGCGCCGTGCCAGGTCGCGAAGGAGCCACCGTGCACCCACACCGAGGCACCGGCGGGTCCGGGTTCCAGGGTGGCGACCCGGGTCGCCACCCTGGCCAAGACCTCCCGGTCGTGGCTCACGAACAGCACGGTCTTCGGGCTGGCAGCGAGCTGCTCCTCCAACCACCGCTTGGCCGGGACGTCGAGGAAGTTGTCCGGCTCGTCCAGGAGCAGCACCTCGTCGGGACCGCGCAGCAGGGCCTCGAGGGCGAGCCGCTTCCGCTCACCGCCGGACAGCGTCGCCAGCGTTCGCCACTGGGCCCGGTCCCACGGCGTGCCCAGCGCCGCCTGCGTGACGACGTCCCAGACCGTCTCGGCCTCGTACCCGCCCACGTCCGCGTAGTCCGCGAGCGCCTGGGCGTAGCGCAGCTGCGTCGCGGTGTCGTCGACCTCCATGACCGCCAGCTCCGCGGCGTCCAGCTCCGCGACCGCGCTGCGCAGCGGCGCCGGGGCGACCGACGCGAGCAGGTCACGGACCGTGGCCCCGGGCCGGTCGCGGCCGACGTGCTGGTCCATCACCCCGAGCCCACCGCTGCGCGTCACCGAGCCCGCGTGCGGGTCCAGGTCGCCGGACACCAGCCGCAGCAGCGTGGTCTTGCCGGCGCCGTTCGGCCCGACCAGCGCGACCTTGGCACCCTCCCCGACGCGGAACGTCACGTCGTCCAGGAGCCGGGTGCCGTCGGGCAGGTCGTACCCCACGGCGTTGACGTCCACGTGACCCACATCGGTCAGTGTGCCGAGCCGGCGGCCGCGTCCCCTAGCGGTTTTCGCGGCTCGACCACCGTCCTAGGTCGGTACGGCTACCACCCGGACGGCGTCACCAGCGCGCGTCCTCGTCCTCCACCACGTGCATCGCCGCCTCCTCCGCGCTCGCCGCGCCGCCGTCGATGCCGACGTCCCGGGCGACGACGTCCTTCTCGGTGTCGGCGTGGGCGCCCTCGTCAGGGGCGACGAGGCGGCCCGCGCGATGGTGACCGACCTGGTCGTCGATCAGCTCTCCGTCGGTGTCCTCGCTGTCGCCCAGGCCGTCCCTGCCGTCCGGGCGCTCCCAGTCGTCCGGCTCGAGCTGGCGCTCGCGCAGCTCGAGGTTCTCCCCCTGGCGCTCCTCGGACCCGGTGGTGCCCCAGCGGTCCATGCCCCGCGCCCGCTCGGGCGGCGAGTAGCCCATGTCGAGCATCTCGTCCGTGTCCGGCTCCCCCAGGGCGTCGTCCATGTCCAGCTCGCCGGAGTCGTCCAGGCGGCCGTCGTCCTGGGGCTGGTAGACGCTGTCCCCGAATCCGTCCTGCTCGCTCATGCCCCGACTCTGCCACCCGGCCCGGACCGGCGCGACAGGGCACCGGCGCCGCGGCGAGGACCGTCCCTGACGGCGCACCCAGCCGCTGGGTGCGCACCGCAAGCGTCCGGACGCGCACTCAGCCCGCTGAGTGCGCACCGCGAGGGTCCGGACGCGCACTCCGCCCGCTGAGTGCGCGGTCGCGGTCAGCGAACCGGCTCGTCGCGGCGCCGTCGCGCCTGGCGCGCGCGGTCGGCGAGCCGGTCGTCCTCGGGGTAGCGGACCTCCTCCAGGGTCAGCCCGTGGGCCGGCGCGACGGCGACGGCGGGGTCGCGCACCCCCGCCACGAGGACGTCGTGCGGCCACTCGACCGGCCGCCGCCCCTCGCCCACCGCCAGGGCCGCGCCGACCAGCGAGCGGACCATGTGGTGGCAGAACGCGTCCGCCACGACCCGGGCGACGGCCACCCCGTCGCCGTCACGGCGCCAGTCGAGCTCGAGCACCGTGCGCACCGTCGTGGCCCCCTCCCGGGGCCGGCAGTAGGGCAGCCAGTCGTGCTCACCGACGAGTGGGCGCCACGCGGACGTCATCGCCGCCACGTCCAGCTCCCGCCGGTGCCACAGCACGTCGCGACGCCGCAGCGGGTCACGCAGGTCGGGGCGGTCCGCGACGCGGTAGGCGTACCGGCGGCTCAGCGCCGAGAACCGCGCGTCGAAACCGTCCGGCGCCGGCCCGGCGGCTCGGACCACGACGTCGTCGGGGAGGACACCTGCCAGCCTCCGCACCAGGGCCTCCCCCGGCCCGGAGGTGCCGCGCCCGGGCAGTGCGCTCCAGGCCGCAGCGGGCAGGTCCAGGTGGACGACCTGACCGCGCGCGTGCACCCCGGCGTCGGTGCGTCCCGCGACCGTCAGGCGCGGCGGGGCGGCCCGCAGGACGCGGCCGAGCGCGTCGGCGAGCACGCCCTCGACGGTCCGCCGGCTGGGCTGGGCGGCCCACCCCGAGTACGCCGTGCCGTCGTAGGACAGGTCGAGCCGCACGCGCACGAGCCCGTCACCCCCGGGGACGGGGGTGACGGGCTCGCTGTCGTGCCCGGTGGGCTCGCTCAGGCCTTGTCCTCGGTGGAGGCGTCGGCCTTCTCGTCGGCAGCCTTCTCGTCGGCGGCCTCGGTGGCGACGGCCTCGTCCACGGTGGCCTCGCCGCCGGTGACGCCCTCGTCGGCCTTCGCCTCGTCGGCCTTCGCCTCGTCGGCCTTCGCGTCGGCGGCCTTCGCCTCGTCGGCCTTCGCGTCGGCAGCGGCCCGCTTGGTGGCGGCCTCGGCCTCCTTGACCGTCGCCTTCCTGGCGACGGGCTCCATCACCAGCTCGATGACGGCCATCGGCGCGTTGTCGCCCTTGCGCGGACCGATCTTCGTGATGCGGGTGTAGCCGCCGTTGCGCTCGGCCATCGCCGGGGCGATCTCGGTGAAGAGGAAGTGGACGACGGACTTGTCGCGCACCACCGTCATCACCCGACGGCGGGAGGCCAGGTCACCGCGCTTGGCGAAGGTGACCAGGCGCTCGGCCAGGGGGCGCAGCCGCTTGGCCTTCGCCTCGGTGGTGGTGATGCTCCGGTGCTCGAACAGCGCCGTGGCCAGGTTGGCCAGCATGAGCCGCTCGTGGGCCGGACCGCCGCCGAGCCGCGGGCCCTTGGTAGGGGTAGGCATGATGTGGTTCTCCTCGGTCGGGGCTGCCGGTCAGGGGGTCCTGCCGGCGTGCCGCGGGCTCAGTACTGCTCGTCCTCGGCGAAGGACATGTCGTCGTCGGCACCGAAGTCCGACACGGCCGTGCTCGGGTCGAACCCGGGGGGGCTGTCCTTGAGGGCCAGGCCCATGCCGGACAGCTTCGCCTTGACCTCGTCGATGGACTTCGCACCGAAGTTGCGGATGTCGAGCAGGTCCGCCTCGCTGCGGGCCACCAGCTCGCCGACCGTGTGGATGCCCTCGCGCTTGAGGCAGTTGTAGGAGCGGACCGTGAGGTCCAGCTCCTCCACCGGCAGCGCCAGGTCGGCCGCGAGCGCCGCGTCGGTCGGGGACGGCCCCATGTCGATGCCCTCGGCTTCGACGTTGAGCTCGCGCGCCAGGCCGAACAGCTCGACCAGCGTCTTGCCCGCGCTGGCCATCGCGTCGCGCGGCAGCGTCGACGGCTTCGTCTCGACGTCCACGACGAGGCGGTCGAAGTCGGTGCGCTGCTCGACGCGGGTGGCCTCGACCTTGTACGTCACCTTCAGCACAGGCGAGTAGATCGAGTCGACCGGGATGCGGCCGATCTCGGCCTCGCTGGACTTGTTCTGGGCGGCGGAGACGTACCCGCGGCCGCGCTCGACGGTGAGCTCCATCTCGAGCTTGCCCTTGCCGTTGAGCGTGGCGATGTGCAGGTCGGGGTTGTGCACCTCGACGCCCGCCGGCGGGGCGATGTCGGCGGCGGTGACGGTGCCCGGGCCCTGCTTGCGCAGGTACATCACCACGGGCTCGTCGTGCTCGCTGGACACGACGAGGGACTTGATGTTCAGGATGATCTCGGTGACGTCCTCCTTGACGCCGGAGACCGTCGAGAACTCGTGCAGCACGCCGTCGATGCGGACGCTGGTCACCGCGGCACCGGGGATGGACGACAGCAGGGTGCGGCGCAGGGAGTTGCCGAGCGTGTAGCCGAAGCCGGGCTCGAGCGGCTCGATGACGAACCGCGAGCGGTGCTCGGACAGGACGTCCTCGGAGAGCGCGGGGCGCTGTGCGATCAGCACGGGGGTGTTCCTTTCCCATCAGGGTCCGCCATATGACCCTGGTGTGGCGTACCCGGCGGGACTCCGTCCGCCCACCGGGCTGGTGCGGCGTCCCCGACCGGCCCGCGGCGGGGGACGCGCGGCCGGGCCGGGCGCACGCGGCGCCCGACCCGGCCGGGTGTCACTTCGAGTAGAGCTCGACGATGAGCTGCTCCTGGACCTGCGTGTCGATGACCTGGCGGGCCGGCAGCGAGTGCACCAGCACGCGCATCCGGTCCACCTGGACCTCGAGCCAGGCCGGGACGGTCCGCTCACCGTGCGTCTCGCGGGCGATGACGAACGGCGTCATGGTCCGGGACTTCTCCCGGATCTCGACGATGTCGTTCTCGCTCACCCGGTAGCTCGGGATGTCGACCTTCTTGCCGTTGACCAGCACGTGACCGTGGCGCACGACCTGGCGCGCCATGTCCCGCGAGGACGCGAAGCCCGCGCGGTAGATCACGTTGTCGAGGCGGGACTCCAGGATGCGCAGCAGGTTCTCACCCGTCTTGCCCTGGCGGCGGTTCGCCTCCTCGTAGTACCCGCGGAACTGCTTCTCCAGCACCCCGTAGATGCGGGCGCACTTCTGCTTCTCGCGCATCTGCAGGAGGTACTCGCTCTCCTTGGTGCGCGCGCGGCCGTGCTCGCCCGGCGGGTAGGGCCGGATCTCGATCGGGCACTTCGGCGAGTCGCACTTGGCGCCCTTGAGGTACAGCTTGGTCTTCTCGCGGCGGCAGCGCTTGCAGTCAGCACCGGTGTATCGCGCCATGCTCGGTGGTTCTCCTTCTCGTCTTCGTCAGCAGGCCGCGTCAGACGCGACGGCGCTTGGGCGGGCGGCAGCCGTTGTGCGGGCTGGGGGTGACGTCCTGGATGGAGCCGACCTCGAGCCCGGTCGCCTGCAGCGAGCGGATGGCGGTCTCACGGCCGGAACCGGGACCCTTGACGAAGACGTCGACCTTGCGCATGCCGTGCTCCTGGGCACGGCGGGCAGCCGCCTCGGCGGCCATCTGCGCGGCGAACGGCGTCGACTTGCGGGACCCCTTGAAGCCGACCTGGCCGGCGGAGGCCCACGAGATCACCGCCCCGGTGGGGTCGGTGATGGACACGATGGTGTTGTTGAACGTGCTCTTGATGTGCGCGTGGCCGTGGGAGACGTTCTTCTTCTCCTTGCGGCGCGGACGACGCGCACCCGAGGCCGAGCGGCTCTTCGGAGGCATTGGCTGGTTCTCTCCTGAACGTGGTGGACGAGCGAGGGTCGGCATGCGGCACGCAGCTCGCTGCCGGTGCGGGCCGCCCGATCGAGTGGACGGACCGCGGAGCGGTTACTTGCGTGCGGCCTTCTTCTTGCCGGCCACGGTGCGCTTCGGGCCCTTGCGGGTGCGCGCGTTGGTCTTGGTCCGCTGACCGCGGACCGGGAGGCCGCGGCGGTGACGCAGGCCCTCGTAGCTGCCGATCTCGACCTTGCGACGGATGTCGGAGGCGATCTCCCGGCGGAGGTCACCCTCGACCTGGAGGTTCGCCTCGATGTAGTCGCGGATCGCGACCTGCTCGGCGTCCCCCATGTCGCGGACCCGCAGGTCGGGGCTGATGCCCGTCGCCGCGAGGATCTCCTGGGCGCGGGTGCGCCCGACGCCGAAGATGTAGGTGAGCGCCACCTCGAGCCGCTTGTCGCGGGGGAGGTCGACGCCGACGATGCGTGCCATCGGTCCTGGTGTCTCCTGGGTTCACCGGAGGTCTGGTGCAGCACCGGTCCCGGCCGACGTCGTCGGCGGGTCCCCGGCCTCCGGACCGGGGGTCTCGTCCCGCTGCTCCACGGAGCCGCGGGGGTCGGGTGCTGCTGGTGCGGCCGTCACCCGGTGGCGACGGCGGTGGTGCTGGCGTCCGGGAGGACGCGACGCGTGCGGGTGATCAGCCCTGACGCTGCTTGTGACGCAAGTTCTCGCAGATCACCATGACCCGGCCGTTGCGGCGGATCACCTTGCACTTGTCGCAGATCTTCTTGACGCTCGGCTTGACCTTCATGGCTGTCCCTCGCCCGCACGAGACACCCGGGCCGTCCGGCTCGGGTGCTGTGGGGTGTGCGTTGTGGTCGGTCGGTTACTTGTAGCGGTAGACGATGCGCCCGCGGGTGAGGTCGTACGGGCTCAGCTCCACCACCACGCGGTCCTCGGGGAGGATCCGGATGTAGTGCTGACGCATCTTGCCCGAGATGTGAGCCAGGACCTTGTGCCCGTTGGTGAGCTCGACCCTGAACATCGCGTTCGGCAGCGCCTCGACGACGCTGCCCTCGATCTCGATGACCCCGTCCTTCTTGGCCATGTCCTCCGCTTACTGCTCGTCCCGCCGTGGCGGGGACCTGTGGAACTGGTGACGACCTCCGCCCTCGGACGGGGATCACAGCGCACGCGTGACGGTCGCCGTCCTGCACCGAACCAGCCGCGGGGTACGGGACGACGAGATTGCTCGTGGGCCAACCCAAGATGTTACGCCATGCCCCGCTGAGCACGAAATCGGCGCGGGGCGTGCGCGGCCTAGGCGAGCGGCGACACCTGGACGCCCAGGGCTGACAGCGCCGCCTCGCCGCCGTCCCGCGCCGTCAGCACCCAGGGCCCGTGCTCGGTGAGGGCGACCGTGTGCTCCCAGTGGGCGGCCCGTCGTCCGTCGGTCGTGACGACCGTCCAGTCGTCGGCGAGCACAGCCGTCTCGATCGACCCCGCGACCACCATCGGCTCGACCGCCACGCACAGGCCGGGACGCAGCCGAGGGCCGCGGTCGCGTGCTCGGTAGTTGAGGACGTCGGGCGGCATGTGCATCTCGGTGCCGATCCCGTGCCCGACGTAGTCCTCGAGGATCCCGTACCGCCCGTCGACGTGGTCCTCGACGGCGGCACCGACGTCACCGAGCCGGCCGCCGACCTGCAGGGCGGCGATGCCGTGCCACATCGCCTGCTCGGTGACGCGGACGAGCTCGTCGTCCGCGTGGCGCTGCTGCGGGTCGACGTCCTCGTGGTCCGGCGCCACGAGGGTGCTGAAGGCGGAGTCGCCGTGCCAGCCGTCGAGGACGGCACCGCAGTCGACCGACACGAGGTCCCCGGGTGCGAGCACCGCGTCGCCGGGGATCCCGTGCACGACCTCGTGGTTGACCGAGACGCAGACCGACGCCGGGAAGCCGTGGTAGCCCTTGAAGGAGGGAACCGCGCCCGCCTCGCGGATGACCGTCTCCGCGACGGCGTCCAGCTCCCGGGTGGTCACCCCCGGCCGCAGTGCGGCGCGCACGGCGTCCAGCGCGTCGGCCACCACCAGACCCGCACGTCGCATGAGGACGACCTGCTCAGGGGTCTTGTACTGGATCCGGTCGCGACCGAACACCGGGTCAGGCCCTGGCTGCGGGGAGCACCTCGAGCAGCCGCCGGGTGACGTCCTCCACGGGGCCCAGACCGTCGACCTGCCGGAGCAGGCCGCGCTCGGCGTAGGTCGCGGTCAGCGGTGCCGTCTGCTCGGCGTAGACCTCGAGTCGGCGGCGGATCACCGCCTCGGTGTCGTCGGAGCGGCCCTCCGTCTGCGCGCGCTTGAGCAGGCGCTGGACGACCTCGTCGGTCTCCACGGTCAGCTCGACGACGGCGTCGAGCGCGGCGTCGCGCTCGGCGAGCATGCCGTCCAGCTCGGCGACCTGCGCCTGCGTGCGGGGGTACCCGTCGAGCAGGAACCCGCCTTCGGCGTCGGGCTCGGCCAGCCGGTCCCGCACCATGGCGTTCGTGACCTCGTCCGGGACGTACTCACCGGCGTCCATGTAGCGCTGGGCCAGCTTGCCGAGCTCGGTCCCCTCCCCCACGTTGGCGCGGAAGATGTCGCCGGTGGACACGGCCGGGACGCCGAGCCGCGAGGCGACGGCCTGGGCCTGGGTGCCCTTGCCCGCGCCGGGCGGGCCGAGGAGGACCAGTCGCGTCATCGGAGGAACCCTTCGTAGTGGCGCTGCTGGAGCTGGGACTCGATCTGCTTGACCGTCTCCAGTCCGACGCCGACCACGATGAGGATGGACGTGCCGCCGAACGGGAAGTTCTGGTTCGCGTTGATCAGCACGAGGGCGACCAGCGGGATCAGGGCGACCATACCCAGGTACAGGGCTCCGGGCAGTGTGATCCTCGTCAAGATGTAGTCGAGGTACTCGGCGGTCGGGCGGCCGGCGCGGATGCCCGGGATGAAGCCGCCGACGCGCTTGATGTTGTCCGCCACCTCGTCCGGGTTGAACGTGATCGCCACGTAGAAGTACGTGAAGAACACGATCAGCGCGAAGTACAGCGCGATGTACAGCGGGTGGTCCCCGCGCACGAGGGTGTTCTGGATCCAGATGACCCACTCGGACTGGGGGTCGTTGAACTGGGCCACGAGCGCCGGCAGGTACAGCAGCGAGGAGGCGAAGATCACCGGGATGACGCCGGCCATGTTCACCTTGATGGGGATGTAGGTGCTCGAACCGCCGTACTGCCGGCGGCCGACCATCCGCTTGGCGTACTGGACCGGCACGCGCCGCTGGGACTGCTCCACGAACACGACCATCGCCATGATCACCAGGCCGATCGCGATCACCAGCGCCATCACGTCGAAGCCGTTGTTGGAGTCCTGGCCGATCGCCCAGATCGACCCCGGGAAGCCGGCCGCGATGGAGGTGAAGATCAGCAGGGACATGCCGTTGCCGACGCCTCGCTCGGTGATGAGCTCACCCATCCACATGACGAGGCCGGTGCCGGCGGTCATGGTGATGACCATCAGCATGATGGTGATGATCGAGTCGTTGGGGATGATCTCCGCGGCGCAGTTCGGGAAGAGGTTGCCCGAGCGGGCCACGGCCACGTAGGTCGTGGACTGCAGGACGGCCAGCGCGATCGTCAGGTAGCGCGTGTACTGGGTCAGCTTCGCCGTACCCGACTGGCCCTCCTTGTGGAGCGCCTCGAACCGCGGGATCACCACGCGCAGGAGCTGCACGATGATGCTCGCGGTGATGTACGGCATGATCCCCAGCGCGAAGATGGACAGCTGCAGGAGCGCGCCACCGCTGAAGAGGTTGACCAGGCCCAGCAGGTCGTTGCCGCTGCCCGCGTCCGCCAGGCAGATCTGGACGTTGGAGTAGCTGACGCCCGGGGTGGGGATGAACGACCCCAGCCGGAAGATCGCCATGATCCCCAAGGTGAACAGCAGCTTGCGCCGCAGATCAGGCGTCTTGAACGCCCGGACGAATGCGCTGAGCACGGATCCTCCTGGTGCACTGCTGCTGCAGCTGTCTGTCGGTCGCGAGCGGCCGTCGGTGCTCTGGCCGACGGTCCTGCGGACGGGGCGCGGACGCCGAGGTGACCCTACCCTGTGACAGCCGCGACCCGGGGGCGCCCTGCGCTGCGCTGCTGCGGAGCGGTGGTGGGGGGCACCCCCGGGTCGTGGCGTGTGCTGAGCGGGTCAGCGGGTCACAGCTCGGTCGTGGACCCGCCGGCGGCCGCGATCTTCTCCTTGGCGGACGCCGAGAAGGCGTGGGCGGTGACGTCGACCTTGACGGCGATGTCACCGGACCCGAGCACCTTCACCTTGTGGCCGCGGCGCACCGCGCCCTTGGCGACGAGGTCGTCGACGGCGATCTGGCCGCCGTCGGGGAAGAGCTCTGCCAGCCGGTCCAGGTTCACCACCTGGTACTCGGTGCGGAACGGGTTGGTGAAGCCGCGCAGCTTGGGCAGCCGCATGTGCAGCGGCATCTGCCCGCCCTCGAAGCGCGCCGACACCTGGTAGCGCGCCTTGGTGCCCTTCGTCCCGCGCCCCGCGGTCTTGCCCTTGCTCGCCTCACCGCGACCCACGCGGGTCTTGGCGGTGCGGGCGCCGGGGGCGGGCCGCAGGTGGTGCACCTTCAGGGTGTGGGAGGCGCCGCCGGCGCTCTCCTCGGTGGCCTTCTTCTTCTCGGCCATGTCAGTCGACCTCCTCGACGGTGACGAGGTGCGCCACCGTGCTGACCATCCCGCGGATCTCGGGACGGTCCTCCTTGACGACCACGTCGCCGATGCGCTTGAGACCCAGCGTGCGCAGCGTGTCGCGCTGGTTCTGCTTGCCACCGATCTGCGACCGGGTCTGGGTGACCTTGAGGCGAGCCATCACGCACCAGCCCCCGCGGCACGCGCCCGCAGCATGGCGGCGGGCGCGACGTCGTCGATGGACAGGCCGCGCCGCGCGGCGACGGACTCCGGCCGCTCCAGGCCCTTGAGCGCCGCCACCGTCGCGTGGACGATGTTGATCGCGTTGTCCGAGCCGAGCGACTTGCTCAGCACGTCGTGGATGCCGGCGCACTCCAGGACGGCGCGCACCGGGCCACCGGCGATCACGCCGGTACCGGGGGAGGCCGGACGGAGCATGACCACCCCGGCCGCCTTCTCACCCTGGATGGGGTGGGGGATGGTGCCCTGGATGCGGGGGACCTTGAAGAAGTTCTTCTTGGCCTCCTCGACGCCCTTGGCGATCGCCGCGGGCACCTCCTTCGCCTTGCCGTAGCCGACGCCGACGGTGCCGTCGCCGTCACCCACCACGACCAGGGCCGTGAAGCTGAAGCGGCGGCCGCCCTTGACGACCTTGGCGACGCGGTTGATCGTCACCACGCGCTCGACGTACTGGTTCTTCTCGGCGGCGTCGCCGCGACGGTTGTCGCGGTCGCGACGGTCCCGGCGCTCACCGGAGCCGCCACTGCCGGCGCCGGTGCCCCGGCGCTGGGTTCCAGGCATTGTCAGGTCCTTCTCTCTCGCAGTCTCGTGTCCTGGCCGTGTGCCGTCGCGGGTCGCCTCAGAGGGCGAGACCCGCCTCCCGGGCACCGTCGGCCACGGCGGCCACCCGGCCGTGGTAGCGGTTGCCGCCACGGTCGAAGACCACGGCCTCGACCCCGGCGGCCTTGGCGCGCTCGGCCACGAGCTCGCCGACCCGCTTGGCCTTGGCGGTCTTGTCGCCGTCGAAGGCCCTCAGGTCGGCCTCCATCGTGGAGGCGGAAGCCAGGGTCTTGCCGACGGAGTCGTCGACGACCTGGACGAACATGTGGCGGGTGCTGCGGTTGACCACGAGCCGCGGCCGGACCGCGGTGCCGGTGATCTTCTTCCGCACGCGCAGGTGGCGGCGGGCACGGGACTTGGTGGTGCCCTTGCCCTTCACCCGGGTAACAGAGAGAGCCATCGCTTACTTACCAGCCTTTCCGACCTTGCGGCGGACCTGCTCCCCGGCGTACCGGACGCCCTTGCCCTTGTACGGGTCGGGCTTGCGCAGCTTGCGGATGTTGGCGGCGACCTCGCCGACCTGCTGCTTGTCGATACCGGCGACGGAGAACCTCGTCGGCGCCTCGACCGCGAAGGTGATGCCCTCCGGCGGCGACACGACGACCGGGTGGCTGAAGCCGAGGGCGAACTCGAGGTCCGAGCCCTTGGCGGTGACCCGGTAGCCGGTGCCGACGATCTCGAGCTTCTTCTCGTAGCCGTCCGTCACGCCGGTGACCATGTTGGCCAGCAGGGTGCGGGTGAGGCCGTGCAGGGACCGCGACGCGCGCTCATCGTCCGGACGCGTGACGCTCAGGGCGCCCTCGTCGTCGCGGGCGACGGAGATGGGTGCGGCCACCTCGTGGGTGAGGGTCCCCTTGGGGCCCTTCACGGTGACCAGGGAACCGTCGATGCTGACCTCGACGCCGGACGGGACCGGGACGGGCAGCCTGCCGATGCGGGACATGCTCTGCTCCTCTCCCGCTTACCAGACGTAGGCGAGGACTTCTCCGCCCACGCCCTGCTTCGAAGCCTGCTTGTCGGTCAGCAGCCCGGACGACGTGGAGATGATCGCCACGCCGAGGCCACCGAGGACTCGCGGCAGGTTGGTCGACTTCGCGTAGACACGCAGGCCCGGCTTGGAGACGCGTCGCACGCCGGCGATGGAACGCTCACGGTTCGGGCCGAACTTGAGGTCGATGGTGAGCGTCTTGCCCACCTCGGCGTCCTCGACCTTCCAGCCGGCGATGTAGCCCTCGGCCTGGAGGATCTCGGCGATCCGCGACTTCAGCTTGCTGTACGGCATGGAGACCTCGTCGTGGTACGCCGAGTTGGCGTTCCGCAGACGGGTCAGCATGTCCGCGATGGGGTCGGTCATGGTCATCGGGCTCTCCGCCCTTCCTCACCGTGGTTTCCCCGTCCCGTCCGGGACCGAGGGACCTGCGGCGTAGTCGTTACCAGGAACTCTTGGTGACACCGGGCAGCTCGCCACGGTGCGCCATCTCGCGGAGGCACACGCGGCACAGCCCGAACTTGCGGTACACCGAGTGCGGACGACCGCACCGCTGGCACCGGGTGTAGGCGCGCACCTTGAACTTGGGCTTGCGCGCGGCCTTGTGGATCAGAGCGGTCTTCGCCACGTCAGTTCTCCTTGAAGGGGAAGCCGAGGCGACGCAGCAGCGCCCGCCCCTCGTCGTCCGTCGTCGCGGTGGTGACGATGGTGATGTCCATCCCCCGCACCCGGTCGATCTTGTCCTGGTCGATCTCGTGGAACATCGACTGCTCGTTGAGACCGAACGTGTAGTTGCCGTGCCCGTCGAACTGCTTCGGCGAGAGCCCGCGGAAGTCGCGGATGCGCGGCAGCGCCAGGGACAGCAGCCGGTCCAGGAACTCCCACATCCGGTCGCCGCGCAGCGTCGTGTGCGCGCCGATCGGCATGCCCTCGCGCAGCTTGAACTGGGCGATGGACTTGCGGGCCCGGGTGACCTGCGGCTTCTGGCCGGTGATCGTGGCCAGGTCGCGCACGGCACCGTCGATGAGCTTGGAGTCGCGGGCGGCGTCGCCCACGCCCATGTTCACCACGACCTTGACCAGGCCGGGCACCTGCATGACGTTCGCGTAGCCGAACTCCTCGCGCATCGCCGGCAGGATCTCCTGGGCGTAGCGCGACTTCAGCCGCGGGGCGGTCTTCACGGTGTCGGTGCTCATCTCAGACGTCCTTACCGGAGCGCTTGGCGACCCGGACGCGCACGGTGCGCTCCCGGCCGTCCCGCTCGATCGTCTCGGTGCGGTATCCCACCCGGGTCGGCTTCTTGGTCTCCGGGTCGACCAGCATCACGTTGCTGATGTGCAGCGGGGCCTCGTGCGTCTCGATGCCGCCGGTACGCGCACCCCGGCCGGTCGCCGCGCTGACCTTCTTGTGCTTCTTCACGCGGTTGACGCCCTCGACCAGCACGCGCTGCTGCTCGGGGTAGACCTCGATGACCCGACCGGTCTTGCCGCGGTCCCCGCCGCGCTCCGGCGTGGCCCCGGTGACCACCTGCACGGTGTCACCCTTCTTGATCTTCAGCTTGGCCATCGTCAGAGCACCTCCGGCGCCAGCGAGATGATCTTCATGAACTTCTTGTCCCGCAGCTCGCGACCGACGGGGCCGAAGATGCGCGTGCCGCGCGGGTCACCGTCGTTCTTGAGGATCACCGCAGCGTTCTCGTCGAAGCGGATGTACGAGCCGTCCGGCCGGCGGCGCTCCTTGGCGGTGCGCACGACGACGGCCTTGACGACGTCGCCCTTGCGGACGTTGCCGCCGGGGATGGCGTCCTTGACGGTGGCGACGATGACGTCACCGATACCGGCGTAGCGGCGACCGGAGCCACCGAGCACCCGGATGCAGAGGATCTCCTTGGCACCCGTGTTGTCGGCGACCTTCAGTCGCGACTCCTGCTGAATCACTGTCTCACTCCTGTTGTCGCGCCGGTTCTCTCACCAAGAGCCTGACGGAACGGATGGGGCTGCCGCTTGACCGGCTGGGCCTTACTTGGCCTTCTCGAGGACCTCGACCACGCGCCAGCGCTTGGTCGCTGACAGCGGCCGGGTCTCCATGATCAGGACGCTGTCGCCGACCCCGCAGGTGTTGGCCTCGTCGTGGGCCTTCACCTTGCTGGTGCGGCGCATCACCTTGCCGTACAGCGGGTGCTTGACGCGGTCCTCGACGGCGACGACGACGGTCTTGTCCATCTTGTCGCTGACCACGTAGCCGCGCCGGGTCTTGCGGTACCCGCGCTGGTCGGTGGGCTGCTCACTGGTCTCGTTCACGTCGTCCTTGCTCACTTGGCGCTCCCCTCGGGGCCGGTCGCGCCGATACCCAGCTCGTTCTCGCGCATGATCGTGTAGATGCGGGCGATGTCACGGCGCACCGCACGCAGTCGCCCGTGGCTCTCCAGCTGGCCCGTCGCCGACTGGAAGCGGAGGTTGAACAGCTCCTCCTTGGCCTTGCGCAGCTCCTCCACGAGACGCTCGTCGTCGAACGTGCGCAGCTGCTCGGGGGTCAGGTCCTTCGATCCGACCGCCATCACGCGTCACCACCCTCGCGCCGCACGAAACGGCACTTCATCGGGAGCTTGTGGATCGCCAGGCGCATCGCCTCGCGGGCCACCTCCTCCGGGACACCGGACAGCTCGAACATCACGCGTCCGGGCTTGACGTTCGCGACCCACCACTCCGGCGAGCCCTTACCCGAGCCCATGCGGGTCTCGGCGGGCTTCTTGGTCAGCGGGCGGTCCGGGTAGATGTTGATCCAGACCTTTCCGCCACGCTTGATGTAGCGGGTCATCGCGATTCGAGCGGACTCGATCTGCCGGTTGGTGACGTAGGCGGGCTCGAGAGCCTGGATGCCGTAGTCGCCGAACGCGATCGTCGTCCCGCCCTTGGCAGCACCGGTCCGCTTCGGGTGGTGCTGCTTGCGGTGCTTCAGTCGACGGGGAACCAGCACGGCTCAGCCCTCCGTTCCGGACGTCGCCTCGGGAGCCGGGGCAGCGGTCTCGCCCTGCTGCGGCTGCCGCGCCTGGCGGTCGCCGCGCTCGGCGCCGGGCCGGCGGCCGCGGGCGGGCCGCTCACCGCGCGGTCCACGCGGACCGCGCGGGGCCGCGGCCTGCTGGGCCGCGAGCTCGCGGTTGGTGACGTCACCCTTGTAGATCCAGACCTTCACGCCGATGCGGCCGAAGGTCGTGCGGGCCTCGTAGAAGCCGTAGTCGATGTTCGCGCGGAGCGTGTGCAGCGGGACGCGACCCTCGCGGTAGAACTCCGAGCGGCTCATCTCGGCGCCGCCGAGACGCCCCGAGCACTGCACGCGGATGCCCTTGGCACCGGCGCGCTGCGCAGTCTGCATGCCCTTGCGCATGGCGCGACGGAACGACACGCGGCTGGAGAGCTGCTCGGCGATGCCCTGGGCCACCAGCTGGGCGTCGGTCTCGGGGTTCTTCACCTCGAGGATGTTCAGCTGAACCTGCTTGCCCGTGAGCTTCTCGAGCTCGCCCCGGAGGCGGTCGGCCTCCGCACCACGACGGCCGATGACGATGCCCGGCCGGGCGGTGTGGATGTCGACGCGCACGCGGTCGCGGGTGCGCTCGATCTCGACCTTGGAGATGCCGGCCCGGTCCATGCCCGTGGACATGAGCTTCCGGATCGCGACGTCCTCCTTGACGTAGTCGCGGTACCGCTGACCCGCCTTGGTGGAGTCGGCGAACCAGCGCGACTTGTGGTCGGTCGTGATGCCGAGGCGGAACCCGTGCGGGTTGATCTTCTGTCCCACTAGGAGTTCCTCTCCTTCTTGGCCGGAGCCTTCTTCGCGGTCTTGGCGGCGCCCGCCTTCGTGGCCGTGCTGCTCTTCGCCGGGGCCTTCTTGGCGGCCGACTTCTTCGCCGCGGCCTTCGTGGCCGGGGCCTTCTTCGCCGGGGCCTTCTTCGCCGGGGCCTTGGTGGCGGTCGACTTCTTCGCCGGCGCCTCCGCGGCCGACGACCGCGCGCGCTCCTGCTCCGCGCCGTCGCCCGGCTGGGCCACGACGACCGTGATGTGGCTGGTGCGCTTGCGCACCCGGAACGCCCGGCCCTGTGCCCGCGGACGGAACCGCTTCATCGTCGGACCCTCGTCCACGAACGCGGTCTGCACCACGAGCTCGCGCTCGTCGAACGCCTCGTTCGCGCGCTCCGCCTTCACCCGGGCGTTGGCGATCGCGCTCTCGACCACCTTGAACACCGGCTCGCTGGCCGCCTGGGGCGCGAACTGCAGCACCGCCAGGGCGTCGCTCGCCTGGCGACCACGGATGAGGTCGACGACGCGCCGAGCCTTCATGGGCGTGACGCGGACGTACCGCGCCTGCGCCTTGGCTTCCATCGCTGTCCTACCTTCTCGTCTCTGTCTGCCGTCGGGGCGTCGTCACTGACCGGTGGTCAGCGGCGACGGCCCTTCCGGTCGTCCTTCTCGTGGCCGCGGAAGGTCCGCGTGGGAGCGAACTCGCCGAGCTTGTGACCGACCATCGCCTCGGTGACGAACACCGGGACGTGCTTGCGGCCGTCGTGCACGGCCAGGGTGTGACCGAGCATCTCCGGCACGATCATGGAGCGCCGGGACCAGGTCTTGATGACGTTCTTGGTCCCCTTCTCGTTCTGCGTGTCCACCTTCTTCATCAGGTGGTCGTCGACGAAGGGGCCCTTCTTCAGGCTGCGAGGCATGGCTTCCGGGCTCCTATCAGCGCTTCTTGCCGGTGCGGCGGCGGCGGACGATCATCTTGTCGCTCGCCTTGTTCGGACGGCGGGTACGGCCCTCGGGCTGGCCCCAGGGGCTCACCGGGTGGCGGCCGCCGGAGGTCTTGCCCTCACCACCACCGTGCGGGTGGTCGACCGGGTTCATGACGACACCGCGGACCGTCGGGCGCTTGCCCTTCCAGCGCATCCGGCCGGCCTTGCCCCAGTTGATGTTGGACTGCTCGGCGTTGCCGACCTCCCCCACCGTGGCGCGGCAGCGGACGTCGACGTTGCGGATCTCCCCGGAGGGCATCCGCAGCTGGGCCTTCATGCCCTCGCGAGCCACCAGCTGGACGGAGGCGCCGGCGGACCGGGCGATCTTGGCTCCGCCACCGGGCCGCAGCTCGATGGCGTGGACCACGGTGCCGACCGGGATGTTGCGCAGCGGCAGGTTGTTGCCGGGCTTGATGTCGGCGCCCGGACCGTTCTCGACGGTGTCACCCTGCTTGAGCTTGTGCGGGGCGATGATGTAGCGCTTCGTGCCGTCCACGTAGTGCAGCAGCGCGATGCGCGCCGTGCGGTTCGGGTCGTACTCGATGTGCGCGACCTTCGCCGGCACGCCGTCCTTGTCGGCCCGGCGGAAGTCGATCACCCGGTAGGCGCGCTTGTGCCCGCCACCCTGGTGCCGGGTGGTGATCCGGCCGGTGTTGTTGCGGCCGCCCTTCTTCGCCAGGGGGCGCACCAGCGACTTCTCCGGCTCCGACCGCGTGACCTCGACGAAGTCGGCGACGCTCGAGCCGCGGCGGCCGGGCGTCGTCGGCTTGTACTTGCGGATTCCCATGCTGAGTCAGTCCTCTGATCGTCCGTCCGGTCAGCCGACCGGACCGCCGAAGATGTCGATGGAGCCCTCGCGAAGCGTCACGATGGCGCGCTTGGTGTCCTTGCGCTTGCCCACGCCGAACCGGGTGCGACGACGCTTGCCCTCGCGGTTGAGCGTGTTGACCGACGCCACCTTGACGCCGAAGACCTTCTCGACGGCGATGCGGATCTCGGTCTTGTTGGCCCGCGGGTCCACGAGGAAGGTGTACTTGCCCTCGTTGTCGAGGAGCCCGTAGCTCTTCTCGGAGACCACGGGGGCGAGCAGGATGTCGCGGGGGTCCTTCTGCAGCGCGCTCACTGGCCAGCCTCCTCGTCGCTGTCGGCCGCGGCGACCTCGGCCTCGGTGTCGGTGCCGACGGCCTTGGCGCCCTTGCCGCGGGCCGGGCCGGCGAGGAACTCCGCCAGGGCGCCCTCCGTGAAGACGACGTCGTCGGCGCACAGCACGTCGTAGGTGTTGAGCTGGTCGGCGACCAGCACGTGCACCCGCTCGACGTTGCGCAGGCTCCTCCAGCTCAGCGTGTCCTCGCGCTGGAGGACCACGAGCAGGTGCTTGCGGTCGCTGACGTTGGCCAGCGCGGCGACCGCGCCCTTGGTGGACGGCGCGTCGCCGCCGACCACGCCGCTGAGGACGTGCACCCGACCGTGGCGCGCACGGTCGGACAGCGCCCCGCGAAGCGCGGCGGCCTTCATCTTCTTGGGCGTCCGCTGGCTGTAGTCACGCGGCGTCGGGCCGTGCACGGTGCCGCCGCCGGCGAACTGCGGCGCACGCAGCGAGCCCTGGCGAGCCCGCCCGGTGCCCTTCTGGCGGTACGGCTTCTTGCCGCCGCCACGGACCTCGCCGCGGGTCTTGGTGGAGTGGGTGCCCTGCCGGGCCGCCGCGAGCTGCGCGACGACGACCTGGTGGATCAGCGGGACGTTCGTCTGGACGTCGAAGACCTCGGCCGGCAGCTCGACGGAGCCGGTCGTGGCGCCCGAGGGGTCCTTGACCTCGAGGGTGGTGGCCATCTGCTCAGGCTCCCTTCGCTGCGGTGCGGACCAGCACGACACCGCCGCGCGGGCCGGGGACGGCGCCCTTGACGAGCAGCAGACCCTTCTCCGCGTCGACCGCGTGCACGGTCAGGTTCTGGGTCGTCTGGCGGACGTGGCCCATCCGGCCGGCCATCCGCATCCCCTTGAACACCCGGCCGGGGGTGGCGCAGCCGCCGATCGAACCGGGCTTGCGGTGGTTGCGGTGGGCACCGTGGGAGGCGCCCACGCCGGCGAAGCCGTGACGCTTCATGACGCCGGCGGTGCCCTTGCCCTTGGTCGTGCCGACGACGTCGACCAGCTGGCCGCTCTCGAACAGCTCGACGGTGAGCTCCTGGCCCAGGCTGTAGGCGTCGACGTCGCTGGTGCGCAGCTCGACCAGGTGGCGACGCGGGGTCACACCGGCCTTCTCGAAGTGACCGGTCAGGGGCTTGTTCACCTTGCGGGGGTCGATCGCGCCGAACGCGATCTGGACGCCCGCGTAGCCGTCGACCTCGGCGGTCCGCAGCTGCGTCACGACGCAGGGGCCGGCCTGGACGACGGTGACGGGGACGAGGCGCCCGTTCTCGTCCCAGACCTGGGTCATGCCCAGCTTGGTGCCCAGGAGCCCGGCGACGGTGCCCGACTGGCGGGCCTCAGTGGCGGTAGTCATCTGGGATCCCTCAGAGCTTGATCTCGATGTTCACGTCCGCGGGCAGGTCGAGTCGCATGAGCGAGTCCACCGCCTTGGGCGTGGGGTCGATGATGTCGATGAGCCGCTTGTGCGTCCGCATCTCGAAGTGCTCGCGGCTGTCCTTGTACTTGTGCGGCGAACGGATGACGCAGAAGACGTTCTTCTCCGTCGGCAGCGGCACGGGCCCCACCACCGTCGCACCAGCGCGGGTCACCGTGTCGACGATCTTGCGCGCCGAGCTGTCGATGACCTCGTGGTCGTAGGACTTGAGCCGGATGCGGATCTTCTGTCCCGCCATGGCGTCTTCTGACTCTCTCTCGTCGTACCGCTGCTGTCCCCGGCTCCCCGCCGGCACCGACCCCCGAGGTCGGGCGTGTCGCGCTCGCGGACGCGGAGTGCGCCCGGCACTCGCGTGCCCTGCTGCTCGTGGTGTCGTGCCCGTAGGACCGGGCGTCGACGCGTGGGCGTGAGCTCCCCGCGCGGCCGTCGAGCGGCCAGCACGTGCGTCGAACAACCTGTCTAGTGTGCCAGACCTGCGGCCGGTTTGACCAATCCGTCGCCCTGAGGCGGCGGCGTCCCGGCAGGTCTGGCGATGACCGCCCGCAGGCGGGCGGGCGCCGGTCCCCCGACGCCCCGCACGCTGCAGGCCCGGGCCGTGTGGCCCGGGCCTGCGCGTGCGTCGTGACGCGTGCCCTAGAGCGACGTCACTTGAGGATCTTGGTGACCCGGCCGGCGCCGACGGTACGGCCACCCTCGCGGATGGCGAACCGCAGGCCCTCCTCCATCGCGATGGGCTGGATCAGGTCGACCGTCATCTCGGTGTTGTCGCCGGGCATGACCATCTCGGTGCCCTCGGGCAGCTGGATGACGCCGGTGACGTCCGTGGTCCGGAAGTAGAACTGCGGACGGTAGTTCGAGTAGAACGGGTTGTGCCGGCCACCCTCGTCCTTGCCGAGGATGTAGACCTGGGCCTCGAACTGGGTGTGCGGGGTGATCGAGCCGGGCTTGCAGACGACCTGACCGCGCTCGACGTCCTCGCGCTTCGTGCCGCGGAGCAGCAGACCGACGTTCTCGCCCGCGCGGGCCTCGTCGAGCAGCTTGCGGAACATCTCGACGCCGGTGACCGTCGTCTTCTGGGACTTCTCCTTGATCCCGACGATCTCGACCTCCTCGTTCACGTTGAGGATGCCGCGCTCGACGCGACCGGTGACCACGGTGCCGCGGCCGGTGATCGTGAAGACGTCCTCGACGGGCATGAGGAACGGCTTGTCGACGTCGCGCTCCGGCTCGGGGATCGCGGTGTCGACGGCGTTCATGAGGTCCATGAGCTTCTCGCCCCACTCGGCGTCGCCCTCGAGCGCCTTGAGCGCCGAGACGCGCACGACCGGCAGGTCGTCACCGGGGAACTCGTAGCTCGACAGGAGCTCGCGGACCTCCATCTCGACGAGCTCGAGGATCTCCTCGTCGTCGACCATGTCGGCCTTGTTCAGCGCGACGACGATGTAGGGGACGCCGACCTGGCGGGCCAGGAGGACGTGCTCCTTCGTCTGCGGCATCGGGCCGTCGGTCGCGGCGACCACGAGGATGGCGCCGTCCATCTGCGCCGCACCCGTGATCATGTTCTTGATGTAGTCCGCGTGACCGGGGCAGTCGACGTGCGCGTAGTGCCGCGACTCCGTCTGGTACTCGATGTGCGCGATCGAGATGGTGATCCCGCGCTGCTTCTCCTCCGGCGCCTTGTCGATCTCGTCGAACGGCGTCTGCGGGTTCAGGTCCGGGTACTTGTCGTGCAGGACCTTGCTGATGGCCGCCGTCAGCGTCGTCTTGCCGTGGTCGATGTGACCGATGGTGCCGATGTTGACGTGCGGCTTAGTCCGCTCGAACTTCGCCTTACCCACTGGGGGTCCTCCTCGAGTACTGGGATGTGTGACGCCGACTGCCGATCGTGACCGTCGAGCGTGTGAGTCTAGCGGTCCGGCCGAGTCGACCGGACGGCGCGGGTGGGGGTGCTGCCGGCGGCAGCACCCGTCACTCGCCCCGGGTCTTCTTGATGATCTCCTCGGCCACCGCGCGGGGGACCTCGGCGTAGCTGTCGAACTGCATCGAGTACACCGCGCGACCCTGGGTCTTGGACCGCAGGTCGCCGACGTAGCCGAACATCTCGGACAGCGGGACCAGCGCGCGCACGACCTTCGCGCCGCTGGCGTCCTCCATGGCCTGGATCTGGCCGCGGCGGGAGTTCAGGTCGCCGATGACCTCGCCCATGTAGTCCTCGGGCGTACGCACCTCGACGGCCATGACGGGCTCGAGGAGCACCGGGTCCGCCTGCTTGACGGCCTCCTTGAGGACCATCGAGCCGGCGATCTTGAACGCCATCTCGGAGGAGTCGACGTCGTGGTACGCGCCGTCGAGCAGGGTCGCCTTGACCCCGACGAGCGGGAAGCCGGCGACCACACCGAGCTGCATGGCGTCCTGGATGCCGTGGTCCACGCTGGGGATGTACTCCCGCGGGACGCGGCCACCGGTCACCTTGTTGGAGAACTCGTAGAGCTCGCCCTCGGAGGTGTCCAGCGGCTCGATCGAGACCTGGACCTTGGCGAACTGGCCCGACCCACCCGTCTGCTTCTTGTGGGTGTAGTCGACCTTGTCGACCTTGCGGCGGATGGTCTCGCGGTACGCCACCTGCGGCTTGCCGACGTTCGCCTCGACCTTGAACTCGCGCCGCATCCGGTCGACGAGGATGTCGAGGTGCAGCTCGCCCATCCCCTTGATGATGGTCTGGCCGGTCTCCTCGTCGAGCTGGACCTGGAACGTCGGGTCCTCCTCGGCGAGCTTCTGGATCGCCGTGGAGAGCTTCTCCTGGTCGCCCTTGGTCTTCGGCTCGATCGCGACCTCGATGACCGGGTCGGGGAAGGTCATCGACTCGAGCACCACCTGGTTCTGCGGGTCGCAGAGGGTGTCGCCCGTGGTCGTGTCCTTCAGGCCGATCATCGCGTAGATGTGGCCGGCCTGCGCCTCGTCGACCGGGTTCTCCTTGTTGGAGTGCATCTGGAAGAGCTTGCCGATGCGCTCCTTCTTGCCCTTGGTGGAGTTCACCACCTGGGAGCCCGCAGCGACCCGGCCCGAGTAGACCCGCACGTAGGTCAGCTTGCCGAAGAACGGGTGCGCGGCGACCTTGAACGCCAGCGCGGAGAAGGGCTCGGAGGCGTCGGGGTGGCGCTCGACCACCGTCTCCTCGTCACCGACCGCGTGCCCCTGCACCGCCGGCACGTCCAGCGGGTTGGGCAGGTAGTCGAGCACGGCGTCGAGCATGGGCTGCACGCCCTTGTTCTTGAACGCCGAGCCGCACAGCACCGGGTAGACCTCGGAGGCCACGGTCAGCTTGCGGATGCCGGCCTTGATCTCCTCCGGCGTCAGCTCCTCGCCGCCGAGGTACTTCTCGAGGAGCTCCTCGTCGGCCTCGGCCACCGTCTCCAGCAGCTGCTGGCGGTACTCCTCGGCCTTCTCGGCCAGGTCGGCCGGGATGTCCTCGATCGTGTACGCCTCGCCCTTGCCGGTGTCGCCGCGCCACGTCAGCGCGCGCATGTAGACCAGGTCGACGACGCCCTCGAAGCTGCTCTCGGCACCGATGGGGAGCTGCAGGACCAGCGGCTTGGCCCCGAGGCGGTCGATGATCGTCTGCACGGTGAAGTAGAAGTCCGCACCGAGCTTGTCCATCTTGTTGACGAAGCAGATGCGCGGGACGTCGTACTTGTCCGCCTGCCGCCACACCGTCTCGGACTGGGGCTCGACACCCTCCTTGCCGTCGAAGACGGCGACCGCACCGTCGAGCACCCGCAGGGACCGCTCCACCTCGACGGTGAAGTCGACGTGCCCCGGGGTGTCGATGATGTTGATCTGGGTGCCCTCCCAGAAGCAGGTGGTGGCGGCGGAGGTGATGGTGATCCCCCGCTCCTGCTCCTGCTCCATCCAGTCCATGGTCGAGGCGCCGTCGTGCGTCTCGCCCATCTTGTAGTTGACGCCGGTGTAGAACAGGATCCGCTCGGTCGTCGTGGTCTTGCCGGCGTCGATGTGCGCCATGATGCCGATGTTGCGGACCTTCTTCAGGTCGGTCAGCACGTCCTGTGCCACGGGCTACTGCCTCTTCTCGTCGGACTGCACGTTCGGGGCGCGCGCCGGCCTCGGGGGCCGGCGCCGCGCGTCACCAGCGGTAGTGCGCGAAGGCCTTGTTGGACTCGGCCATCTTGTGGGTGTCCTCACGGCGCTTGACCGCGGCACCGAGGCCGTTGCTGGCGTCGAGGATCTCGTTCATGAGCCGGTCGGTCATGGTCTTCTCACGACGGGCTCGCGAGTAGCCGACCAGCCAGCGCAGCGCCAGGGTGGTGGCGCGGTTCGCCCGCACCTCGACCGGCACCTGGTAGGTGGCGCCACCCACGCGGCGGGACTTGACCTCGAGCGTGGGGCGGATGTTGTCCAGCGCGCGCTTGAGTGCGATGACCGGGTCCGTGCCCGTCTTCTCGCGGGCGCCCTCGAGCGCGCCGTACACGATGCGCTCGGCGGTGGACTTCTTGCCGTCCAGCAGCACCTTGTTCACCAGCTGGGTGACCAGCGGCGAGCCGTAGACCGGGTCGACCACGAGCGGTCGCTTGGGAGCCGGGCCCTTGCGCGGCATTAGCTCTTCTCCTTCTTCGCGCCGTAGCGGCTGCGAGCCTGCTTGCGGTTCTTGACGCCCTGGGTGTCCAGCGAGCCGCGCACGATCTTGTAGCGGACGCCGGGCAGGTCCTTCACGCGGCCGCCGCGCACGAGCACGATGGAGTGCTCCTGCAGGTTGTGCCCGACGCCCGGGATGTAGGCCGTGACCTCGATGCCGCTGCTCAGCTTCACGCGGGCGACCTTGCGCAGCGCGGAGTTGGGCTTCTTCGGCGTGGTCGTGTAGACGCGGGTGCACACGCCGCGCCGCTGCGGGCTCCCCTTGAGGGCCGGGGTCTTCTGCTTCCCGGCCTTGTCCTGGCGGCCCTTGCGCACCAGCTGCTGGATCGTGGGCACTACGTCTCCGTCTGTCGTCGTCTGCTGCTCGTGGAACTGCTCGTGGGACTGTCTGGGTGGACCTCGCGGTCCGGTCGACGTCGTCCGCGGGGCTCACTGACCCCCGCGGTCGGGCGTGTCGGGTGGGCTCCGGACGTGGTGCGGCCCGAGGGCCTCACTCCGCTTGGTGACCGATTCCCGCTCGTCCACCGGACGGATCCGGCCGGCGCGGGCGTGACGCACGCACGAGGGCCTGGGTGTCCCCAGGCACGAACATCGAGAGTACCGGGGCCTGTCCGGAGCGTCAAAACGCCCCGGATGCCCTGGCGTGGTAGGGCCGACGGGAGGGGCCGGCGGACCGGCCCCTCCCCTGCGGCGGTGGTCAGCGGTAGTCGCCGCCGAGGTCGAACTCCTCGAGCGGCACGGCCTGGCCGGAGCCGACGCCGAAGTGCTCGTAGTCGACGTCCTCGTAGCCCGGCATGGCGTACATGGCCGCCTTGGCCTCCTCGGTGGGCTCCACCCGGACGTTGCGGTAACGGGTCAGGCCCGTACCCGCCGGGATGAGCTTGCCGAGGATGACGTTCTCCTTCAGCCCGAGCAGCGGGTCGGACCGCCCGTGCAGCGCGGCCTCGGTGAGCACCCGGGTCGTCTCCTGGAAGGAGGCTGCCGACAGCCACGACTCGGTGGCCAGCGAGGCCTTGGTGATCCCCATCAGCTCGGGCCGGCCCGCGGCCGGCGTCCCGCCCTCGGAGACGACCCTGCGGTTCTCCTCCTCGAAGCGGGAGCGCTCCGCGAGCTCGCCCGGCAGCAGCTCGGCGTCCCCGGAGTCGATGATCGTCACCCGGCGCAGCATCTGCCGGACGATGACCTCGATGTGCTTGTCGTGGATCCCGACGCCCTGGCTGCGGTAGACCTCCTGGACCTCGTCCACGAGGTGCTTCTGCACGGCACGCGGGCCGAGGATGCGCAGCACCTGCTTCGGGTCCACGGCGCCCTGGATGAGCTGCTGGCCCACCTCGACGTGGTCGCCGTCGCCGACGAGGAGCCTCGCCCGCTTGGACAGCGGGTAGGCGACCTCCTCCGACCCGTCGTCCGGGGTGATCACGAGCCGTCGCGCCTTGTCCGTCTCGTCGATGGCGACCCGGCCCGCGACCTCGGAGATCGGGGCGACGCCCTTGGGCGTCCTGGCCTCGAAGAGCTCCTGGACGCGCGGCAGGCCGTGGGTGATGTCGTCACCGGCCACACCACCGGTGTGGAAGGTCCGCATCGTCAGCTGCGTCCCGGGCTCGCCGATCGACTGGGCGGCGATGATGCCGACCGCCTCGCCGATGTCGACGAGCTTGCCGGTCGCCAGCGACCTGCCGTAGCAGCGGGCGCAGGTGCCGACCCGGGACTCGCAGGTCAGGACCGAGCGGACCTTGATCTCGCTCACGCCCTGGGCCACCAGCGCGTCGATGAGCACGTCGCCGACGTCGCTGCCGGCGGCTGCCAGCACCTGCCCGTCGCCGCCGGTGACGTCGGAGGCGAGCGTGCGCGAGTACACGCTGGTCTCGACGTCCTCACCACGCCGCAGGGTGCCGTCGACGCCGGTCTCGGCGATCGGCAGGGTCAGGCCGCGCTCGGTGCCGCAGTCCTCCTCGCGGACGATGACGTCCTGGGAGACGTCCACCAGACGGCGCGTGAGGTACCCGGAGTCGGCGGTCCGCAGCGCGGTGTCCGCCAGCCCCTTGCGGGCGCCGTGCGTCGCGATGAAGTACTCCAGGACCGACAGCCCCTCGCGGAAGTTCGCCTTGATGGGGCGCGGGATGATCTCGCCCTTCGGGTTGGCCACCAGACCCCGCATACCGGCGATCTGCCGGACCTGCATCCAGTTGCCTCGGGCGCCCGAGCTGACCATCCGGTACACGGAGTTGCCCGGGTCCAGGTTGGCCTCCATGGCCTTGGCCACGTCGTTGGTGGCCTGGGTCCAGATCTCGATGAGCTCCTGACGGCGCTCGTCGTCGGTGATCAGACCCATGTCGTACTGCTGCTGGACCTTCGCGGCCTTGCCCTCGTACGCCTCGAGCAGCTCCTGCTTGTTGCCCGGGGCCACGACGTCGGAGATCGAGATGGTCAGGCCCGAGCGGGTCGCCCAGTGGAAGCCGGCCTCCTTGAGGCGGTCCAGGGTCGCCGCGACCTGCACCTTCGGGTACCGCTCGGCGAGGTCGTTGACGATCGCCGAGAGCCGCTTCTTGTCCACGTCCGTGTTCACGTACGTGTAGTCCGCGGGGAGCGTCTCGTTGAAGAGCGCGCGGCCCAGCGTCGTCTCCAGCACCAGCGGCTGGCCCGGCTCCCAGCCGTCGGGCACCTCGGTGCCCTCGGGAGGCACGACGCCCTCGAGACGGATCCGGATCGGCGAACCCGGCTCCAGCTCCCGCGCGTCGTAGGCCATGATCGCCTCGGCGACCGAGCCGAACACGCGACCGGAGCCCGTGCCGTCCTCGGCGACCGACGTCAGGTGGAACAGCCCGATGATCATGTCCTGCGTGGGCATGGTCACCGGCCGGCCGTCGGCCGGCTTGAGGATGTTGTTGCTGGACAGCATCAGGATCCGCGCCTCGGCCTGCGCCTCGGCGGACAGCGGCAGGTGCACCGCCATCTGGTCACCGTCGAAGTCGGCGTTGAACGCGGAGCAGACGAGCGGGTGGATCTGGATGGCCTTGCCCTCGACCAGCTGCGGCTCGAAGGCCTGGATACCCAGGCGGTGCAGGGTCGGCGCGCGGTTGAGCAGCACCGGGTGCTCGGTGATGACCTCCTCGAGCACGTCCCAGACGACGGGGCGCGAGCGCTCGACCATCCGCTTGGCGGACTTGATGTTCTGGGCGTGGTTCAGGTCCACGAGCCGCTTCATGACGAACGGCTTGAAGAGCTCGAGGGCCATCTGCTTGGGCAGACCGCACTGGTGCAGCTTGAGCTGCGGGCCGACGACGATGACCGAGCGGCCGGAGTAGTCGACGCGCTTGCCGAGCAGGTTCTGGCGGAACCGGCCCTGCTTGCCCTTGAGCATGTCGGACAGCGACTTCAGCGGCCGGTTGCCCGGCCCGGTGACCGGGCGGCCGCGGCGGCCGTTGTCGAACAGCGCGTCGACGGCCTCCTGGAGCATCCGCTTCTCGTTGTTGACGATGATCTCGGGTGCGCCGAGGTCGAGCAGCCGCTTGAGCCGGTTGTTCCGGTTGATCACCCGGCGGTACAGGTCGTTGAGGTCCGAGGTGGCGAAGCGGCCACCGTCGAGCTGGACCATCGGGCGCAGGTCCGGCGGGATGACCGGGACGGCGTCCAGGACCATGCCGAGCGGGGAGTTCTTGGTCGTCAGGAACGCCGAGACGACCTTGAGCCGCTTGAGCGCGCGCGTCTTCTTCTGCCCCTTGCCGGTGCGGATGATCTCGCGCAGGGACTCGGCCTCGGCCTCGAGGTCGAAGGACTCGAGCCGCTTCTGGATGGCGGCGGCGCCCATGCTGCCCTCGAAGTAGAGGCCGAACCGGTCCTTGAGCTCCCGGTACAGCATCTCGTCGCCCTCGAGGTCGGCGACCTTCAGCTTGGTGAAGCGGTCCCAGACCTGCTCGAGGCGCTCGATCTCCGCGTCCGCGCGCCGGCGGATCTGGTTCATCTCGCGCTCAGCGGACTCCTTGACCTTGCGGCGGGCGTCGGACTTGGCGCCCTCGGCCTCCAGCTCGGCGAGGTCCGCCTCGAGCCGCTGCGCGCGGGCCTCGACGTCGGCGTCGCGACGCTTGGCGATCTCCTGCTTCTCGACGTCGATGTTCGCCTGCAGCCCGGGCAGGTCGCGGTGGCGACCGTCCTCGTCGACCGAGGTGATCATGTACGCCGCGAAGTAGATGACCTTCTCGAGGTCCTTCGGGGCGAGGTCGAGGAGGTAGCCGAGCCGGCTGGGGACGCCCTTGAAGTACCAGATGTGGGTGACGGGGGCGGCGAGCTCGATGTGGCCCATCCGCTCACGACGCACCTTGGCGCGGGTCACCTCGACGCCGCAGCGCTCGCAGATGATGCCCTTGAAGCGCACGCGCTTGTACTTGCCGCAGTAGCACTCCCAGTCCCGGGTGGGGCCGAAGATCTTCTCGCAGAAGAGCCCGTCCTTCTCCGGCTTGAGGGTGCGGTAGTTGATGGTCTCGGGCTTCTTCACCTCGCCGTGGGACCACTGGCGGATGTCGTCGACCGAAGCCAGGCCGATGCGCAGCTCGTCGAAGATGTTGACGTCGAGCACGAGTGTCCTTCTCTCAGTATCTCAGTTCACGCCGGTGTCGAGTGGTCGCGGGCGGCCGCACCGACCCCCTGGGGAGCCGGTGCGGCCGTCCGTCAGACCTCTTCGACGCTGCTGGGCTCGCGCCGGGACAGGTCGATGCCGAGCTCCTCCGCCGCGCGGAAGACGTCGTCGTCCGCGTCGCGCATCTCGATGGACATGCCGTCGCTGGAGAGCACCTCGACGTTGAGGCACAGCGACTGCATCTCCTTGATGAGGACCTTGAAGGACTCGGGGATGCCGGGCTCGGGGATGTTCTCGCCCTTGACGATGGCCTCGTAGACCTTCACCCGGCCGGGGACGTCGTCGGACTTGATCGTCAGCAGCTCCTGCAGCGCGTACGCCGCGCCGTAGGCCTCGAGCGCCCAGACCTCCATCTCGCCGAACCGCTGGCCACCGAACTGCGCCTTACCACCGAGCGGCTGCTGGGTGATCATCGAGTACGGGCCGGTCGAGCGGGCGTGGATCTTGTCGTCGACCAGGTGGTGCAGCTTCAGGATGTACATGTAGCCGACGGAGACCGGCTCCGGGAACGGCTCCCCGCTGCGGCCGTCGAAGAGCCTCGCCTTGCCGCTGCCGTCGACCATCCGGACGCCGTCGCGGTTGGGCAGGGTGGAGTCGAGCAGGCCGGTGATCTCCTCCTCGCGCGCACCGTCGAAGACCGGCGAGGCGACCGGGTTGCCGGGCTCCGCCTCGTGGGCCGCCGCGGGCAGGCGCGACGCCCACTCCGGCTCCCCCTCGACCTTCCAGCCGCGGGAGGCGACCCACCCGAGGTGGGTCTCCAGCACCTGGCCGACGTTCATCCGGCTCGGCACGCCGAGCGGGTTGAGCACGATGTCGACCGGGGTGCCGTCCTCGAGGAACGGCATGTCCTCGACGGGGAGGATCTTGGAGATGACGCCCTTGTTGCCGTGCCGTCCGGCGAGCTTGTCGCCGTCGGTGATCTTGCGCTTGGCGGCGACGTAGACCCGCACCAGCTGGTTCACGCCCGGCGGCAGCTCGTCGCCCTCGTCGCGGTCGAAGACCTTGACGCCGATGACGGTGCCGGACTCGCCGTGGGGCACCTTCAGCGAGGTGTCGCGCACCTCGCGCGCCTTCTCGCCGAAGATGGCCCGCAGCAGCCGCTCCTCGGGGGTCAGCTCGGTCTCGCCCTTCGGCGTGACCTTGCCGACGAGGATGTCACCGGTGGTGACCTCGGCGCCGATCCGGATGATCCCGCGCTCGTCGAGGTCCGCCAGGACCTCCTCGGAGACGTTCGGGATGTCCCGGGTGATCTCCTCGGCGCCCAGCTTCGTGTCGCGGGCGTCGACCTCGTGCTCCTCGATGTGGATCGAGGACAGGACGTCGTCCTGGACGAGGCGCTGGGACAGGATGATCGCGTCCTCGAAGTTGTGGCCCTCCCAGGACATGAACGCCACCAGCAGGTTCTTGCCGAGCGCGAGCTCGCCCACGTCGGTGGACGGTCCGTCGGCGATGACCGCGCCGGCCTCCAGCCTGTCGCCCTCGTCGACGACGACGCGCTGGTTGTAGGAGGTGCCCTGGTTGGAGCGCTTGAACTTGGCGAGCCGGTAGGTGCTGGAGGTGCCGTCGTCGTTGGCCACCGTGACCAGGTCGGCGGAGACCTCGGTGACCACGCCGGCCTTCTCGGCGACGACCACGTCACCGGCGTCCACCGCGGCGTGCCGCTCCATGCCGGTGCCCACGAGCGGGGCCTCGGCCCGCACCAGCGGGACGGCCTGGCGCTGCATGTTCGACCCCATGAGCGCGCGGTTGGCGTCGTCGTGCTCGAGGAACGGGATCATCGCCGTCGCGACCGACACCATCTGCCGGGCGGAGACGTCCATGTAGTCGACCTCGCCGGCGGGGACGAGCTCGACCTCGCCGCCCTTGGCGCGCACGGTGACGCGCTCGTCCGCGAAGTGGCCATCGTCGGTGAGGACGGCGTTCGCCTGCGCGATGACGTACTCGTCCTCCTCGTCCGCGGTCAGGTAGACGACGTCGTCGGTCACCTGGCCGTCGACGACCTTGCGGTACGGGGTCTCGACGAAGCCGAAGGCGTTGATCCGCCCGTAGGACGACAGCGAGCCGATCAGGCCGATGTTCGGGCCCTCGGGCGTCTCGATGGGGCACATCCGGCCGTAGTGCGACGGGTGCACGTCGCGGACCTCGAAGCCCGCGCGGTCGCGGGAGAGACCGCCCGGCCCGAGGGCGGAGAGCCGCCGCTTGTGGGTCAGACCGGCCAGCGGGTTGGTCTGGTCCATGAACTGCGACAGCTGCGAGGTCCCGAAGAACTCCTTGATCGACGCCACCACGGGGCGGATGTTGATCAGGGTCTGCGGGGTGATCGCCTCGACGTCCTGCGTCGTCATCCGCTCGCGGACGACGCGCTCCATCCGGGACAGGCCCGTGCGGACCTGGTTCTGGATGAGCTCGCCGACGCTGCGCAGGCGGCGGTTGCCGAAGTGGTCGATGTCGTCGACCTCGACGCGGACCTCGTGGTCCTCCCCGTCACGACGGCCCGGCATCGCGGTGCCACCGTCGTGCAGCGTCACCAGGAAGCGGATGGTCGCCACGACGTCGTCGATGGACAGCACGCTGTCACCGAGCGGCGCCTCGAGCCCCAGCTTCTTGTTGATCTTGTAGCGACCGACCTTGGCCAGGTCGTAGCGCTTGGGGTTGAAGTAGAGGTTCTCCAGCAGCGTCTGGGCCGCCTCCTCCGTGGGCGGCTCGCCCGGACGGAGCTTGCGGTAGATGTCGAGCAGCGCCTCGCGCTGGTCGGCGGTGTGGTCCTTCTCGAGGGTGGCCCGGATCGACTCGAAGTCGCCGAACTCCTCGAGGATCTGCGCCTCGGTCCAGCCGAGGGCCTTGAGCAGGACGGTCACGGACTGCTTGCGCTTGCGGTCGATGCGGACGCCGACCATGTCGCGCTTGTCGACCTCGAACTCCAGCCAGGCGCCCCGGGACGGGATCACCTTCGCGGTGTAGACGTCCTTGTCGGAGGTCTTGTCCGGGGTGCGCTCGAAGTACACGCCCGGCGAGCGGACGAGCTGGGAGACGACGACGCGCTCGGTGCCGTTGATGACGAAGGTGCCGCGGTCGGTCATGAGCGGGAAGTCGCCCATGAACACCGTCTGGCTCTTGATCTCGCCGGTGGTGGCGTTCATGAACTCGGCCGTGACGAAGAGCGGGGCCGAGAACGTCATGTCCCGCTCCTTGCACTCGTCGAGCGAGTACTTGGGCGGCTCGAACCGGTGGTCGCGGAACGACAGGGACATCGAGCCGGAGAAGTCCTCGATGGGGGAGATCTCCTCGAAGATCTCCTCCAGGCCCGAGGTCTCCGGGACGTCCGTCCGGCCGGCCTCGACCGCTGCGGCCACACGGGCCTGCCAGCGCTCGTTGCCGAGGAGCCAGTCGAAGCTCTCCGTCTGCAGACCGAGCAGGTCCGGGACGTCGAGGGGCTCACGGATCTTGGCGAAGGAGATGCGGCGCGTGGCCGCACGGGAGGTGGAGCTGCTGTTCAGGTCAGACGCGGTGCGCGAGGCGGCCAAGAGGGGTCCTTCCACGGGCCTGCGGGCGTATCGGGCGCATGACGAGCACCCCTGGTCCACCTCTGGGCGAGGTGACGTCGGGACACAAGGCAGCGCAAAGCGACAGCATACTCATCGGGGCAGGAATGTCCAAGCCGGTCGCCGGCGGACGGACGCCTGCCGCAGGTCTCGCTCCGGCCTCCCCCGAGGGACCCGGGGGGCCGCACGCCGAGACCGTGCCTCGCAGCACGTCGCGTCGATGGTGACCCCACCGGCGTCCGGCGTCAAGCACGCGCCCCGCGGACGCGCCGAGGACGACGCAGGGCGGGTCGGACCAGGTGGTCCGACCCGCCCTGCGGCAGGTGCTGCGCCCGTCAGGCCGCGGGCGACGTCGCGGGACGTCGTCCGCTCGGCCCCGGCCTCCCGGGGCGGCCGGTGACGGCCGCCCCGGTACGGCTCACTTGACGGAGACGGTGGCGCCGGCGCCCTCGAGGGCGGCCTTCGCCTTGTCCGCGGCCTCCTTGTTGACCTTCTCCAGGACCGGCTTCGGAGCGCCGTCCACGAGGTCCTTGGCCTCCTTCAGACCGAGCGAGGTGAGGCCGCGCACCTCCTTGATGACCTGGATCTTCTTGTCACCGGCGGCCTCGAGGATGACGTCGAACTCGTCCTTCTCCTCCTCGGCCTCGGCGGCCGCGCCACCACCGGCGGCGCCACCGGCCGCGGCGACCGCGACGGGGGCGGCGGCGGTGACCTCGAAGGTCTCCTCGAACTTCTTCACGAACTCGGAGAGCTCGATCAGCGTCATGTCCTTGAACGCGTCGAGCAGCTCGTCGGTGCTGAGCTTCGCCATGGTGGGCGGTCCCTTCTGGTTGTCCTGCGTCTGGGGTGTGTCAGGTGGAGCTGGTGCCGTCGCGCTCAGGCGTCGGCTGCGGCCTCGTCGGTCGCGGGCTGCTCGTCGGCGGGCTGCTCCGGGACGGCGTCGGAGGACCCGGTGGCCGGGCCGTTCTCCTCGACCTTCGCGCGCAGCGCGTCCACCGTGCGGGCCGCCTGGGCCAGCGGGGCGGCGAACAGGTACGCGGCCTGGTTCAGGGACGCCTTCATCGCGCCGGCCAGCTTGGCCAGCAGGACCTCACGGGACTCGAGGTCCGCGAGCTGGGTGATCCCCGCGGCGTCGAGGGACTTGCCCTCGAGGTAGCCGGCCTTGATGACGAGCTGGGGGTTCGCCTTGGCGAAGTCGCGCAGGCCCTTGGCGGCCTCCACCGGGTCACCGGTGATGAACGCGATCGCGGACGGGCCGGAGAGCTGGCCGTCGAACGCGTCGACGCCGGCCTCCTTCGCCGCGATGGCGGTCAGCGTGTTCTTCACCACGGCGTACTGGGCGTTGTCGCCGAGCGAGCGACGCAGCTCCTTGAGCTGGGCGACGGTGAGACCGCGGTACTCGGTCAGCACGCCTGCGGTCGAGCTGCGGAACTTCTCCGTCAGCTCGGCCACCGCTGCTGCCTTCTCCGGCTTCGCCATGGCCCTCCTTCCGTGGTGTGTGCCGGTTCCCCGGACCCGTGACACGGAAAGAGCCCCGCGCAGGCGCACGGGGCTCGCAGGACCTCAGCCGAGGTTCGTACGGTTCTCGTCCACCTGCGCAGGCCTCCCGCGTCGCGGGACCTTCGGCCACCCGAGGGTGACGACCGGCGGTCTTCGGCATGGTCAGCGTAGACGCAGCGGGACCGCCGACCAAATCCGGTCGACGGTCCCGCTGTCTCCGCACCGTCAGCGGCGCGGGAGCCGGACCACGCTGACGAAGAACTCGTCGATCTGGCGGACGACGGCGATGAAGCGCTCGAAGTCCACCGGCTTGGTCACGTAGGCGTTGGCGTGCAGCGAGTAGCTGCGCAGGACGTCCTCCTCGGCCTCCGACGTCGTCAGCACGACGACGGGGATGCTGCGCAGGGCCTCGTCCTCCTTGAGGGCGTGCAGCACCTCGCGCCCGTCCATCCGCGGCAGGTTGAGGTCGAGCAGCACCAGGTCGGGCGTCGGTGCGTCGGCGAAGCGCCCCTCCTTGCGCAGGAACTCCATCGCGGCGACGCCGTCCTCGACGACGAAGAGGTTGTTCGAGACCTTGTTGTCCTCGAACGCCTCCTTGGTCATCAGCACGTCGCCCGGGTCGTCCTCGACGAGAAGGACGTCGATCGCCCGGGTCTCCTCCAGCATGTCGTGCGTCCTCCTCGTCGCGCCCCCTCGTGCGGCGACGGGTGTCGCCGGTGGGGCGGGCCCATCCTGCCGCACTCAGCCGCGGCCGGCGTCCACGCGCGCCGCGTCGCCGTCCGGGACCGGCACGTCGAGGACCCCCACCAGCGTCGGCTCGGCGGCAGCCGGTCGCGGCAGGGTCCAGCGGATCGTCGTCCCGCGCTCGACGTCCGGGTCCACCCAGATGCGCCCGCCGTGGTGCTCGACGATCTTCTTGCACATCGACAGCCCGATGCCCGTGCCGCTGTAGACGTCCTTGGGGTGCAGGCGCTGGAAGATGACGAACACCCGGTCGTGGTACTGCGGCTCGATCCCGATGCCGTTGTCGGCCACGGACAGCTCCCACCCCTCGGCGGTCTCGTGGCAGCCGACGTGGACCCGGGGCGCCTCCTCGCCACGGAACTTCACCGCGTTGCCGACGAGGTTCTGGAGCATCTGCGTGAGCAGCGGCGCCTCGCCGTGCACGACGGGCAGCTCGTCGTGGGTGACCACCGCACCGGACTCCTCGAGGGCGGTCTCCAGGTTGCCCAGTGCACGGTCCAGGCAGTCCTGCAGCGGCACGTCGGACAGGCCGGTGCTCAGGCGGCCGACGCGCGAGAAGTCGAGCAGGTCGTTGATGAGCTGCTGCATGCGCTTGGCCCCGTCGACCGCGAAGTGGATGTACTGCTCACCCCGCTCGTCGAACTGGCCGCCGTAGCGCTTCTCCAGCAGCTGGCAGAAGCTGGCCACCTTGCGCAGCGGCTCCTGCAGGTCGTGCGAGGCGACGTAGGCGAACTGCTCGAGCTCTCGGTTGGAGCGCTCCAGCTCCTCGGTCTGCTCCCGCAGCGCCGCGTGGGTCTGCTGCAGCTGCTCGGTCGCCTCCCGGACCGTCGCGAGCTGGGCCACGAGGCGGTGCCGCATCTCGTCCACGTCGTGGGAGAGCTGCCGGATCTCGGGTGCCCCGCTCACGTGCACGGGGTGGTCGAGGTCACCGTCGCGCACGACCCTGGTCCCGGCGGCCAGCTCACCCACCGGAACGACCACCCACCGCCGCACGAGCTGCCACAGCAGCGCGATGGACACGACGGCGACGGCCGCGAGCGCCAAGACGGTGAGGTAGAGCAGGGTGCTCCGGCGGTCCAGCTCGTCCACCGCGAGGCGCCGCTGCTCGGCGAGCGTGCCCACGTACGCGTCGAACGACCGGTCGAACCGCTCGAACGCGGCGTCACCGTCCCTGAGGTCCTGCTCGTCGACCGCTGTCGACCCACCTGCGCGAGCCGCCTCGAGCGTGGGCTGCGCCCACTCGGTCCACCACCGCTCCCCGACAGCCATCGCCTCGCGCAGCGCCGCGGTGGAGGCCTCGTCGGTCGCGAGCAGCTCGAGCAGCCGCTCGTCGGTGCTGGGCAGCGTCTCCAGCACCTCCAGCGCCTCCAGCGCCTGGGCATCACCCGTGGTCGCGTAGGAGTGGACTGCCGCGTGCGCCTCGAGTCGCGCGACGAACTTCTCCTGCGAGGTGGTGATCGCCTCGAAGTAGTTGTCCACGACCTCGTGCTGCTGCGAGCGCACGCCCAGGAAGACCCCAGTGGCCACCGCGAGGCACGTCAGCGTCAGCACCGTCACGACCGCGACGGCGGCCGTGAACCTGCCCTGCAGGCCCCAGCGGCTCATCGGGCGGTCCCTCGGTCCCCGACCGCCGGGGGCGCGGACCCGCCGTCCCACTCGAGGGCCACCGCGGCCACGTCGTCCGACATCGGTCCTCCGTTGAGCTCCAGCACGCGTTCCAGCACGGCGTCGAGCACCGACGGGACGTCCCCGTCGGCCTCCCCCATGAGGGCGAGCCAGCCGTCGATCCCCAGCCGGCGCGGCCCGTGGTCCACCCGTCCCTCGATCCAGCCGTCGGTGAAGAGCACGAGCCGCCAGCGCTCCCCCAGGGTCAGGTCGAGCCGGGGCCAGCGGGCGGAGGCGAACAGCCCGAGCATCGGTCCGCGCGCCTGCACGGGGACCTGCTCGGGGCGGGGGTCCATGAGCACTGGGGCGTGGTGCCCGGCGAGCCAGTAGCTGCCGCTGCGCCGGTCGGGGTGGACGACGAGCAGGCACGCCGTGGCGAAGACCTCGGGCACCTCGCGCTCCTGGAGCAGCACCTGCTGCAGGACGGGCAGCAGCTGGTCGACCGGGGTCCCGGCCAGGACGAGGGTCCGCCACGCGATGCGCAGGCTGACCCCGAGCGCCGCGGCGTCCGGGCCGTGGCCGGTGACGTCCCCGATGATCGCCAGGAGCGTGCCGTCGTCGGCCTCCACGACGTCGAAGAAGTCGCCGGCCAGCAGGCCGTCGCGACCGGGGTGGTACCGGGTGGTGACGACGAGGGCGGGGTCGCGGACGACCGGGCGCGGCAGCAGGCTGCGCTCCAGGCGGCGGTTCTCCGCGGCCTGCAGCTCGCGGGAGATCAGCTGACGAGCCTGTTCCTGGGTGCGGCGCCGCTCGATGGCGTAGCGGATCGCGCGACGGAGCCTGTCGTCGTCCACCTGGCCCTTCACCAGGTAGTCCTGCGCCCCTGCGGCCACGGCGGCCACGCCGCTGGCCTCGGCGTCCAGGCCGGTCAGGCAGACCACCGCCGCGCCCGCGGCGGCGCCGACGACGGCGTGCAGGGCCCCCAGGCCCTGCGCGTCGGGCAGCCCGAGGTCCAGCAGCACGCAGTCGAAGCCCTCGGGTAGCCGCGTCAGCGCCTCGTCGACCGTGCGCGCCCGCTCCAGGGCGACGGCGTCGGGCAGGTCCTCGAGGAGCGCCTCGACGAGCACCGCGTCACCGTCGTCGTCCTCGACCAGGAGCAGGCGGATGCGCTCAGGCGCGGGCACGCTCGACACCGCCATGTGCTCCTCACGTCGTGACCTCGTCGTCCCGCATCGTAGGGCGGTTCGTCGCGCTCGCCGTCCGGAGCACCCCCGTCAGCGCGCCGCGTCCGGGTCCTCGGCACCCGGACGGCGCAGCGCCTCCCCGTGGACGACGGACCGCCCGGTGCGCGGCACCGGGCGGTCCGTCGTGGCGCCCGCACGCGGCGGGCGTCGCAGGCGCTCAGGACGCGTCGGCGTCCTCGGCGAGCAGGTTGCGGGTGCGGTTCGGGTCCACCGGGATGCCGGGGCCCATGGTGGTGGAGATCGTCGCCTTGCTGATGTACCGGCCCTTCGAGGCGGACGGCTTGAGCCGCAGGACCTCGTCGAGCGCGGCCGCGTAGTTCTCCACGAGCTTCTCGGGGGCGAAGGAGGCCTTGCCGATGATGAAGTGGAGGTTCGCGTGCTTGTCGACGCGGAACTCGATCTTGCCGCCCTTGATCTCCTCGACGGCCTTGGCGACGTCCATGGTGACCGTGCCCGTCTTCGGGTTCGGCATCAGGCCGCGCGGGCCCAGCACCTTGCCCAGTCGCCCGACCTTGCCCATCAGGTCGGGCGTGGCGACGGCGGCGTCGAAGTCGGTGAACCCGCCGGAGACCTTCTCGATGAGGTCGTCGGAGCCGACGAAGTCGGCACCGGCCGCCTCGGCGGCGGCCGCGCGGTCACCCGTGGCGAAGACCAGGACCCTGGCGGTCTTGCCGGTGCCGTGCGGCAGGTTGACGGTGCCACGCACCATCTGGTCGGCCTTGCGGGGGTCGACGCCGAGGCGGAAGGCCACCTCGACCGTCGAGTCGTACTTCGTGGTCGCCGTGTCCTGCGCGAGGCGGACCGCCTCGAGGGGGGCGTACAGCCGGTTGCGGTCGATCTTCTCCGCGGCGGCGCGGTAGCTCTTGCCGTGACGCATGGTGTCCTGCTCTCTGTTCGGTGCGGCAGTCGTGGTCGTCCCGGGCCTGCGTCGGCCCTGCCACGGTGGTGCGGGTGGTGCGGGTGTCGCCGTGGTCTGCTCAGCCCTGGACGGTGATGCCCATGGACCGGGCGGTCCCGGCGATGATCTTGGAGGCGGCCTCGATGTCGTTGGCGTTGAGGTCCTCCATCTTCTGCTGGGCGATCTCGCGGACCTGGTCGGCCGACAGGGACGCCACCTTGGTCTTGTGGGGCTCGCCGGACCCCTTGTCGACGCCGGCGGCCTTCTTGATCAGCTCGGCGGCGGGCGGCGTCTTCGTGATGAAGGTGAAGGACCGGTCCTCGTAGACCGTGATCTCCACCGGCACGACGTTGCCGCGCTGGGACTCGGTGGCCGCGTTGTAGGCCTTGCAGAACTCCATGATGTTGACGCCGTGCTGTCCCAGCGCGGGGCCGATCGGAGGCGCCGGCGTCGCGGCACCGGCGTTGATCTGCAGCTTGATGAGGCCTGCGACCTTCTTCTTGGGGGGCATTCGTGGGTCCTTCGCTTCTGCGTGCGGTGCGGTGCGGCGGCGTGGGCACGCCGCCGCCGTGCCAGCGTCAGATCTTGGCGACCTGGCTGAACGACAGCTCGACCGGCGTCTCCCGGCCGAAGATCGAGACCAGCACCTTGAGCTTCTGCGCGTCGGCGTTGATCTCGGTGATGGTCGCCGGGAGCGTCTCGAAGGGCGGCTCCATGACGGTGACGGACTCGCCGACCTCGAAGTCGACGACCGTCACCTGCTCGGGCTTGGCGGCCTTCGCGACCGGCTCCTTGACCTCGAGGGTCGGCGCCAGCATGGAGAACACCTCGTCGGTGCTCAGCGGCACGGGCTGGTGGGTGTGACCGACGAACCCGGTGACACCCGGGGTGTGCCGGACGGCGCCCCAGGACTCGTCGGTGAGGTCCATCCGGACGAGGACGTAGCCGGGGATCCGGACACGGCGGACCAGCTTGCGCTGGCCGTTCTTGATCTCCGTGACCTCCTCCATGGGCACCTCGACCTGGAAGATGTAGTCCTCCATGTTGAGGGAGGTGATCCGGTTCTCCAGGTTCGCCTTCACCCGGTTCTCGTACCCGGCGTAGGAGTGGATGACGAACCAGTCACCCGGCTCGCGGCGCAGCTTGGCCTTGAACTCCGCGACCGGGTCGACGTCGTCCTCGGCGTCCTGCTCGACGCCGGTGGGGTCGGCGTCCTCGCCGACCTCCGCCGCGACCCCGGCCCCGTCCGTGCTGTCGGCGCTGTCGGCGGAGTCCGCGCTGTCCGGGGAGTCGGGGCTGTCCGGGGAGTCGGGGCTGTCCGGGGAGTCGGGGCTGTCCGGGGAGTCGGGGCTGTCCGGGGAGCCGTCACCGGTGGCCTGGTCGTCCTGCTCGGGGGTCGCCGACTCGGCCTCGGTCTCCTCGACCTCGGCAGGAGTGGACTGCGACTGCTCCGACACGGTGCTGACCTGCTTCCTCTTCGTCCTGCGTCGTCCCGACCGGCGTGCGTGGTCCGGTGGGATCGGGTGGCGTGCTTCGGGCGGTGGTCGCGCCGCGGCCGTCAGCTCCCGCCGAACGCCCAGAGCACGAGCTTGCCGAACGCGAAGTCCAGCCCGGACACGTAGAGCATCACGGCGAGCACGAACACCAGCACGACCGACGTGTAGGTGACGAGCTCGTGCCGGGTGGGCCGGACGACCTTCTTCAGCTCGGCGACCACCTGCCGGAGGAAGACCATGAGCCGGGCGAAGGGGCCGGACCGGGCCTGCGAGCCCCCACCACGGGCGTCACCGCGTGCGCGGTCGCTGCCGCCCGCTCCGCCCGTCTGCGTCTGGGTCACTCGTCGTCCTGTTCGCCGTGGTGTGTTCGCGTCTGAGGTCGACCGCCTGGGAGGCGGCCCGGGCAACCGCCCACGGGAGCGCGGGTGGTTCGCCTGCGTGCGCAGGGCAGGAGGGACTCGAACCCACAACCGCCGGTTTTGGAGACCGGTGCGCTACCAATTGCGCCACTGCCCTTCGGTCGCGGACGACCACCAGCCGGGCATCGCTCGGACGCGCGGCATCATGGCGGTCGTCAACCACCGCCGACGAGTGTACGCACTCCGAGCGGGCAGGTCGAACCGCCACCGCCGTCTTGCCGTCCGGACCTGGTGGCCCCGACCGCCGTCGCCGGTGGGAGCATGACCGGGTGAGCCAGACGCCCGCACAGACCACGTCCGCCCCGCGCCCGCGCGTGTCCGCCCGCGTCGGCGCGATCGCCGAGTCCGCGACCCTCGCCGTGGACGCCAAGGCCAAGGCCCTGAAGGCCGAGGGCCGTCCCGTCATCGGCTTCGGTGCCGGCGAGCCCGACTTCGCCACGCCCGGCTACGTCGTGGAGGCCGCGGTGGCGGCTTGCGCCGACCCCGCGAACCACCGCTACACCCCGGCCGGGGGCCTCCCCGAGCTCAAGCGCGCCCTGGTCACCAAGACCGAGCGGGACTCGGGCTACGCCGTGACCCCGGAGCAGGTGCTCGTCACCAACGGGGGCAAGCAGGCGGTGTACACGGCCTTCGCGACGCTGCTGGACCCCGGCGACGAGGTCATCCTGCCCGCGCCGTACTGGACCACGTACCCCGAGGCGGTCCGGCTCGCCGGGGGCGAGCCCGTCGAGGTGTTCGCCGACGAGGAGCAGGGCTACCTCGTGACCGTGGACCAGCTGGAGGCGGCCCGCACCGAGCGGACCAAGGTGCTGCTCTTCTGCTCGCCGTCCAACCCGACCGGGGCCGTCTACCCCGTCGAGCAGGTGCGCGAGATCGGGCGGTGGGCGCTCGAGCACGGCATCTGGGTGGTCACCGACGAGATCTACGAGCACCTCGTCTACGACGGCGCCCGGGCGGCGTCGATGCCGGTCGAGGTCCCGGAGCTCGCCGACACCTGCCTCGTCCTCAACGGGGTCGCCAAGACCTACGCCATGACCGGCTGGCGGGTGGGCTGGATGATCGGTCCCCGCGACGTGGTCAAGGCCGCGACGAACCTGCAGTCGCACCTGACGTCCAACGTGGCGAACGTCAGCCAGCGCGCCGCGGTCGCCGCCGTCAGCGGCGACCTGTCTGCCGTCGACGCGATGCGCACCGCGTTCGACCGCCGCCGTCGCACGATGGTCGAGATGCTCAACGCCATCGACGGCGTGGTGTGTCCGACGCCGCAGGGCGCCTTCTACGCCTACCCCAGCGTCAAGGGGCTGCTCGGGCGCACCATCCGCGGCCGCACCCCGCAGACGTCGGCCGAGCTCGCCGAGCTGGTCCTCGACGAGGCCGAGGTCGCCGTCGTGCCCGGTGAGGCGTTCGGTCCCAGCGGCTACCTGCGCCTGTCGTACGCCCTGGGGGACGACGACCTGGTGGAGGGCGTCGGCCGGCTCCAGCGGCTGCTCGGCGAGGCCCGCTGACCCGCGCACCCCGGGCCGCGACGGCCTGACCGCGGCACCCGTCCACCGTCCGGTGGACGGGTGCCGTCGTCCGCGAGGTGCTGCCGCGACGGGGCCGGCCGCGCCAGGATGGAGCCATGAGCGCAGCACCGGCCGTCCGCGTCCGCGGCCTGACGAAGACCTACGGGACGCACCGCGCCGTGGACGACCTCGACCTGGACGTCGAGCGCGGGGAGGTGCTGGCCCTGCTGGGCCCGAACGGGGCGGGCAAGACGACGACCGTGGAGGTCCTCGAGGGGTTCCGGCAGCGGGACGCCGGCGAGGTGGAGGTGCTCGGTCAGGACCCGCGGCACGCCGGCCCCGCCTGGCGGGCGCGGATCGGCATCGTGCTCCAGACCGCGACGGACGCCGCCGAGCTGACGGTCGCGGAGACGGTCCGGCACTTCGCCCGCTACTACCCCGACCCCCGTGACCCGGACGAGGTGGTCGCCACGGTCGGCCTGGACGCCAAGCGGCGCACCCGCGTCCGGGCGCTGTCCGGTGGTCAGCGGCGACGGCTCGACGTGGCCCTGGGGATCCTCGGTCGCCCGGAGCTGCTGTTCCTCGACGAGCCGACCACCGGTTTCGACCCCGAGGCCCGCCGGCAGTTCTGGGACCTCGTGGGCGCGCTGCGCGGCGACGGCACGACGATCCTGCTGACCACCCACTACCTCGACGAGGCCGAGCAGCTCGCGGACCGCGTCGCGGTCATCGCCGCGGGTCGCCTGGTCGCGGTGGACACCCCCGAGCGCATCGGCGGCCGCGACCGCGACCTCGCCGTCGTCTCCTGGCGCGACGGCGACGGCGCGCACAGCGAGCGGACGGACCGCCCGACCGAGCTGGTCACCGCGCTCGCGGCGCGAGCCGGCGGGGAGGTCGAGGGGCTGCAGGTGCGCCGTCCGACGCTCGAGGACGTGTACCTGCAGATGATCCGGGAGCGGTCCGCCGAGCAGCCGCCGGCCACCGAGGACGCGCCGTCGACGGCCGCACCCGTCGTGGAGGTGGCGCGATGAGCAGCACCGGCACCCCGGTCCGTGCGGCGGACGCACCCGCGGGACCCGGCCGGCTGCCGTCCGGCCTGTCCGTGGGAGTCGCCCGGGTCGCGGTCGAGCTCAAGCAGTTCTTCCGCGAGAAGGACGCGGTCATCTTCATCTTCGCGTTCCCCATCATCATGCTGGGCCTGTTCGCCGTCGTGTTCGGCGGGGACAACCGGATCGGCGGCCCGGCGGGGACCGTGGACTTCTCCCTGTACTTCCTCCCCGGGATGCTGGCGGCCGGGATCATGCTGACGAGCTTCCAGACCCTCGCGCTCACCATCGCCACCGAGCGCGAGGACGGCACCCTGAAGCGGCTGCGGGGCACCCCGATGCCACCCCTGGCCTACTTCCTCGGCAAGGTCGGCCTCGTGCTGGTGACGAGCCTGACCCAGTCGGCGCTGCTGCTGGCCTACGCCGCCCTGGTGTTCGGGGTGGACCTGCCGACCGACCCCGCCCGGTGGTGGACGTTCGCCTGGGTGTTCCTGCTCGGCAGCGCGTCCGGCTCGGTGCTCGGCATCGCCTTCTCCAGCGTCCCGCGCTCCGCGCGCAGCGCCAGCGCCGTCGTCACCCCGGTCGTCCTCGTGCTGCAGTTCATCTCCGGGGTCTTCTTCGTCTTCAACGACCTGCCGTCCTGGCTGCAGACCGTGGCGTCGCTGTTCCCGTTGAAGTGGCAGGCGCAGGGCATGCGGTCGGTGTTCCTGCCCGACGCGATGGAGTCGTTCGAGGTGGCAGGGTCCTGGCAGCACGGCGCCACGGCGGTCGTCCTGGCCACCTGGCTGGTCGTGGGGCTTCTGGCCTGCGTGCGCACCTTCCGGTGGACGCGGGTCGGGACGGCGTGACGCGGTGGTGACCGGCGCCGTCCCGGGCCGTCCGTCGATGGACCGCCCTGCCCCCGACTCGGTGTGGGTGCGCACGGTCGTCGGCTGGCACGTGGCGTTCTGGCTGATGATGGCGATCACCGCCCTGGCCGTCGTGCTGCGCGGCGGCGCGACGAGCACGAAGGTCGCGGCGCTGGCCGGGGTGGCCGTCCTGTCGCTGGCCTACCGGGTGGTGGTGGTGGACGACGACCGGTCGCGCCGGCTCCCGTGGCCGCACGTCTACCTGGCGGTGCTGACGGGCGTGGTGGCGCTGCTCGCGTGGCTGCCGCTGGACGTGCTGTTCCTGCTCTTCATCGCCTACCCGCAGGTGTGGTTCCTCAGCGACCGCCGCCGCGACGGCGTCGTGTGGACCGTGGTCCTCACCGCAGCCGTCACGGTGGCGCTGCTCGGGCGCTTCGGCTGGTCGCCGGAGGCCCTGCGCGGGTTCGGCCCGGCGATGCTCGTGAGCCTGCTGTTCAGCGTGCTGCTCGGGCTCTGGATCGCGAGCGTCATCGACCAGAGCCAGGAGCGCGCCGACCTCATCGCCGAGCTGGACCGCGCCCGTGGGGAGCTGGCGCAAGCCCACCACGCGGCGGGTGTGGTGGCAGAGCGGGAGCGGGTTGCGCAGGAGATCCACGACACCCTCGCGCAGGGATTCACCAGCATCGTGGCCCTGGCGCAGGCGGGGCGCGCGCAGCTGGCGAGGGACCCCGCCGGTGCCGCTGGCCGGCTCGAGGTCATCGAGGACACCGCGCGGGAGAACCTGGCCGAGGCGCGGGCGCTGGTGGCGGCGTTCGCGCCCGTGGCCCTGCGGGACGGCGCGCTGCCCGACGCGATCCGGCGGCTCGCGGACCGCTTCACCGCCGAGACGGGTCTGCCGGTGGAGCTGGACCTGCCGTCGGAGCCGGACGCGGCGGACGGCGCGGGGCTGCCCCGTGACGCCGAGGTGGTGCTGCTGCGCGCGGCGCAGGAGGCGCTGACGAACGTGCGCCGGCACGCCGGGGCGCGCACGGTCCGGCTCCGCCTGGCCCCGCCGACCGGAGGGCTGCCGTGCGCCAGCGTGGAGGTCGTCGACGACGGCCGGGGCATGGACCCGGCCGACCGCCAGGGTCTCGGCCTGACGGGGATGCGGCACCGGGTGGAGGGGGCCGGTGGCTCGGTCCACCTGGACAGCGCGCCCGGCCGGGGAACGCGCGTGCTGGTGACAGTGCCCACGGAGACGCCGGGCGCAGCGGCCGGCCGGGCCGCGCCGTGATCCGCGTGCTCGTCGTCGACGACCACCCGGTCGTGCGCTCGGGCCTGGTGGGGATGCTCGAGGTGGAGGACGACGTCCACGTGGTGGGCGAGGCCGGCGACGGCGAGCAGGCGCTGGACGTCCTGGCCTCCACGGCCGCCGACGTCGTCCTGATGGACCTGAGGATGCCCCGGCTGGACGGCACGGCGGCCACCGCGCGGATCCGCGCGGAGCACCCGGGCACGGCGGTGCTGGTGCTCACGACGTTCGACACCGACGCCGACATCCTGCGGGCCGTGGAGGCGGGGGCCACCGGCTACCTGCTCAAGGACACCCCGCGCGAGCAGCTGCTGGCCGGTGTCCGGTCGGCCGCGGAGGGCCAGTCGGTGCTGTCACCGTCCGTCGCGGCGCGGCTCGTCCGGCGCGTGCGCGAACCGCAGGAGCAGACCCCGACACCGCGGGAGCTGGAGGTGCTCCGGGGCGTGGCCCGGGGGTTGACGAACGCCGAGATCGGCCGGGAGCTGTTCATCGGCGAGGCGACCGTCAAGACCCACCTGCTCCGCCTCTTCGGCAAGCTCGGCGTCGACGACCGCACGCACGCGGTGACGGTGGCGATGCAGCGGGGGCTGCTCCCCCACCCGGGCGGGTCCTGAGGCCGCCGCCGCGGCGGTCTGGAACACTCCGGCCCATGCCGGCCGTGGGGGGACCCGACGCGCGCCGCCAGGACGCCGTCCCGCCGGTGTCGTCGGCGTCGTCGGTGTCGGCGGCGTCGTCGGTGCGCGACGTCCGCGCCCTGCCGAAGGCGCACCTGCACCTGCACTTCACCGGGTCGATGCGCCCGTCGACCCTGCGCGACCTGGCGGACAAGCACGGCGTCCGGCTGCCCGCGAGCCTGCGCGAGCAGCACCTCGTGCGGCTCAGCCCGGACGAGCGCGGCTGGTTCCGGTTCCAGCGCCTCTACGACGCCGCGCGTGCGTGCGTCCGCGACGCCGACGACATGCGCCGGATCGTGCTGGAGGCGGCCGCCGACGACGCCGCGGAGGGGTCCGGCTGGCTGGAGATCCAGGTCGACCCGACGTCGTACGCGCCGTTCGTCGGCGGTCTCACCCCCGCGCTGGAGGTCGTCCTGGACGCGGCGCGCGAGGCGACCGCGCTGACCGGGACGGGGGTGGCGGTCGTCGTGGCCGCGAGCCGGGTCAGGCACCCCCTGGACGCCCGGACGCTGGCCCGGCTCGCCGCCCGGCACGCCGGGGAGGGACCCGGGACGGTCGTGGGCTTCGGCCTCAGCAACGACGAGCGCCGCGGGTGGACCTCCGACTTCGCCAAGGCCTTCGACATCGCACGCGCCGCGGGCCTGGCCTCCGTGCCGCACAGCGGTGAGCTGCTCGGGCCCGACCACGTCGAGGTGACGCTCGCGACCCTGGCGCCGGACCGCCTGGGCCACGGCGTGCGCTCCGCCGAGGACCCGGACGTCCTGGCCCGGGTGGTCGACGCCGGCGTCGCCCTGGAGGTGTGCCCGGCGAGCAACGTCTCGCTGGGCGTGTACCCGACGGTGTCGCAGGTCCCGCTGCGGACGCTCCTGGACGCCGGGGCGCAGGTCGCGCTGGGCGCGGACGACCCGCTGCTGTTCGGCTCCCGCCTGGCCGACCAGTACGTCGCCGCGCGCGAGCGGCACGGCCTGGACGACGTCGCCCTCGCCGGTCTGGCGCAGGCGTCCCTGCGGGCGTCGCGCGCGCCGGCCGACGTCCGGGACCGGCTGCTGGCCGGCGTCCGGGACTGGCTCGCCCGCTGAGCCGGCCGGCCGGACTCAGGGTCGTCCTCACAGCACCGGCCTCCCGCCGTGCGGGGACCGTTCCTCCCGGGTAACGCGGCGCCGTCGCACCGAAACACGCCGCTCCTAGCGTCGCCGTCCTCTCGTTTCCGCTGCCACCGGGCAGCCCACCGGAGGAGGACGACATGGCGGTACCCACCACGGAGCGCGTCGGGGGCACGGCCGCCGCGCAGGCACCCGGCGCGGACCGGCGCCGGCTCGGCGGACGCTGGATCGACCACTGGGAACCCGAGGACGAGCGCTTCTGGGCGACCACGGGCCGGCGCGTGGCCCGCCGCAACCTCGCGTTCTCGGTGCTGGCCGAGCACCTCGGGTTCTCGGTGTGGCTGCTGTGGAGCATCGTCGCGGTGAACCTGAACTCGGCGGGCTTCGCGTTCACCGAGAGCCAGCTCTTCTGGCTCGTGGCGGTGCCCAGCCTCGTCGGGGCGACGCTGCGCGTCCCGTACACGTTCGCGGTGCCGTTGGTCGGCGGGCGCAACTGGACGGTCGTGTCGGCGCTGCTGCTGCTGGTGCCCGTCCTCGGGCTGGCGTGGGCCGTCAGCGACCCGACGACGTCGTTCACCACGATGCTGCTGGTCGCGGCGACCGCCGGCTTCGGCGGCGGCAACTTCGCGTCGTCGATGGCGAGCATCTCCTACTTCTTCCCCGAGCGGGAGAAGGGCTGGGCGCTGGGGCTGAACGCCGCCGGTGGCAACATCGGCGTGGCGGTCGTGCAGGCCCCGGTCGTGGTGTCGGCCGTGGTCGTCGCCGGCGGGGGCCTGCACCTGGAACGGGCCGGGCTGATGTGGGTGCCCCTGGTGCTGCTCGCGGCGGTCCTGGCGTGGCGGTACATGGACAACCTCACCCCCGCCCGGGCCGACCTGCGCTCCAGCGGGGCCGCGGCGCGCCGCCCGCACACCTGGGTGATGGCGGTGCTCTACATCGGCACGTTCGGGTCGTTCATCGGCTACTCGGCGGCGTTCCCGCTGCTCATCTCCACCCAGTTCCCCGACGTGTCGGTGACGAGCTTCGCCTTCCTCGGGGCGCTGGTGGGCTCGCTCGCCCGCCCCCTCGGCGGCCGGCTGGCGGACCGTGCGGGCGGCGCGGTGGTGACCGTCGGCTCGTTCGTCGGGATGGGCGTCGGGGTGCTCGGGGCGGTCGCAGCGCTCCGGGCCGGCAGCTTCCCCGCCTTCCTCGGCGCGTTCATGGTGCTCTTCGTGGCCTCCGGGGTGGGCAACGGCTCGACGTACCGGATGATCCCGGCGATCTTCCGCACCCAGGCGCAGGACGCCGGCGGCAGCCCGGCGGACCTGGTGCGCGGCAAGGCGGAGGCGGCGGCGGCGATCGGCGTCATCGCGGCGGTCGGCGCCTACGGCGGCTTCCTCGTCCCCCGGACCTACGCGTGGTCCAGCGGCACGTACGGGTCGATCGAGCCGGCGATGCTGGTGTACGTCGGGGTGTACGCGGTGATGGTCGTCCTCACCTGGGCCGTGTACCTGCGCCCCGGTGCGCGGATGGCCAGGGCGCGGGTGTGAGCGGCCACCTGGGCGCCCCGCCGGCGACGGGAGCGGACGCCGCGGAGGCGGGCGCCGTCGACACGCACTGCCCGTACTGCGCCCTGCAGTGCGCGATGCGGCTGACGCCGGGCGGCGGCAGCGTGCGGGTCGAGGGCCGCGACTTCCCCACCAACCGCGGCGGGCTGTGCCGCAAGGGGTGGACCAGCGCGTCGGTGCTGACCGCCGAGGACCGCCTGACCTCGCCGCTGGTGCGGGGTGCGGACGGCGAGCTGCACGAGACGACGTGGGACGACGCGCTCGACCTGGTCGCGGCGGGCCTGACGGCGATCCGCTCCGAGAGCGGGCCGCAGGCGGTGGCGGTGTTCGGCGGCGGCGGCCTGACCCACGAGAAGGCGTACGCCCTGGGCAAGCTCGCGCGCGTCGTGCTGGGGACCCCGAACATCGACTACAACGGGCGGTTCTGCATGTCGTCCGCCGCGGCCGCGGCCACGCGCAGCCTCGGCATCGACCGCGGCCTGCCGTTCCCGCTCGCGGACGTCGGCGGCGCCGGGGCGGTGCTGCTGCTCGGCAGCAACCTCGCCGACACCATGCCGCCGGCGGTGGCGCACCTGGCCGGTCCGCGGTCCCGTGGCGGCCTGGTCGTGGTGGACCCCCGCCGCAGCGCCACCGCGGCGCTGTGCGACGACGGCGGCGGACTGCACCTGCAGCCGGTCCCGGGCACCGACCTCGTCGTGCTGCTGGCGCTGCTGCACGTCGCGTGGGCCGAGGGCCTGACCGACGAGGCGTACCTGGCCCGCCGCACCCACGGGGCGGAGGACGTCCGTCGGGCCGTCGCCCCGTGGTGGCCGGAGCGGGCCGAGCAGGTGTGCGGGGTCCCCGCTCCCCTGCTGCGCCGCGCGGCCCGGTTGCTGGCCGCGGCCGCACCGCACCGCGGTGGGCCCGGGTGCGTCGTCCTCACCGGGCGGGGCGCCGAGCAGCACCGGCAGGGCACCGACACCGTCACCGCGGCGATCGACCTCGCGCTGGCGCTCGGGCTGCCCGGGCGGCCCCGCAGCGGGTACGGCGCCCTCACCGGGCAGGGCAACGGGCAGGGCGGGCGCGAGCACGGCCAGAAGGCCGACCAGCTGCCCGGGTACCGCCGGGTCGACGACCCCGCGGCCCGCGCGCACGTGGCCGCCGTCTGGGGTGTGGACCCCGACAGCCTGCCCGGCCCGGGACTGCCGGCGGTGCGGCTGCTGGACGCCCTCGGACGCCCCGGCGGCCCCCGGGCCCTGCTCGTGCACGGCAGCAACCTCGTCGTCAGCGCCCCCAACGCCCGTCACGTCGTGCAGCGGCTGCGGGCCCTGGACCTGCTCGTCGTCTGCGACGTCGTGCCGTCGGAGACCACGGCGCTGGCCGACGTCGTCCTGCCCGTGGCGCAGTGGGCGGAGGAGGAGGGCACGCTCACCTCGCTCGAGGGTCGGGTGCTGCGGCGCCGTCGCGCCGTCGACCCACCCCCCGGGGTCCGTGACGAGCTGGCGGTCCTCGCCGACCTCGCGGCCCGCCTGGGCCGGCCGGACGCGATCGGCCCGGACGCCGCGACGGTCTTCGACGAGCTCGCGCGGGCCAGCGCCGGCGGCACGGCCGACTACTCCGGCCTCAGCCACGCCCGGCTCGACGGTGCCGACGGTGACGGCGGTGACGGCGGTGCCGACGGTGACGGCGGTGACGGCGGCCTGTTCTGGCCCGTGCCCGCTCCGGTCCCCGGGCGGGGGGCGTCCCCGCCGCACCCGGGGACCCCGCGGTTGCTGGTCGACCGCTTCCCCACCCCGGACGGCCGGGCCCGGATGCTGCCCGTCGCGCACGTCGGGCCCGCCGACGACGTACGGCCCGGCGCCCCGGTGCACCTGGTCACCGGGCGGGTGCTGGAGCACTACCAGTCCGGGGCGCAGACCCGCCGCGTCGGCGAGCTGGCCCGTGCCGCACCCGAGCCGTTCGCCGAGCTGCACCCGCTGCTCGCCGACCGGCTCGCCGTCACCGGAGGGGACCTGGTCGAGCTGCGGTCCGCCCGCGGCACCGCCCGGGTCCGGGCCCGGGTGACCGCCGCCGTCCGGCACGACACGGTCTTCGTGCCGTTCCACTGGCCGGGCGAGGGCAGCGTCAACCGGCTCACCAACGACGCCACCGACCCGGTGTCGGGGATGCCGGAGTTCAAGGTCTGCGCCGTGTCGGTCACCCGCGTCGAGGAGGCCCGGCCGGGCCCCGGGACGCAGGGTGAGCGAGCGGGAGCCGGGACGGAGGAGGACGCGTGGACGGTCGCCTGAGGGTCGTCGTCGTCGGTCACGGCATGGTCGGGTCGCGGCTGGTGGAGGAGGTCCTGCGCCGCGACGGGCGAGGAGCGGTGGCCGTGACGGTGCTCGGCGCGGAGCCCTACCCGCCGTACAACCGGGTGCTGCTCAGCGACGTGGTCGCCGGCCGCGCGGACGTGGCGTCGCTGACGCTGCCGCAGCCCCGCTCGGACCGGGCCGCGGTGCTCACCGGCGTCGCCGCCGTCCGCGTCGACCGCCGACGGCGCGTGGTCCTGGACGCCGACGGGTACGAGCACCCCTACGACGCGCTGGTGCTCGCGACCGGCGCCCGGGCGCGCGTGCCGGCCGTGCCGGGGCTGACGCCGGAGCCGGGGCGGAACCCGCTGCCCGCCGGGGCGCACGTGCTGCGCACCCTGGACGACGCGCGGGAGGTCGTGGCCGCGTCGGTCAACGCGCGCCGCGCCGTCGTCCTGGGCGGCGGGGTGCTCGGCCTGGAGGCCGCCTGCGGCCTGGCCCGCCGCGGGCTGGCGGTGACCGTCGTGCACGCCGGCCCGCACCTGATGGAGCGCCAGCTCGACGAACCGGCCGCGCGCGCCCTCGTGGAGGGCCTGCGGCGACGGGGGGTCGCCACCCTCGCCGGGGTGCGCCGCACCGAGGTCGTCGTCGACCGGGACCACGTCGGCGCGCTGGTGGTGGACGGCGAGGCGCTGGCCACCGACCTGCTCGTGCTGGCGTGCGGGACCGTGCCGGACACCGGCCTCGCCCGCGACTGCGGCCTGGACGTCGACCACGGGATCGTGGTCGGGGACGACCTGCGCTGCCCAGCGGACCGGCGGGTCGCCGCCGTCGGCGACTGCGCCCAGCCGCCCGAGGGTGGCACCGGGCTCGTCGCCCAGGGCTGGGAGCAGGCCGGCCGGCTCGCCGCGGCGCTCGTGCGGGCGGCGGGTGCCGGCGTCCGCGGCCGGTGGCCCGACGACCCGGCGGACGGCCCGGCGGACGGCCCGGCGGACGGCCCGCCGGCTCCGGCCGTGGTGCGGCTGAAGGCCGACGGCGTCGACGTCCTGGCCGCGGGCCACGCGGGTGCCGCCGGGACGGCGGGCGGCCGGTCGGTGGTCCTGCACGACCCGGACGCCGGCCGGCACGTGGAGGTCGTCGTCCGCGACGGGGTGGTCACCGGGCTGGTCGCCGTCGGTGACGCCGCGGTCGGGGCCGACCTGCTCGCCGCCCTGAGCCGGGGCACCCCCGTCCCGCTGGACCCGGCGCAGCTGCTGCTGCGGCCCGTCGCCGGGGCCGCGACGACGCCCGGTGCACCCGACGGCACCGAATCGCCGGTGCGGATGCCCGACCGCACGACGGTGTGCCGGTGCAACGGCGTCAGCAAGGGCGACGTCGTCGCGTGCTGGCGCGCCGGTGCCCGGGACGTGGCCCAGGTGGCCGCGGCGACGCGGGCCACCACGGGCTGCGGCGGCTGCCGGGACGTGGTGGGCGGGATCGTCGACTGGTTGTCCCGCAGCGACTCCGACGACGGGCGCACGCCGGTGGCGGACGGCTCACACCGGGGCCCCGGCGGACGTGAGGAAGCCGTTGCGGCGGCGAAACAGCAGCCGCCCACCGGCGAAACCTCGGGTTCCTAGCGTCCCCGTCATGACCAGCGACACCCCCACCACGGACACCACCGGCGCGCCCGCGCGGAACGCCGGCCCGCACCGGGCCGCCGCGACGCAGCACCTCGTCGTCGTCGGCGGCGGCATGGTCGCCCACCGCCTGGTGGAGGCCCTGCGCGACCGCGACGCCGACGGGCGGTGGCGGGTCACCGTCCTCGCCGAGGAGCCGCGGGCGCCCTACGACCGGGTCGCGCTGACCTCGTACTTCACCGGCCGGGACCCCGAGGACCTGCAGCTCGGCGAGCCCGGCCTGTGGCGCGACCCGCTCGTCACCCTGCTGCGCGGCGAGCAGGTCGTCGAGCTGGACCGCGGCGCCCGCCGGGTCCGGACCGCCCGCGGCCGGGTCCTGGCCTACGACGCCCTCGTCCTGGCGACCGGGTCGGCGGCCGCCGTCCCGCCGGTGCCGGGCACCGACCTGCCCGGCGTCTTCGTGTACCGCACGGTGGACGACGTGGCCGCTCTGCGCGCCTGGGTGGAGCAGCGTGCGGCGGCCCTGCGCCGCCCGGTGCGAGGCGCCGTCGTCGGTGGCGGCCTGCTCGGGCTGGAGGCGGCCGGGGCGCTGCAGGCCCTGGGGGCGCGCAGCACCGTCGTCGAGTTCGCGCCCCGGCTGATGCCGTTGCAGGTCGACGACGGCGGCGGTCAGGCGCTCGCCCGGCTGCTGACCGCCACCGGCGTCGACGTCCGGACCGCCACGGCGACGGCCCGGCTGCGCGCGGACCGGGCGGGGCGGGTGGGGCGGATGGACTTCACCGACGGCGGTCGGCTGCCGGTCGACGTCGTCGTCCTGGCCACGGGGGTGCGGCCGCGCGACGAGCTCGCGCGCGCGGCGGGCCTGGAGGTCGGCGAGCGGGGTGGGGTCGTCGTCGACGAGGCGTGCCGCACCTCGGACGAGCGCGTCTGGGCGGTGGGCGAGGTCGCCTGCGTCGCCGGCCGCTGCCTCGGGCTCGTCGCGCCCGGGTACGCGATGGCCGAGGTGGTCGTGGACCGGCTGCTGGGCGGGTCGGCGGTGTTCGAGGAGGCCGACACCGCCACGAAGCTCAAGCTGCTCGGCGTGGACGTCGCGAGCTTCGGGGACGCGTTCGGGACCACGCCGGGGGCCCTCGACGTGGTCTACGCCGACCCCGTCGCCGGCGTCTACACGAAGCTCGTGCTGTCCGACGACGCGCGGGTCCTGCTCGGGGGGATCCTCGTGGGGGACGCGAGCGCGTACGCCGCGCTGCGGCCCCGGGTCGGTCGTGAGCTCGACGGGGACCCCGGGGCCTGGTTGCTCCCCGAGGGCGGTGCGGGCGAGCGAGGGGACCTGCCGGACGAGGCGACGGTGTGCTCGTGCAACAACGTGTCCGCGGGGCGGCTGCGCGGCGCCGTCCGCGAGGGCGGGTGCACCGACGTCGCGGGCGTCACGGCCTGCACCCGGGCGGGGACGTCCTGCGGCTCGTGCCTGCCGTTGGTGAAGCGGCTCGTCACCACGGAGCTCGCGGCGGCGGGGGTGCCCGTCAGCTCGGCGCTGTGCGAGCACTTCGACCTCTCGCGCCGTCAGCTGTTCGACGTCGTCCGGGTCACGGGGCTGCGGACGTTCAGCGAGGTGGTCGAGCGCCACGGCCGGGGTCGCGGCTGCGACGTCTGCAAGCCGGTCGTCGCCTCGGTGCTGGCCAGCCTGGGCGCCGGGCACGTGCTCGACGCCGGCCGGGCGGCGCTGCAGGACACCAACGACCACGTCATGGCGAACCTGCAGAAGGACGGCAGCTACTCGGTGGTCCCGCGCGTCCCCGGCGGCGAGATCACCCCCGAGGGGCTCATCGCCATCGGGCAGGTCGCCGCCGACTTCGGTCTGTACACCAAGATCACCGGTGGTCAGCGGATCGACCTCTTCGGCGCGCGCATCGAGCAGCTCCCGGCGATCTGGCGCCGGCTCGTGGACGCCGGCTTCGAGTCGGGCCACGCGTACGGCAAGGCCCTGCGGACCGTGAAGTCGTGCGTCGGGTCGACGTGGTGCCGGTACGGGGTTCAGGACTCGGTGGCCCTGGCCATCGCGCTGGAGCTGAGGTACCGCGGGCTGCGCGCGCCGCACAAGATCAAGCTCGGTGTCTCGGGCTGCGCCCGGGAGTGCGCCGAGGCGCGCAGCAAGGACGTGGGCGTCATCGCCACGGACCAGGGCTGGAACGTGTACGTCGGCGGCAACGGCGGTTTCACCCCCCGGCACGCCCGGCTGCTCGCCGAGGACCTCGACACGGCGACGCTGGTGCGCACCATCGACCGCTTCCTCGTCTACTACGTGCGGACCGCCGACCGGCTCCAGCGCACCGCGCCCTGGCTCGACGAGGTGGACGGCGGGCTGGACGGCGTGCGGTCCGTCGTCCTGGACGACGCGCTGGGGATCGCCGCGGACCTGGACGCCGCGATGGCGGCGCACGTCGACGGGTACGTCGACGAGTGGCGGGAGACGCTGGAGGACCCCGAGAGGCTGCGCCGGTTCGCCGCGTTCGTCAACGCGCCGGACACCCCGGACCCCTCGCTGGCGTACGTGCTGGAACGCGACCAGAAGCGGCCCGCCACACCGGCCGAGCGGTCGGCCGGTGCGGTGCTCGCGGGGACGCCGGTGCTCGTGGCCGGTCCGGAGCTGGAGGTGCGGCGGTGAGCCCGCAGGTCGACGGCGCGGCAGGGGGTGCGCCGGCACGCGGGACGTGGGTCCCGGTGTGCGCCCTGGCGGACCTGGAGGTCGAGCGGGGTGCCGCCGCCCTGGTCGCGGACCAGCAGGTCGCGCTCTTCCGGCTGCACGACGACACCGTGCGCGCCGTGCAGCACCGCGACCCCGTGACGGGCGCCCACGTCCTGGCGCGCGGCATCGTCGGCAGCCGGCGGGTCGAGGGCCGCGGTGACGTGCCGACGGTCGCCTCACCCCTGCTCAAGCAGGTGTACGACCTGGACACGGGGGTCTGCCTCGACGGTGTGGGCGCCGCCCCGGGCCCGTTGCGGACGTGGCCGGTGCGGGTGGACGCCCGCGGTGCCGTGCTGGTCGCGGTGGGCTCGCGGTGACCACCCTGCTGGGCCTGGACCTGGCCGGCCGCGCGGTGCTGGTGGCCGGGGGCGGCCCGGTCGCCGCGCGCCGGGCACGGGGCCTGCTGGAGGACGGCGCGGTCGTCCGGGTGGTCGCCCCGACGCCGGGCGCCGAGCTGCGGGGGCTGCTGGCGGACCCGCCCGCGACCGGCGCCCTGACCTGGGCCGCCCGGCCGGTCCGTGCCGACGACCTGGACGGCACGTGGCTGGCCGTCACCGCCACGGGCGACCCGGCCGTCGACGCGAAGGTCCGCCGCTGGGCCGACGCCCGCCGGGTCTTCTGCGTCGCCGGGCGGGACGGCTCGGCCCGGTGCGCCGCCGTCGCGCGCAGCGGCGACCTGCTCGTCGGGGTGGTCTCCGCGGGCGCACCGGACCCGCGGCGGTCGACCGCGGTCCGGGACGCGGTCGCGGACCTGCTCGACCACGGGCGGCTGCCGGTGCGCCGCAGGCGGCCCGGGCCCGGGCGGGTCGTGCTCGTCGGCGGTGGGCCGGGGGCGCCGGACCTGCTCACGGTCCGGGCGCGCCGGGCCCTGGCCGAGGCGGACGTCGTCGTGACCGACCGCCTCGCGCCCACCGAGGTGCTGGCGGACCTGCCGCCCGAGGTGGAGGTGGTCGACGTCGGCAAGGCGCCGGGGCGCCACCCCCTCCCCCAGCGTGACATCGAGCGGCTGCTGGTCGCCCGTGCCCGGCGCGGGCAGGTGGTGGTCCGGCTCAAGGGCGGTGACCCGTTCGTCCTGGGTCGCGGGGGCGAGGAGGTGCGGGCGTGCCGGGACGCGGGCGTCCCGGTGGAGGTGGTCCCGGGGGTCACCAGCGCGGTGGCGGTGCCCGCGGCGGCGGGCATCCCGGTCACCCACCGCGGAGCGGCCCGCGGTTTCGCCGTCCTCACCGGCCACGACGGCCTGGACGGCGCCCTGGCCGCGACGCTGGTGCGCGCCGGGGCGACCGTCGTCGTCCTGATGGGCGCGGCGGCCCTCGACCGCATCGCGCTGGCGCTGCGGGCGCACGACGTGCGCGACGACGTCCCGGTCGCCGTCGTGGAGCGCGGGTGCACCCCACGGCAGCACCTCCGTCGCACCACCGTCGGTGGTCTGCCCGGCCTCGGGCCCGTCCGGGCACCTGCCGTGGTGGTCGTCGGTGACGTGGCCGCTGCGGGGCTGCTGGCCGAGCACGTCCGCGACCCCGACGCACCGACGGCGGCGTCGTCCGCGCCGGCCGTCCGGGCTCCGGCTGCTCCGGCTGCTCCGGCTGCCCCGGTGGTCCTCGGACGCGACCGCCCCGCCCGGCGCGGGGCCGCGCGGGCGCCGCACCCGGCCGGCGTCAGAATGGGCGGGTGAGCGCCGCCCAGCAGCCCCTCGCGGGCTGCGTCGTGCTCGTGACCGCGGACCGGCGGTCCGCCGAGCTCGGTGGCGCCCTGGAGCGGCGGGGCGCGCAGGTGCGCCACGCGCCGGTGCTGAGCATCGTCCCGCACGTCGACGACGCGGAGCTGCTCGCCGCGACCCGGCGGGTGCTGGCCGACCCGCCCGACGTGCTCGTCGCCACCACCGGCATCGGCTTCCGAGGTTGGGTCGAGGCGGCCGACGCGGCCGGGCTCGCCCAGCCGCTGCTGCAGGTGCTCTCCCGGGCCCGGGTCGTCGCGCGGGGACCGAAGGCGCGCGGCGCCCTGCAGGCCGCGGGTCTGCACACCGACTGGGTGGCCGAGTCCGAGACCGCCGCGGAGGTCGCCGAGGTGCTGCTGGGCGAGGGCGTCCGGGGTCAGCGGATCGCCGTCCAGCACCACGGCGCCGGGTCGGACGGCCTGGACGAGGCGTTCCGGGCCGCGGGCGCCGACGTCGAGCCGCTCGTCGTCTACCGGTGGGGACCGGCGCCGGACCCGGCGGCCGTCGCGACCTCGGTGCGCGCCTGCGCCGCCGGCGAGGTCGACGCGGTGCTGTTCACCTCGGCCCCCGGCGCGGCGGCGTGGCTGGACGCGTGCGCGGCGGCGGGTGTGCTGGACGAGGTGCGCGGACGCTGCACGGACGGTCACCTGGTCGCGGCGGCGGTCGGGCCGGTCACGGCCGAACCCCTGCGGCGCAGCGGGATCGAGCCCCTCGTCCCCGACCGGGGCCGGCTGGGCTCGCTCGTGCGCGCCGTCGTGGCCCACTTCGAGGCCGACGCCGGCGCGGACGTGGCCACACCCGCCGGCGTGCTGCGGGTGCGCCGGGGCGGCGCCGTCCTGGACGGCCGGCTGCTGCCGCTGTCCCCGAGCGGGTTGGAGGTGCTGCGGGTGCTGGCCCGCGCCGGTGGGGCGGTGGTCGCCCGCGCCGACCTGCTGGCCGCCCTGCCCGGCGACTCGACCGACCCGCACGCCGCCGAGGTGGCGGTCGCCCGGTTGCGCGAGGCACTCGGTGACCGGTCGCTGGTCCGGACCGTCGTCAAGCGCGGCTACCGGCTCGAGGTGGCCGGCTCGTGACGGCGCACGGGGACGCGGACGGGGAGCCGGGCCGGCGCGGCGGCCACGACGGCCCCGTGCTCGTGGGCTGCGCGCACGGCACCCGCGACCCGGCCGGGCGGCGCGCCGTCGCCGGACTGCTCCTGGACGTCGCCGCGCTGCGCCCCGACCTGGACGTGCGACCCGCGTTCGTCGACGTCCAGCCGCCGGAGGTCTCGGACGTCGTCGCCCGGGTCACGCGGGCCGGCGGCACCGCGGTCGTCGTGCCGCTCCTGCTGTCGACCGGGTACCACACCAACGTCGACGTGGCCCGGGCCGTGGCGGACGCCGGCCCGGGGGCCAGGGCCGCCGGCACGCTCGGGCCGGACCCCCGACTCGTCGACCTGCTGCTCGAGCGCCTGGCCGGCGCCGGCGCCGGTCCCGGTGACGGCGTGGTGGTGGCGGCGGCCGGGTCGAGCGACCCGCAGGCCGCCGCGGACGTCGACGTCGTCGTCCGCGGGCTCGCCGCGCGTCGTCCGGGACCGGTGCTCGCGGGGTTCGGCGCGAGCGCGCGGCCGAGCGTGCCGGAGGCGGTGGAACGGCTGCGGGACAGCGGCTGCGGCCGCGTCGTGGTCGCCTCGTACCTGCTGGCGCCGGGGTTCTTCCACGACCGGCTCGCGGGCGCGGGGGCGGACGCCGTCACGGCTCCGCTGGCACCGGCACCGGGTCTCGCGCGCATCGTGCTCGACCGCTACGAGGCGGCTCTCACCCCTTGACAGGCAAGTCCTCACTTGCCTAACGTCACGTGGGTGGCCGACGTCTTCAAGGCCCTCGCCGACCCCACCCGGCGGGCGCTGCTCGACGAGCTCGCCGACCGCGACGACCAGACCCTGTTCGAGCTGTGCGCGCGCCTGTCCGGGCGGCACGGCATCAGCCCGTCGCGCCAGGCCGTCTCCCAGCACCTCGACGTCCTCGCGGCCGCCGGGCTGCTCCACCGGCGTCGCGAGGGCCGGTACACGCTCCACAGCCTCGACCCCACGCCGCTGCGCGGCCTGACCGACCGGTGGACCGGCGGCCCTGACGCACCACCGGCCGCGCACCCGGCTCCGCCCGCACCACCCGACCCGGAGGACCGACCATGAGGATCACCATCACGAGCGTCTTCGTCGACGACCAGGAGACGGCGCACCGGTTCTACACCGACGTGCTCGGGTTCGTGACCCGGCACGACATCCCGCTCGGCGAGCACCGGTGGCTCACCGTCGCCTCACCGGACGCACCGGACGGCCCGGAGCTGCTCCTCGAGCCGGCCGTCCACCCCGCCGTCGGCCCGTTCCGCTCCGCGCTCGTCGCCGACGGCATCCCCGCCGCCGCGTTCACCGTGGACGACGTCCACGCCGAGGTCGAGCGCCTGCGCGGGTTCGGCGTGCGCTTCACCCAGGACCCCCTGGACATGGGCGAGGTCACCACCGCGGTCCTCGACGACACCTGCGGCAACCTCATCCAGATCGCCTCGCCGTCCCGCCGCTAGCGTGGGCCGCATGACCGTCGCCCCGGACGACAAGGACTGGACCTGGGTGCTGGACCGCCGGTGCCCCGAGTGCGGGGAGGACGCCCAGCGGATCCGGCCCGAGCAGGTCGCCGACCTCGTGCGCAGCAGCGCCGTCGAGTGGGAGCGGGTCCTCGCCGGCCACCCCCTGCTGCGCGAGCGGCCCGACCCTGCCACGTGGTCGCCGCTGGAGTACGCCTGCCACGTCCGCGACGTGTACCGCGTCTTCGACGACCGGCTCGCGCTCGTCCTGGCCGAGGACGACCCCGAGTTCGCCAACTGGGACCAGGACGCCACCGCGGCGGCGTCCGACTACGACCGGCAGGAGCCGGCCCGGGTGTCGCTCGACCTCGCCGAGGCCGCCCGCCGCCTCGCTGACCGGTTCGACACCGTGCCCGCCGACGGCGGCTGGGACCGCCCGGCGCGTCGCAGCAACGGCTCCCGGTTCACGGTGCTCACCCTCGCCCGGTACCTGCTGCACGACGTCGTGCACCACCTGCACGACGTGCGCCTGCCCCGCCGGCGCTGAGCCCCGCCCGTCCCCGGCGGCCGCCCACCGGCGACGTGCGCCGGCGGGCGAGCCTCACAGGGCGCAGCCGACGAGGACCGGCTCGTTGACGAGCTCGATGCCGTAGGTGTCGCGGACCTGGTCGCGGACCCGTCGGGCCAGCACCAGCAGGTCCTGCGCCCTCGCCGTCCCCCGGTTGGTCAGCGCCAGCGTGTGCTTCGTCGACAGGGCCGCCGGACCGGGCAGCCCGTACCCCTTGCCCAGGCCCGCGTGCTCGATCAGCCACGCCGCGCTCGTCTTGACCCGTCCGTCCGGCGCGGGGAACCGGGGGGCGCCCTCGGGCAGGCGGGAGTCGTCGTCCAGGACGGGGTTGGTGAAGAACGAGCCCGCGCTCCACGTGTCGTGGTCCGCGTCGTCGAGCACCATGCCCTTGCCCCGGCGCAGCCCCAGCACCGCCTCCCGGACGTCCGCCAGCGGTGCGCGGTCGCCGACCTCGACCCCGAGGGTCCGCGCCAGCTCGGCGTACGCCACCGGCGCGGACAGGTCCCCCAGCCGCAGCTGGAACGTCACCTCCAGGACGAGGAACCGGGACGGGTCGGCCTTGAACCGGGACCACCGGTAGCCGAAGCCGCAGTCCGCGGCGGCCAGGGTCCGGACCCGGCGCTCGCGGCGGTCCCAGGTGCGCACCGAGGCGATGGTCTGGGCGACCTCCTGGCCGTACGCGCCGACGTTCTGGACGGGCGTCGCGCCGGTGGACCCGGGGATCCCCGACAGCGCCTCGACCCCGACCCAGCCCTCCGAGACGGCCCGGGACACCAGGTCGTCCCACGGCTCGCCGGCGGCGACGGTCACGGTCGCACCGCTGCACGCGTCGCTGGACCGCACCTGGACGCCGCGCGAGGCGACGCCGACGACGAGGCCGTCGAAGCCGTCGTCCGCCACGAGCAGGTTGCTCCCCCCGGCGACGAGCAGGACGGGCTCCCCCGCGCGGTCCGCGGCGTCCACGGCGGCGACCAGGGCGTCGGCGTCCTGCGCGCGCACGTACCGGCTGGCCGGGCCGCCCACCCGCAGGGTCGTCAGCCCCGCCAGCGTCGGCGCGACCTCGGCGGCGTCCTGCTGGGTGGGAGCGCTCTGGTGCTCGGGCGGCGTCACGGGGCGAGGTTAGTCGGGCGACCGCCGCCGACCGGGGTCGTGCCGGGGCCCGGCGGGGCACCCACGGGCTGCGGGGCCGGGCGCGGCGGTCGCGCGGCGGGTGCGGCGAGCATCGACGGGACGAGCAGGACGGCGACGAGCAGCAGGGCGCGCAGCACGCCGACGTGGTCGCCGAGGTAGCCGAGCAGCGGCGGGCCGACGAGGAACGCGGTGTACCCGATGGTCGAGACGACGCTCACCCGCGCCGCCGCGTGCGAGGGGTCGTCGGCGGCCGCGCTGATGCCGACCGGGAACCCCAGCGACGCACCGAGCCCCCACATCACCACGCCCACCGCGACCAGGGGCAGCGACCCGGCGAACACCGTGACGACGACGCCCACGCCCGCCAGCGCCATGCTCGACCAGAGCACCGGCAGCCGGCCGAACCGGTCCAGCAGCCCCGTGCCGACGGTCCGGCCCAGCGTCATCGCGGCGACGAACACGGCGAAGCCGGCGGCGCCGACGGCCTCGTGGACGCCGTGCCCGTCGACCAGTGCGACCGCGAGCCAGTCGTTGGCGGTCCCCTCGGTCAGCGCCAGGGCGAGGACGAGCAGGCCGATCGCCAGCGTGCGCGGCTCCAGCCACGCCGCCAGCGGGTTGCGTCGCCCGCCGGTCGCGTGGTCCGGGGCTGCGGCCGGCAGGAACCAGCGGCCACCGAGCACGCCGAGCAGGGCCACGAGGACCGCCCCGCCGGCCAGGTGGGTCGAGACCGCGGCCCCGAGCCACGCGGCCAGGGCGCCGACGGCGGCGCCGGCGACGGTGCCCAGGCTGAACGCCGCGTGGAACCGCGGCATCACGGTGCGCCGCAGCCCCCGTTCGACGACGGCGCCCTCGACGTTCATCGCGACGTCCCAGGAGCCGGAGCCCAGACCCATCGCGAACAGGCCCAGGGCCGTCAGCGGCACCGACCCGAGCAGGTCGGCGGCCGAGCCCACGAGGACGAGCCCCGCGGACGTGACGACCGCACCCGTGGCGACGACGGCCGCGGCGCCGAACCGGGCGACGAGGGCACCGGACGCCGGCAGCGCGAGCACCGCACCGGCGGACATCGCCAGCAGCAGGGTGCCCAGCCGGCCGGGGCTCAGCTCCAACGCGGTCCGGGCCTCGGGGATGCGGGACACCCACGTGGCGAACGCGAAGCCGTTGACCGCGAAGACGAGCGCGACGGCGTTGCGGGCCGCCAGGACCTCCCGGCTCAGCGGAACCGGACCACGGCGCGCGCCTTGCCCAGGACCGCTGCGCCGTCGCAGGTGGCGGCGAGGTCGATCCGCGCCGTCCCCGCCTCGGGGTCGAGCACGCCGACGGTGGCGACGACGTCGACGCTGGCTCCTCCCTCGTCCGGCACCGGGACGGGCTTGGTGAAGCGGACGCCGTAGTCGACGACGGCGCCCGGGTCGCCGCACCAGCGGACGACGAGGTCGACCGCCGTCGCCATCGTGAACATGCCGTGGGCGATGACGTCGGGCAGACCGACCTCGCGGGCGAACCGCTCGTTCCAGTGGATCGGGTTGAGGTCGCCGCTGGCGCCGGCGTACCGGACCAGGTCGGCCCGGGTCACGGGGTACGTGCCGCGGGCGACCTCCTGGCCGACCTCGAGGTCGGCCAGCCGGGGGCGGGGGGCGCTGGCCGGGTCGCCGGCCCGGTCACGGGTGTGCTCGCTCATCAGGAGTCCTCCCCGCGGACGACGATGGTGGAGGTCGCGGTGCAGACCGCCTCCCCGGACTCGGTGGCGATCTCGCTGCGGGTGGTGACCATGCTGTGGCCGCCCGCGGAGCGGACCGCGTCGACGTGCAGGGTGGCGACCAGCCGGTCACCGGCGACGATCGGCCGGTGGTGGGCGAAGCGCTGCTCGCCGTGGACGACGCGGCTGAAGTCGATCCCGGCCTCCGGGTCGCGCACCAGCCGGGCGTCGCTGCGCTGGGCGACGATCACCGCGAAGGTCGGCGGCGCGATGACGTCCGGGTACCCCAGGGACCGGGCCGCGTCGGGGTCGGTGTGGGCCGGGTGGACGGCGCCGCCGGACCCCGCGACCGCCTCGGCGAACTCGCGGATCTTCTCCCGGCCGACCTCGTAGACGCCCTCGGGCTCGTAGGTGCGGCCGGCGAACTCGGCGTTGACCGCCATGACGCCTCCTGTGCTGGTCCTCGCTCGTCTCCGGCCGGTCGTCCGCCGGCTGCCCGGGCACGTGGTCGGGCACGTGGTCAGGCAGGTCGGGCACGTGCCCCGCACCAACCTACCGGCGGGCGGGAGCCCCGCCCCCGCGCGCCGACGACGCACGCCCGGAACACGGGAGCGGGGCCGCCCCGCCTGGGACGGCCCCGCTCCTCGGTGCTGGGTGACCCGCGTCAGCGGGTCTCGCGGTGCGCGGTGTGCTTGCCGCAGCGCGGGCAGAACTTGTTCATCTCCAGGCGGTCCGGGTCGTTGCGCCGGTTCTTCTTGGTGATGTAGTTCCGCTCCTTGCAGTCCACGCAGGCCATGGTGATCTTCGGGCGGACGTCAGCGGTCTTGCTGGCCACGGGACAGCCTTCTCTCGCGGTTGCGGGTTACGGACGCGGCGCCGGGACGGCGCGCACCGACTGGCAAGGGTACCCAACCGTGTCCGGTCGAGTCGAATTCCCCGGACCGTCGAGCGGCCTCGGGGGGCAGTGGTAGCGGGGGCGGGACTTGAACCCGCGACACAACGATTATGAGCCGTTTGCTCTACCACCTGAGCTACCCCGCCGTGCCGACACGCGCCCGCGAGAGCGGGCCGCGTCGAGGAGAGCCCCTTTAGGGAATCGAACCCTAGACCTTCTCCTTACCATGGAGACGCTCTGCCGACTGAGCTAAAGGGGCAACGCCCGCAGAGGCTACACGCATCCCGGGCCCGACACGAAATCGGCGACGGAGAGGTCCGCGCGGCCGCCCCGGTGGGCCCCAGACGGAGGAGCGCCGCCGGCCCGGCGTCCCCCGAACGGCCTATCGGGCCGGGCGTCGTCCGCGCCGAACCTCACACCATGCTGCTGTCCGCTCCCTCCCACGACCTCGTGCGCGCCTGCGCCGCCCTGCTCGGCGCCTCCGGGCGCCGGGACGCCGAGGAGCTCGCCATGGACCTGCGCGCCCGCGGGTGGACGGTGGACACCTGCCACCTGCAGCAGGTGCTCGAGCAGGCCGACGGCGTGTTCATGCGGATCGGCGACAGCTTCACGCTGCTGCCCCGCGGCGCCGAGCCGCCCGCAGCACCGGAGATCTCCCGCGAGGACCTGCACGCCCGGCTCACCCGCAAGCTGCGCGCGTCCTGGTGGAAGGTCCTCGCCGTGCGCTCCGCGTACCCGCCGCTGGCGGAGGAGCCGACCAGCGCGCTGGCCAAGACCCTCGAGCGGGACCGCCGCAACCGGACGTTCCGCGTCGCCAAGGTCCACGACGGCCGGTACGTCTGGCTGCTCGCCTGGCTGGACGAGGTGACCGTCCCCCGGCGGGAGAGCCTGCCGTCGTGGTCGTGCTGGCACGTCCCGACGCTCGCCTCGTGGGAGCCCGGCCAGAACCCCGTCCAGCCGCGGTACCAGGGCCTGCCCCCGAACGAGGTCGCCGTCGTCCACCCGGCCGCCGACGCGGCCGCGATGGCGGACGTGCTGCTGCGCGCGCTGGAGTCGACGCGCGCCCGCCCCCAGGACGTGTGGATCGAGCCGGTCCCCGTCGACGGCGCCGAGCTCGACGTGCGCGGCCGGGTGCTGGCCGAGTCCGCCCGCCCGTGGGAGCCCGCGACGGGCCGGCGCGCCGCGCAGCCGCTGTGCTACTGGTGCCGCAGCCCGCTGACCACCAACGAGGACGTCGGCCGCGGCGCGGACGCCGCCTGCTGGGCCGTGCACGAGCCGTTCGAGTCGGCCGCCCTGCGGTTCACCCGTCAGGAGTGGGTCGGGGCGATCGACCGGCCCGAGTGGCAGGCGCTCGTCGCCGACCCGCCGCGCGGCGGCGCCCCCGGCCTGTCGCGCGGTCGCGTCGAGGGCGTCGGCAGCAGCACCGGCTGACTCGCGGGCGACGATCCGGGGGCCGGCGAGTGCCCGCGGGCCCGTGCGTGCTCAGGCGGCGGCCCACACGAGAGCGGCGGTAGCCACGTACAGCACGGGCAGGGTGACGCCCTCGAAGCCGATCCCGCGGCGCTGGCGCACGAGCAGCCCGGCGGCCAGAACCGCCGTCATCAGCATCGTCCCGCCCAGCAGCACCAGCGCCTCAGGTCCGGCCGCCGAGTACACCGACCCCTCCAGGTAGCTCAGGTCCGCCAGGGCGATCTGCAGCGTGTCGAAGACGTTTCCGCCGATGACCGCGCCCACGCCCAGGGTGAGCGCCCCCATCCGCACCGCCGCGACCAGCGTGACCAGCTCCGGCAGGGAGGTGATCACGGTCGTCAGGGTGAACCCGACGACCCCACTCGGGATCTGCGTGCGCTCCACGACGGAGACGCCAGCGCGTCCGACGGCCCAGCCGGTGGCGGCGACGACGACGCCCAGCACGACCAGCCGGCCCCACAGCGTCCACGTCGACGACCCGGACGCCGGTCCGCTCTCACGGTCGCTCGTGTCGTCCGTGTCCACGGCCCGCCACATCGGCGCACCCTCGGTTCGACGCACCAGGAGCAGGCCGCCGGCGTACACGACCGGGATGAACAGCGTGGCGGGGTGGACCCAGCCGAGCTCCAGCGACGGCGTCGCGTAGGCGACGACAGGCACGGCGAGCAGAGCCATGAGGACCAGGGACTGCAGCATGTTCTCCAGGGACGCGGCGGCGTGCTCGAGGTTCGTCCTGCGGTAGGCCAGGTCGGCCACGGTGAGCCAGACGGTCTGGACGGCTACCCCGCCCACGGGGTTCGCGAGGGCGAACTCCGCCTGCCCGCTCAGCCCTCCCGTCGTGATCGTGGCGATCCCGGACAAGGAGGTCACCGCCCCCAGGAGCACCCCGCCGGCCAGGCTGCGCCCCAGGCCCAGCCTCTCCGCGAGCCCGTCGGCGGCCCGGGTCAGGGGCGGGCCGGCGAGCACGATCACCGCGCCCGCTCCCGCCAGCGCCGCGAGAGCCCACCCCAGTGGCCACGCGGCACCGGTCACGGGCCCCCGCCACCGGCCAGCGGACGGCGCCCGTGCCGCTGCCACAGCTCCCTCGCCGCGGCGATCGACGCCGCCGTCAGCGGGACGAACAGCAGGGCGCCGGGGATCCCCCACAAGAGCCCGCCCGCGGTCACGGCCGCCAGCACGGTGAACGCGTCGACAGGCAGCTCGCGCTGCATGACGTACGGCTCGATGACGTCGTTGCCGATCTGCTGGACGGCCACGGCGAGCACCGCCACGACGGCCGCCGTGCCGAGTCCCTCCGAGGCCCACGCCACCGCCACGGCCACGGCACCGGCGACGAACGCCCCGATCGTCGGCACGTACGACGCGACGAACTGCAGCAGGGCCAGCGTCAACGCCAGCGGGACGCCGAGCACGAGCAGCCCGACGCCGATGGCGACGGCGTCGAAGAGGGCGACGACGGTCAGCCCGCGCACGTAGGCGGCGAGCGTCCTCCACGCCGCGCGTCCCGCCGCGTCGACGTCGTCGCGCAGCCTGCCACCCAGCAGCGCGAGGAGGCCCTGCCACATCCGGGGACCGTTCTTCAGCAGCAGGAACACGAAGGCCAGGCACAGGAAGAGCCCGATGACGACGTCCACGGCGATGCCGAGGGACGACGCGAGCTGGCCCAGGACCCCCGGCCCCGCTGCGGAGCCGGACCCGCCGCCGCCCCCACCTCCGGTGACCACACCCGGCACCTGGACGCCGAACGTCTGCGACACCTGCTGCGCGGCGTCCCGCAGCTGCGCACGCAGGTCCGGCAGCTGGTCGGCGACCCGCTCACCGATCGCCCACCCCGCACCCACGAGCAGCGCCACCACCACGGCGGTCCCCGCCGCCGCACCGAGCACCCGAGGGACGCGGTGGCGCTCGCCCCACTCCACGGCGGGGGCGAGCACACCGGCCAGCAGCAGCGCGACCGCGACCGGCACGAGCAGGACCGTCAGCGACGTCGCCAGCTCGGCGAGCAGCCACACGAGCACCGCCAGCACGAGCAGGCGACCGCCGACGGCCGCGGTGCGGACCAGCCACGCTGGCGCGTACCGGCTGTCCCAGTGCTCCGCCCGGCCGAGCGCGTCGACCGGCCCGCTCCCCGCCCCGGGGACGGGCACGTCCGAGGACTGCTCGCCAGGCACCCGCTCGACGGTAACGAGACCAGCGGGGCCCGGCCACACGAAGAGTGCGTGCGGTCCGCGGTGACGGGGGCCCCGACGCGAGGCGGTCGCGGCCGCCCCGGGGAGTGCGCCGGCGCCCGACCGCCTCAGCCGACCGCGGCGGTCGCGGCCACCCGGTTGCGACCCGACTGCTTCGCCCGGTACAGCGCCGCGTCGGCCTGCTGGAACAGCCCGGCGCGGTCGAGGTCCCCGGTGGTCGTCGCGAGGCCCGCGCTGACGGTGATCGTGAGCCGCACGTCGTCGACGACGACCACGGCGTCCTCGACCCGGCGCCTGATCTGCTCGAGCCGGACGAGGGCCTCGTCGGCCGACGTCCCCGGCATCACGACGACGAACTCCTCGCCGCCGTGGCGGCCGACCAGGTCCCCGTCGCCCGCCCCGGCGTGCAGCAGGTCCGCGAGCTCGACCAGGACGACGTCCCCCACCGGGTGCCCGTAGCGGTCGTTGACCCGCTTGAAGTGGTCGACGTCCAGGATCGCCAGGGACAGCGGCGCCCCAGGCCCGACCTGCGGGGACAGCCGGTCCATCTCCGCCGTCACGTACCGGCGGTTGTGCAGCCCGGTCAGCGGGTCGCGCACGGCCTGCTCGGCGAGGTCGGCCTGCAGGCTCTCGATGGTCCGCACCTGGGCGGTCAGCCGGGCGTTGGCCGCCTCCAGCGCGGTGCGCTGGGCCTGCATCTCCGTGACGTCCCGGGCCACGAGGATGCGCCCGATGGTGCGGCCCCGGTGGTCGTCCAGGCGGGAGACCCGGATGTGCAGGTCGACGCCGCTGCCCCCGGCGTCCAGGACGGTGTGCTCGCGCTCCGCCCCCGGCTCCCGCGCCGCCCCGGCCAGGACGACCTCGTCCTCGAGCGCCAGACCGGCGAGCACCTCGCTCAGCGGCCGGCCGACCAGCACCGTCGACGGGTCACCGGTCAGCCTCGCGGCGAGACGGTCCGCCGCGGGGTTGGTGGTGATCACCGTGCCGGCACGGTCGACCACCGCGACGGCGTCGCCGACGGCGTCCAGGATGCGCTGGTGGCCGACCGGCACCCGGTGGGTCAGCCACTGGCCGACGACGACCCGGTACGCGACGGCCGCCGTGACCGCGAACCCGACGACGGTGAGGTTCAGCCTCCCGCTGAGCCCCGTCACGGCCAGGACGTTGGCGGCGATCGGAGGGATGCTGCCGACCAGCAGGCTCACGTGCATCCGGCGCGACGGCCCGTCGCCGCGCCAGGCGGCGCGGGCGATGCGGACCAGCCCGACACCGAGCAGGGCGTTGCTGTAGACCATGTGGGCCCAGAACAGCGGCCCGTACGTCTCGTCGACGCGGGTGAACGGCCCGTCGACGGACTCCCAGCTGACCACGAACTGGTGGTGCCAGGGGTTCGTCACCACTGCTGCCACCAGGAGGACCGGTTCGACGGCCAGCAGCGCGGCAGCGCGGCCGGTCAGGCGCCAGCCGCGGTCGACCACGGCCAGGCTCAGGCACCAGAAGCCGACGACCGTCGACGCCACCCCGAGGAAGAGCGCGGACTGGGCGGCGACCACCGCCTCGAAGGGCACCGGCAGGGCGGTGACGAGCTCGCAGAGCGACCAGAACGACGTGCCCACCGAGACCACCGTGAGAGCACCGGCGGCAGGGGCGTCGTGGCGACGGCGGGCGCTGCCGACGGCGGTCGCCGCCAGCCCGGCCGCGGCCAGGGCGAAGAGGACAGCGAGAACCGGCGTCATGACCGCCCTCCTGGCTCCGGCAGACCGGGGTGCGCACGGACGGCGCCCAGGATCCCATCGGCACCGCGGGACCCGAACTGAGCCCCTGGCGCCCGGACCCACCCGGTGGGGGCGGACGACGAAGGGGCGCCCCGCGATGGGACGCCCCTTACGTGGTGGCAGGTGCAGGATTCGAACCTGCGAAGCTTTCGCGACGGATTTACAGTCCGCTCCCATTGGCCGCTCGGGCAACCTGCCGTGACGTCGTGCCGACGCCGGGTGGAAGGATAGCAACCCCGGCGAGGCGTCTCGAACCCCCGCCGCGACACCGGTCCCCCAGACGCGAGGAGCACCACCCGTGGCCAGCGAGTCGTCGTTCGACGTCGTCAGCAAGGTCGACCGCCAGGAGGTCGACAACGCCCTCAACCAGGCCGCCAAGGAGGTCTCGCAGAGGTACGACTTCAAGAACACCGGCGCGAGCGTGGCGTGGAGCGGCGAGAAGATCGTCATCACCGCCAACAGCGAGGAGCGGGTGGCCGCCGTCCTCGACGTCCTGCAGACCAAGCTCATCAAGCGCGGCGTGTCCCTCAAGGTCCTCGACGCCGGTGAGACGAAGCAGTCCGGCAAGGAGTACCGGCAGGAGTTCGCGCTGAAGGAGGGCCTGGACTCCGACAACGCCAAGAAGATCGCGAAGATCATCCGCGACGAGGGGCCGAAGGGCGTCAAGCCCCAGATCCAGGGCGACGAGCTGCGCGTGTCCGCCAAGAGCCGCGACGACCTGCAGTCGGTCATCGCCCTGCTCAAGGAGAAGGACCTCGACGTGGCGCTGCAGTTCACCAACTACCGCTGACCGGCGACGTCCACGCGGGCCCGTCGTGACCGGCTGCGACCCGGCGCTGACCCACGCCTACGGTGACCACCCCCGGCAGGTGGCGGACCTGCACCTGCCGCCGGGCCGGTCCGTCCGCCGCGGGGTCGTCGTCCTCGTGCACGGCGGGTTCTGGCGCGCGCGGTACGACCGCTCCCTGCAGGACGACGTGGCCGCCGACCTGACGGCGTCCGGCTTCGCGGTGTGGAACGTGGAGTACCGGCCGGTCGGGGGCGGCGGCGGGTGGCCGCGCACGTTCGCCGACGTCGCCGCGGCCGTCGACGCGCTCGCGGACGCCGCCCCCCGGGTGGGTGGCCTGCCGCTGGACCGGGTGGTCGTCGTCGGGCACTCCGCGGGCGGCACGCTCGCCGCCTGGGCCGCGTCGCGGCACGTGCTGCCGGCCGACGCCACGGGCGCCGGTCCGCGCGTCCGCCCGGTCGCCGCGTGCTCCCAGGCGGGGGTCCTCGACCTCGTGTCGGCGGCGCGGGAGCGGGTCGGGGACGGGGCCGTGCTCGACCTCATGGCCGTCGGGCCGGACGACGAGCCGACCCGCTACACCCGCGCCTCCCCCTCCGCCCTGCTGCCCACCGGCGTCCCGGTCCTCGCCGTCACCGGAGCGGACGACGACACCGTCCCGCCGGCACAGTCGCGCGCCTTCGCGCAGGCCGCCGCAGCGGCCGGGGGCGGGAACGATGACGGGGAGGTCCGGCTGGTCGTCGTCCCCGGGGAGGGGCACTTCGAGCACCTGCAGCCGGCCAGCCGCTGCTGGGCCGCCGTCCGGGCCTGGTTGGACGACGTCCTGCCCGCGTGAGCACGCGCGCCCACGCCTGCACTCACGACTCCTGCACGAACTGATCGTCAGACCGGGATGGGGGTGATGACCCCCATCCCGGTCTGACGATCAGTCGGTCGACCTCGGGGCTGGTCTAGCGCGTCCGGGTCAGGCGGTGCGGGTGGCGGCTGAGGCGTGGCCCAACCAGGTGTGGCGGTTGCCGGCCCAGCACCAGCCGAGCTTCGGGGCGCCGCGGCGCTCCCGGCCGTCCTTGCCTGTGCCGCCGCTGATCCACAGCGCGGGGACGCGCCGGTCACCGCAGCGTGACGCGGGCGTCATGAAGCACCGGCCGGGTTCGAGCAGGTCGGGCCGGTGGGTGAGCAGCGCGACGCCCTCGTCCCAGGTCAGCGGGGTCCTGTCGCGGTCCCGGATCGCGGGGACGGCCTCGTCCGGCGTCCGGTCCAGGTAGTCGTCGCCCCGCTCGACGTCGACGAGCAGGTACACGTCGGCGGGTGCGCGGTCGGCGTCGTCGGCGGGGACGAAGCGGCCGATGTCGGCCAGGTCGGCGGACACGAAGCCGGGCTTGCCGCCGCGGTCGAGCAACGGCAGCGACGCCTCGGCCGGGACGAGGGTGCGCGACACCACGACGACGAACGGGACGGCTCCGGGGCGGGTCGGCGCCGCGAACGCCGCCGGCCGCAGGGCCTCGACGCGGGCCGTGAGCTCCTCGGCGGACAGCCCCGCGAGGGCCGGGTAGCCGAGGTCGAGCAGGGTGCGGAGCTGGCGGTCCAGCTCGGCCCCGGCGGACTGGGAAGACGACGAGGGAGCGGACGACGAGCGGGCGGGCGCGGACTGGACGGTCACGGGCGGCTCCTTCCGGGCTGGCGGCCCTGCCTCAACGCCGTCCTGGACGGGCTTCTTCCCCGGCCGGCGGGCGCACGAGCCGACGCCCTGGGCGAGCGGTGGCCGCGGCGTCAGCGCTGGAGGGGCCGGTCGGCGGGGACGATCTCGCGACCGAGCGGCACCAGCGACACGGGCACGAGCTTGAACGACGCGATCCCCAGCGGGATCCCGATGACCGTCACGCAGAACGCCACCCCGGAGGCGATGTGCCCCAGCGCGAGCCACCAGCCGAAGAGGACGATCCACAGCACGTTGCCGACGCCCGAGGCGATCCCCGCGTCCCCGCGCCGGACCAGCCGCCGGCCGAACGGCCAGAACGTGTAGCTGGCCATCCGGAAGGCCGCCAGGCCGAACGGGATGGTGACGACGAGCAGGCACGCGACGGCGCCCGCGACGAGGTAGCCGACGGCCATCCAGAAGCCGGTGACGACGAGCCAGACGACGTTGAGGACGACGGCGAGCGGTCCGGTCGGGTTCACCGCTGGTAGCCGGCCATCGACTCCAGCCGGGCGATCCGCTCCGCCATCGGCGGGTGGCTGGCGAACATGCTCCGCACGTCCCCGGCGCGGAACGGGTTGGCGATCATCATGGCGCTGGCGCTGACGACGTCCCGCTCGGGCCGCAGCGGCAGCTGCCGGGTGCCGAGCTCGAGCTTGCGCAGGGCGCTGGCGAGCGCCAGCGGGTCGCCGGTGAGCGTGGCCCCGTCCTCGTCGGCGTCGAACTCGCGGGTGCGGCTGATGGCCATCTGCACCATCCCGGCCGCCATCGGGCCGAGGAACAGCAGCAGCATCGCGGCGAACGGGTTGGGCCGCTCCTCGTCCCCACCGCCGAAGAACATCGCGATGTACGCCAGGTAGGTGATGACGCTCGACATCGCGGCGGCCACCGAGGCGCTGAGGATGTCGCGGTTGTACACGTGCATGAGCTCGTGGCCGAGGACGCCGCGCAGCTCGCGCTCGTCGAGCATCGCGAGCAGCCCCTCCGTGCAGCACACGGCCGCGTTGCGGGGGTTGCGCCCGGTCGCGAACGCGTTCGGCGCCATCGTCGGCGAGACGTACAGCCGCGGCATCGGCTGACGGGCCTGGGTGGACAGCTCGCGCACGATCCGGTACATCGCGGGCTGCTCGGCCTCGCTGACGGGGCGGGCGCGCATCGCCTTGATCGCGAGGGTGTCGCTCTTCCAGAACGCGATCCCGTTCACCAGCAGCGCGATGACCAGGCCGATCGTCAGGGCCCCGGTGGAGCGCCCGAACAGCAGCCAGCTCGCGCCGAGGACGACGGCCCCGAGCAGGCCGAACAGCATGGCCGTCTTCAGACCGTTGAAGTGCTGGTGCGGCTGCATCCCCGCGTGCTCTCCCCTCGTGCCGGACGCCCCGCACGGGCGTCACCCACCGACCACAACGCCCCGGGTGCGGGACGCGTTCCCGCCACGGCGGCGCCCCGGACGCCGCCCCCCGGCCGCGCAGGACAGCGGGAGTGCCCGCCGTTCAGCCGCCGAGCGGTCCGGCGACGAGCTGCGGCACGACGGACAGCACCAGGCAGGCCCCCGAAGACAGCCCTAGGGCCAGCCCCTCGGCGGGGGTGACGTCCCAGGTGGCCGCGCCGTCGGCGTGCGCCTCGTCGACCACCCCCGGCCCTCGTGGCCCACGTCCCGCTCCCCCGTGCGCGTCGAGCCGCTCGGCGCTGCGGGCACCCGGTGGCGAGCCGTCCGTGGCGGCCCCGGCGGGCAGCACGAGCAGCGCCGTCCAGCGCAGGTAGTAGGCCGCGCCCAGAGCGACGTTGACGGCGGCGGCGCCCGCCAGCCACCACAGGTCGTCGTCCACGACGGGGCGGAGCGCGACGACCTTCGCGACGACGCCCATGACGCCGGGCGGCAGGCCTGCCAGGCACAGCAGCGCCAGTGCCAGGGCGGCAGCCGCCACCGGCTCGGTCCGCAGCAGACCGCGGTAGGCGGCCAGCCCGTGCCCCGAGCCGTCGCGGTGGTGCCGGGTGACCAGGACGACGACGGTGAACGCCGCCAGCGACGCCACCACGTACGCGAGCAGGTAGCCGACGGACGCCTCGACCGCCGTGAGGACCCCCGCCCCCGCTCCCGCCAGCGGCAGCACCACCCAGCCGGCCTGCGCCACGGTCGACCACGCGAGGAGGCGGACCGCCGTCCGCTGGGTGAGGGCGACGAGGTTGCCGACCGTCATGGACGCCACCGCGAGCACGCCCAGGAGCGGTCCCCAGTCGTCCAGCGCCCACGGCAGCCCCACCGCCACGACGACCACGAGCGCGGCCAGCCCGGCGACCTTGGAGACCGTCGACAGGAAGGCCGCCACGGGCACCGGCGACCCCGCGTACACGTCCGGTGTCCACCAGCCGAAGGGCGCGGCGGACAGCTTGTACGCCAGTCCCGCGACGAGCAGCGCCGCGCCGAGGACGGCCAGGGTCGGGTGCTCGGGCGACGTCCCGGCGGTCGCCGCCAGGTGCACCGTCCCCGTGCCCGCGTACACCAGGCCGGTGCCGAGCACCAGGAGGCCGAGCGACACGACCGCGACGAGCAGCAGCTTGACCGCCGCCTGCGCACCGGTCGCGTCCCGGCGCAGGGCGACGAGCGCGACCACCGGCAGCGACGCGGTCTCCACCGCGACCAGCAGCGTCGGCAGGTCCCGCGCGCCGGCGAGCACCATCGCCCCCGCGGTCGCAGCCAGCAGCAGGGCGTGGTGCTCGGCGCGGGCCCGCGCGCCCGGCCCGTCGACCGCCAGCAGCAGCGCGACCACCGCCGCAGCGAGGACGACGGCCTGCAGGCCCGTGGTCAGCGGTCCGGTGACGTACGAGCAGGCCCCCGCCAGGTCCGGTCCGGCGCCGACCGCGGGCGCGTCCGGCAGCTCGAGGCAGAAGGTGCCGCGCGCCGTCCGGCCCGTCAGGGCCAACGCGAGGGCGGCGCCGAGCAGCCCGCCGAGCGCGACGGCGTCCAGGACGTCGCGGCGGGCGGGACGCACGGCCTGGACGAGCAGGACGACGAGGACGGCGGCGGCCGGCAGCAGGACCGGTGACAGCGCCGCCCAGTCGACCGGCTGCACGCGCTCCGGCGAGGCGGTCCGGGCCAGGGCGGCGAGCGCCCCGGCGGACCAGCCGCTGGTGGCGACGACCATCAGCGCACCCCCACCAGCGACTGGACCGCCGGAGCGGTGACGGACAGCAGCAGCCACGGCAGCAGCCCGAACGCGAACACGGCGCCGACCAGCGGGGCGGCGACCGCCACCTCGAGGTGGTCGGCGTCCGCGACCTGCACGGGTTCCGCCGACCGCGGCGCAGCGGTGGCTGCCCCCCCGGGCCCCGCCGGGTCCTGTGCCGGCCCGTGCCAGACGAGGTAGAGCACCCGCAGCAGGTACGCGGCGGCCAGGGCGGTGCCCGCGGCGGCCAGGACGGCGACCCACCGCGACCCGGCGTCCCCGAGCAGGTCGGTGCCCCGCCACGCGCCGAGGACGGCCAGCAGCTCACCCCAGAACCCGGCGAGCCCGGGCAGGCCCAGACCGGCGACGCAGCCGAGCGCCAGCAGCCAGCCGCGGCGCGGGGTGCGGTCCCGCAGGCCGGGCCCGACGAGGGCGAGGTCCGCGGTGTGCGCGCGGTCCTTGACCGCCCCGACGACGAGGAAGAGCAGGGCGGTGATGACACCGTGCGCGACGTTCACGAACAGCGCCCCCTGCAGCCCCTCCGGCGTCCCGGAGGCGATCCCGACGAGGACGAAGCCCATGTGCGCCACCGACGAGAACGCGACGAGGCGCTTGAGGTCGCGCTCGACCAGGCACGCCAGCCCGCCCCACAGGATCCCGACGACCCCCAGACCGGCCAGCAGCGGCGCCCACCGCGCCAGACCCTCGGGCAGCACCCCGACGACGAGGCGGACCATCCCGTACGAGCCCATCTTCAGCAGCACCCCGGCCAGCAGCACCGACCCCACCGTGGGGGCGATGGTGTGCGCCGGCGGCAGCCAGGTGTGCAACGGCCAGGCAGGCACCTTCACCGCCAGGCCGAGCAGCAGCAGCCCGGCGACGACCGCCTGCACCCCCGGGTCGAGGGCGGCGCCGGCGCCCGCCGCCAGGACGACGAGGTCCGTCGTCCCGGCCTGGGCCGCCAGCGCGAGCAGGCCGACGAGCATGATCGCCGACCCGAGCGCGGTGTAGAGGACGAACCGGTAGCCCGCGTCGCGGCGGGCGGCAGGGTCCCGGTCGTCGCCGCGGAAGGCGATGAGCAGCCACATCGGGACGAGCACCAGCTCGAACGCCACGAAGAACAGCAGCAGGTCGAGCGCGAGGAACGTGGCGGTGGCCCCGCCGACGACGGCCAGCACCCCCGACAGCAGCCACCGGTCACCGCCGGTGGCGCCGGGCCGGCACGCGTGCAGGCACACCAGCACCCCGAGCACCGAGGTGAGCACGACGAGCGGGGCGCTGATCCCGTCCAGGCCCAGGTGCAGGCGGGCACCGAGCGCGGGGACCCAGGGCAGGTCCACCTCGGCGACGAACCCGGGTGAGCGCCACGGCCGCGACGACCCGACGAGCAGGGCGACCAGCTCGAGCTGGACGAGGCTGGCGACGAGCGCGACGCCGCGGGCCAGCCCGTCGGGCCACCGGGCGACGAGCAGCAGGACGGACGTCACCAGCGGGACGGCGACGACCGCGAGCAGGTAACCGCTCACAGCACGACCACCCCCAGGCCGACGAGGGCCGCGGCGCCGAGCACCCAGGCCAGGTACGAGGTGACGACGCCGCCCTGCACGTACCGCAGGCCCCGGCCGGCCCAGCCGGCGCCGGTCGCCGCCCCGCGCACGTAGGCGTCGACGACGTCGCGGTCACCGGCTGCGACGGTGCTCGCGAGGCGGCGCAGGGGCCGGGCGACGAGCGCGACCTGGACGGCGTCCGCGCGGTACCCCTCGAGCAACCAGACCCTCGCCCGTGCGGGCAGCAGCACGGCGACGTCCCGGTCCTCGCGCCGCAGGCCCAGCAGCCCGAGCGCGACACCGGCGAGCGCCAGGACGGTGCCCAGGACGGCGGTGCCGACGCCGAGCCGGAAGCCGTCGAGCGCCGCCGGCCCGGCCAGCGGCAGCAGCCCCAGAGCGACGGTCGGCACGGCGAGGACGACGAGCGGGCCGGTCAGCTCCCGCGGCAGGGCGTGCTCGGCGCCGACGGGGTGGACCGGACGGCCGAGGACGACGACGCAGAACGCCCGGGTGGAGTAGACGGCGGTCACGACGGTCGTCACCAGGCCGGCGACGAGGACGACCCACGCGACCGGCCCGAGCAGGGACGCGCCGTCCGCCGTCCCGGGGTGCAGGGCGGCCTCCTCGGCCACGCCGAGGACGGCCTCCTTGGACACGAAGCCGCTGGTCGGCGGCAGCCCGGCGAGGGCGGCGAGCCCGGCCGCGAAGGTCCACCCGACCAGCGGGGCGCGGCGCGCCAGGCCGCCCATGTCACGCAGCAGGGTCGACCCGACGAGGTGGGTGACGACCCCGGCCCCGAGGAAGAGCAGGGCCTTGAACCCGGCGTGGGAGAGCAGGTGGGCGATCGCGGCGGGCCGGCCTTGGCCGTCGGCGTCCCCGGTCGTCCCCACGGCCAGCGCGCCGAGCATCAGCCCGACCTGGCTGATCGTCGACCAGGCGAGCAGCCGCTTGAGGTCGTCCTGGGCGAGGGCGGCGAAGGCGGCGGCCACGGTGGTGACGGCCGCGAGCGACCCGAGCACGGCGAGCGCGGCGGGGGCCAGGGCGAACAGGTCGAGCAGCCGGGCGACGACGACCACCCCCGCGGCGACCATCGTCGCCGCGTGGATGAGGGCGGACACGGGAGTCGGGCCCTCCATCGCGTCGGGCAGCCAGGTGTGCAGCGGCACCTGCGCGGACTTGCCGACGACACCTGCGACGAGCAGCAGGCAGGCGACGGTCACCGTCCCGCGGTCGAGCGTCCCGGCGTCCACGGCCGAGAGCAGGCCGCTCACCGACGACGTGCCGGCCCCGGCGACGAGCACCACGACGCCGAGCAGGAAGCCGACGTCGCCCACGCGCGTGACGAGGAACGCCTTGGCGGCGGCCGACCGCGCCGCCTGCCGCTCGCTGTGGTGCCCGATGAGCAGGTAGGAGCACAGGCCCATCACCTCCCACCCGATGAGCAGCAGCACCAGGTCGTCCGCGTGGACGACGAGCATCATCGCGGCGGTGAACAGGGACACCGTCGCCGCGTAGGCGCGGTAGCGGGTCGGTGCCGGCTCGGCGACCTGCTCGGCCGACCCGGCCAGCGGCGGCGTCGCCACCGCCGTGCGGGAGGCCACGTCCGCGGGTGCGGGGTGCTGGGGCGGGGCGGACGCCGGGTGCCCGGCACCACGCTCGACGAGGTAGCCGGCCGAGTACACCTGGACGCACAGGGCGACCAGCCCCACGGCCACGGCGACCAGGCCCGCCAGGGCGTCGGCGCGCAGCGTCAGCTCGATGACGGTGCCGCCGGTGTCGGCGGTCCCGAGCAGCGGGACGGCGACGACGTCGCGCGCCCCGGTCCACGTCGTCGCCGTCTCGGCCACCGCGGCGACCAGCGCCACCCCGGCGCCGAGGACGCCGAACGCGGCGGCCGTCGTCCGCTCGCGCCCCAGCATCCCGAGCAGCGCAGCCCACGCGGGCGCGGTGACGGCGACGACCGCGGTCAGGGCCAGGCCGCTCACCGCACCGCCCGATCCGTCGGGTCACCGGGTCCGGGGTCCGTGGAGGCGCCCGCCGCCGGGGCGCCCAGCGCGCCCCGGACCGGGCGGGCGGTCTCGCCGAGGTCCCGCGCGGCGCGCAGGTCGCTGCTGCCGGTCCGCCGGAAGAGCAGCAGGACGACCGCGAGCGCCAGGCCGATCTCCGCGGCGGCGACGGTGATGACGAACAGCGCGGCGACCTGGCCGGACAGGACGGGGTCGGCCGTCGCGGCGTCGACGGTGACCAGCAGCAGGGCGCCGGCGCCGAGCAGCAGCTCCGCGCCGACGAGCACCATCACCGCGTTGCGCCGGGCCAGGACGCCGTACGCGCCGAGACCGGCGAGGACGGCGACGAGGAGCAGCGGGCCGGTGGTGCTCATCACGGCTCACCGTCCTCGCGCCGCGAGACGGCCAGCGCCCCGACGAGGGCGGCCAGCAGCAGCAGCGACAGCAGCTCGAACGGCAGCACCCACCAGGCGAACAGGACCTCGCCGACGGAGCGGGCGCTGCCGCGGGCGGGGTCGGCGTCGAGCGGTGCGCCACCCAGCGCCTGCAGCAGCGCGGCGGCCAGCAGCGCCGCGAGCGCCGCGGCGACGACCGCCGCGCCGACCCGGCGGGCCGGGCCGTGGTCGAGGTCCGTGACGGCGCCGATCGGGGCCCGGGTCAGCATCAGGGCGAAGAGCACGAGGACGACGACCGCGCCGACGTACACCAGCAGCTGGACCAGCGCGACGACCTCCGCGCCGAGGACGAGGTAGCAGCCGGCCAGCCCGCCGAGCGCGACGACCAGCCACAGCGCCGCGTGCACGACCTGGCGGCTCGTGACGGCGAGCAGCCCGGCGCCCGCGGTCAGGACGCCGAACCCGGTGAACGCGACGTCCAGCCCGCTCACCCCTCCTCCCCGCGGGCGGGGCGCGGACGGCGGGCGGGCCGCTGGGCCTGCTCGACCTCCTTGGCGTCGGGTGCGCCGGGGTCCAGCGCCGGCGGCGGAGGGACCGTCCACATCCACTCGCGCAGGCGCTCCCGCTCGTGGGTCAGGTCGGCGACGTCGGTCTCGGCGTACTCGAAGTGCGGGCTCCAGAACAGGGCGTCGAACGGGCACACCTCGACGCAGATGCCGCAGTACATGCACAGCGAGAAGTCGATCGCGAACCGGTCCAGCACGTTGCGCTGCCGGGCCCGGGCGGCGCCCTCCACGTGCAGCGTCTCCTTGTGGGAGTCGATGTAGATGCACCAGTCGGGGCACTCGCGGGCGCACAGCATGCAGACCGTGCAGTTCTCCTCGAGCAGGGCGATGACACCCCGGCTGCGGGGCGGCAGCTCGGGCGCCTGGTCGGGGTACTCCGCGGTCGTGGAGCGACGCCCCAACGTCGCCAGGGTGACGGCGAGCCCGCGGGCCAGGCCCTTCAGCGGCGGGTTCACGGCGCCTCCCAGCCCAGGTGCACGAGGTAGGCGTCCAGCAGCGGCTCGAGGTCCCCGGCCGTGCGCAGCGGCGGTGTCGGCGCGGTGGCCTGCGCCGGCGGGCCGTGGACGGTGACGACGTGCACGGCGTCCTGGCCGGGCCGCGTATCCAGCAGCGTCACCGTGCCCTTTGCACCCACCCAGGTCCGTGCCGGCGTGGGGACGCCGTCGACCTCCACCTCGCCGGGGACGCCGCCGGGCTCGCCGACCTCGGGCACGCCCTGCTCGGCGAGCCGGTCCTCGACGTCGAGGTCGCCGGCCGCACCGGAGTGGACCTCCACCCACTCCTCGTCCCGGACCGCGGAGACGGCCACCTGCGCGAGCCGCCCGCCGACGAGCTGGGCGTCGGACACGAACGCGTCGTCCCACACGCCGTCCGGCATGAGCACCGGGTACGGCAGGGACGCCAGAGCGGACCGCACGGCGGCGACCCAGCGCGGGTCCACGCCGTCCGGCTCCGTCCCGTCGTGACTCACAGGGTCGCTCGCGGGGCCGCTCACAGGGCCACCACCAGGACGCCGGTCAGCGCGAGCTGGGCGAGCGCCACGGGCACCAGCACCTTCCAGGCCAGGGCCTGCAGCTGGTCCTCGCGCAGCCGCGGCCACGCCACCCGGATCCAGATGACCAGGACGGCGACGGCGAACGCCTTCAGCAGCGTCCAGAGCCAGCCGAGCGCCTCGGGGAACGGCCCCGCCCAGCCGCCGAGGAAGAGCACGGTGAACAGGCCGGCGACGACGACGATCCCGGCGTACTCGGCGAGCAGGAACAGCGCGAACCGCAGGCCGCCGTACTCCGTGTACGGGCCCATCACGAGCTCGGCGTCCGCGATCGGCATGTCGAACGGCGGGCGCTGCAGCTCGGCGACCCCGGCGACGAGGAAGACGACGGCCGCCGGCGCCTGCCACAGCAGCCACCACGGCTCCCAGGCCTGCGCGATGCCGGTGAGGTCGAGCGTCCCCGCGGCCATCGCGACCGACGTCGCGGCCAGCACCAGCGGCAGCTCGTAGGCGAGCAGCTGCGCCGCGGTGCGCAGGCCGCCGACGAGGGAGTACTTGTTCGCGCTGGCCCACCCGCCCATGAGGGTCCCCAGGACGCCGACCGCGGAGGCGGCGAGCACGAACAGCAGCCCGGCGTCGACGTCAGCGGCGACCACACCGGGCGCCAGCGGGATCGCGGCGAGGGCCACCAGGTAGGGCACGAGGGCGACCGCGGGGGCGAGCCGGAACACCGTCCGGTCGGCGGCCGCGGGGGTGACGTCCTCCTTCTGCGCGAACTTCACGCCGTCGGCGACGAGCTGCGCCCACCCGTGGAAGCCGCCGGCGTACATGGGGCCCATCCGGCCCTGCATGTGCGCCATCACCTTGTGCTCGGTCTGGCCGACGGCCAGCGGCAGGACGAGGAACGCCGCGAGGACGGCGAGCGCGCGCAGGACGACCTCCAGGGCCTCAGGCACCGTCGTCACCGCCCGTGGGCGACGTGTCCGCGGCGGGTCCGTCGTCAGGGCCGTCGGGGCGGCGCGGGCCCCACGTGGCGGCGTCGGGCACGCCCGGGGGCAGCAGCTTGCGTCGCGACGGCGAGGCGCCGTCCGCGTGCGACTCCCCCGGCTCCTTCGCGCCCGGCCACGGCTTGGCCGCCCGTGCCGCGAGCTGGAACTGCTTGCGCAACGGCGTGCCCTCGAAGCCGTCGGGCAGCAGCAGCGGCCGCAACCCGAGACCGGAGCCGTCGTCGAACCCGACCGGGTCGACCCCGAACATCTCGTGGGTCTCGCGCTCGTGCCAGGCGGCGCCGGCGAAGACGCCGGTGAGGCTCGGGACCCGCAGGTCCGGCAGGGCAGCGCGGGTGCGGAGCAGCACCCGGCTCAGGCCCTCGTCCGGTGAGGGCGGGTGGGCCAGGTGCACGACGACGTCCACACCGGGGTCGTCCGCGACGTCGGTCTGGTCGACCCCGGACAGCCAGTCGAAGAACACCAGCCCCCAGGCGTCGCGGGCGTGCCGGGCCGCGTCGGCCCAGCGGTCGACGGGCACGTCCACGCAGGGGGTGCCGTCGGCGTCCGACGTCGTCACCGCGTCGGCGGGCAGGCCGAGGGCGTCGGCGAGGGACCGGGCCAGGACGTCAGGCTCGCTCATCGCCACCCCCGTAGCGCTCCCCCAGGTGCTCGGCGGCGATCTTCTCCTGGAGCTTGACGATGCCCTGCAGCAGCGCCTCCGGGCGGGGCGGGCAGCCGGGGACGTAGACGTCCACGGGCACGACCTGGTCGACGCCCTTGGTCACCGAGTAGGAGTCCCAGTAGGGACCGCCGGAGTTCGAGCACGCCCCGAACGAGATGACGTACTTCGGCTCGGGCATCTGGTCGTACAGCCGCCGCACCGCCGGCGCCATCTTGTCCGTCACCGTGCCGGAGACGACCATGAGGTCGGCCTGCCGGGGGCCGGGGGCGAACGGGATGACGCCGAGCCGCATGAAGTCGTGGCGGGTCATCGACGCGGCGATGAACTCGATCGCGCAGCAGGCCAGGCCGAAGTTGAAGACCCACAGGCTGTAGCGCCGTCCCCAGTTCAGGACGACCCGGATCGGGTCGGGGGCGAGCGCGGACACCGGTCCGACGGAGGGTGCGGCCGACGCGTCGGCCGGACGCACCCGCGGGTCGGGGAGGTTCACACCCACCGCAGCACCCCCGCCCTCCAGGCGTGCACCAGCCCGACCGCCAGCACGCCCAGGAAGATCCCCATCTCCACCAGCGTTGCCCACCCGTAGTAGTCGACGACCGTCGCCCACGGGAAGAGGTACACGGCATCCACCGCGAAGACCACGTACAGGTAGGCGAACAGGTAGTACCGCACGTTCGTCTGGGCCCACCCCTCGCCCACCGGGTCGACGCCGGACTCGTACGTCGTGGCCTTGGCCCGCGAGGGCGCGCTCGGTCGCAGCAGCCGGTTCGCGCCCATGCCGCCCGCGAACAGCAGGACGCCGGCGAGCAGCACGGCGGCCACGACCACGTACGGCGCGGGCCGGTCGCCACCGGAGGCCACCGCGGGCAGGTGGCCTCCCAGCGTGCTGGACAGCGCACCGGACGTCACCACGCCCGGGAGCCTAGTCCGATCACGCCGCCCGCGCGGCCGGCCCGCGGACCCGCGGCTCGCGAGCCACTCCTCGGACGGCCGGTCCCAGCATCCGGACCTGTGAGGTACCGCATTCCGGGAGAACGGCCGTCCGGACCTACGATGAAGAAGGTCAGGGCAGCCTGCCCTGACGACCCCTCCAGGAACGTTGGGCAGCAGCATGACGACGGTCGGTGAGCAGGCTCCCGGAGACGCCCCGGAGCAGGCGACGAGCAGGACCGAGAAGAAGGTCGAGCAGGTCCCCCGGGTCGTGATCCGGTTCGCGGGGGACTCCGGTGACGGCATGCAGCTCACCGGCGACCGGTTCACCGCGGAGACGGCGGCGCTGGGCAACGACCTGGCCACCCTGCCGAACTTCCCCGCGGAGATCCGCGCCCCCCAGGGGACGCTCCCGGGCGTGTCGAGCTTCCAGCTCCACTTCGCCGACCACGACGTCCTGACCCCCGGCGACGCCCCCGACGTCCTGGTCGCGATGAACCCGGCCGCGCTGCGCGCGAACCTGCCGGACCTGCCCCGCGGGGGCGTCGTCATCGTCGACGCCGACGAGTTCACCAGGCGCAACCTCGCGAAGGTCGGCTACGCGACGAGCCCGCTGGACGACGACACGCTCGCCTCCTACCAGGTGCACTCGCTGCCGCTGACCTCGATGACCGTCGAGGCCCTCGACGGCCTCGGGCTGTCCCGCAAGGACGCCGAGCGCTCGAAGAACATGTTCGCGCTCGGGATGCTGACGTGGCTGTACGACCGGCCCACCGAGGGCACCGAGCGCTTCCTGCGCACCAAGTTCGCCAAGAAGCCGGACATCCTCGAGGCCAACCTGCGGGCCTTCCGGGCCGGCTGGGCGTTCGGCGAGACCACCGAGGCGTTCGCCGTCCGCTACCAGGTGGCGCCCGCGCCGGCGACGGTCGGGCGCTACCGCAACGTCACGGGCAACGTCGCGCTCGCGTACGGACTGGTCACCGCCGCGCACCTCGCCGGCCGGCCGATGGTGCTCGGCTCGTACCCGATCACGCCCGCCAGCGACATCCTGCACACGCTCTCCGGCCTCAAGCGCTTCGGCGTGACGACGCTGCAGGCCGAGGACGAGATCGCCGCGATCGGGATGGCCCTCGGCGCGTCCTTCGGCGGGGCGGTGGGCGTCACCACGACGTCCGGACCGGGCCTGGCGCTGAAGTCCGAGACGATCGGGCTGGCGGTCTCCCTCGAGCTGCCGCTCGTCGTCGTCGACGTCCAGCGCGGCGGGCCGTCCACGGGCCTGCCGACGAAGACCGAGCAGGCCGACCTGCTGCAGGCGATGTTCGGCCGCAACGGCGAGGCGCCCGTGCCCATCGTGGCGCCGTCGTCCCCCGTGGACTGCTTCGACGCCGCGCTGGACGCCGTCCGGATCGCCACCACGTACCGCACGCCGGTGCTGCTGCTGTCCGACGGGTACCTCGCGAACGGCTCGGAACCGTGGCGGCTGCCGTCCCTGGCCGACCTGCCCCGGCACGAGGTCGAGCTGGCGACCGGGCCGAACGCCGCCGCGGAGGACGGCACGCCGGTGTTCCAGCCGTACCTGCGCGACCCCGACACGCTGGCGCGCCCGTGGGCGGTGCCCGGCACCCCCGGCCTCGAGCACCGGATCGGCGGCATCGAGAAGGCCGACCGCACCGGCGAGATCTCCTACGACCCCGACAACCACGACCTGATGGTCCGGCTGCGCCAGTCCAAGGTCGACGGCGTCGAGGTGCCTCCCGTCGAGGTCGACGACCCGACCGGGACGGCGCGGGTGCTCGTCCTGGGCTGGGGCTCGACGTACGGGCCGATCGCCGCGGCGGTCCGGGAGGCCCGCGCGACCGGCACCGAGGTGGCCCGGGCGCACCTGCGCCACCTGAACCCCTTCCCGGCCAACCTCGGTGACGTGCTGCGGCGCTACGAGCGGGTGCTGGTGCCCGAGATGAACCTCGGCCAGCTCTCGCTGCTGCTGCGCGCGCGCTACCTGGTCGACGTCGTGGGCTACAACCGGGTCCGCGGCCTGCCGTTCACGTCGGCGGAGCTGGTGCAGGCGATCACCAAGGTCGCCCCCGGCCCCGCCGTCCACGAGACCGCGGACGCCGGCGACCCCGCGCCGTCCGCGGGGTCCGACAGCGAGGAGGTGGCGCGGTGAGCGCCGTCGAGATGGGCATGCCCGCGTTCCGCTCCGGCCTGGAGGGCGTGCCGACGCTGCCCGAGGGCGCACCGGCGCAGACGAAGAAGGACTTCACCTCCTCCTCGGAGGTGCGCTGGTGCCCCGGCTGCGGCGACTACGCCATCCTCGCCGCCGTCCAGGGCTTCCTGCCCGAGCTCGGCATCCGCCGCGAGAACGTCGTCTGCGTCTCCGGCATCGGGTGCTCCTCCCGGTTCCCGTACTACCTCGACACCTACGGGATGCACTCGATCCACGGCCGCGCGCCGTCCATCGCGACCGGCCTGGCGACGTCCCGTCCGGACCTCAACGTGTGGGTCGTGACCGGCGACGGGGACGCCCTGTCCATCGGCGGCAACCACCTGATCCACGCGCTGCGGCGCAACGTCAACCTGACGATCCTGCTGTTCAACAACCGGATCTACGGGCTGACGAAGGGCCAGTACTCGCCCACCTCCGAGGTCGGCAAGGTCACCAAGTCGACCCCGGTCGGGTCCGTCGACGGGCCGTTCAACCCGGTCTCCCTGGCGCTCGGCGCGGAGGCGTCGTTCGTCGCCCGCACGATGGACTCCGACCGCAAGCACCTGCAGTCGGTGCTGCGGGCGGCGGTCGAGCACCGCGGGTCCGCGCTCGTGGAGATCTACCAGAACTGCCCGATCTTCAACGACGGCGCCTTCGACGTCCTCAAGGACCGCACCGAGCAGCAGGCCCGGCTCGTGCACCTCGTGGACGGCGAGCCCGTCGCCTTCGGCACCGAGGACAACCGCAAGGTCGTCGTGCGCGCGGGGGCCGGGGTCGAGGCGGTGCGCGAGGCGGACGCGGCAGGCCGCGAGGTCGTCGTCCACGACGTCGACGCCGAGGACCCGTCGCTGGCGTTCGCGCTGTCGCGCCTGGACGGCCCGGAGATGGCGCACGTCCCGGTGGGGGTCTTCCGGTCGGTGCAGCGCCCGACGTACGACGACCTGGTCCGGGCCCAGGTGGACGGCGCCCAGGACGCCGCGGGTGGGCCCGCGACCGACGCCGACCTCGAGGCGCTGCTCGCGGGCAGCGACACCTGGACGGTGCAGGGCTGACGCGTCGGGACTGACGCGTCGGGGACGACGGGCCGGGGGCACTATCGTTCCCCCGTGACATCCCATGAATCGGTCGACGCCTACCCGGAGCGTCGGCGCGGCACGCTGCTCGGCGCGTCCGCGTACCTCATGTGGGGGGTCTTCCCGCTCTTCTTCCCGCTGCTCGCTCCGGCCGGGGCGGTGGAGATCCTCGCCCACCGGGTGGTGTGGTCGTTCCTGGTCTGCGCCGTCGTCCTGGCGGTGCTGCGGAGCTGGCGCGAGGTCACCGCGGCCTTCCGGTCCGGCCCGAACCTCGGCCTGCTGACCCTCGGCGCGGTGCTCATCGCGGTCAACTGGGGCGTCTACATCTACGGGGTCAACTCCGGCCAGGTGGTGGAGACGTCCCTGGGCTACTTCATCAACCCGATCGTCACCGTGGTGCTCGGCGTGGCCGTCCTGCGCGAGCGGCTGCGGCCGGCCCAGTGGGTGGCGGTCGGGGTCGGCACCGTCGCCGTCGTGGTGCTCGCCGTCGACTACGGGCGCCCCCCGTGGATCGCGCTGGCCCTGGCGTTCTCGTTCGGGTTCTACGGCTTCGTCAAGAACCGGGTGGGCCGCGGGGTGGGCGCGGTGGCCAGCCTCAGCGTCGAGACCGCCGTGCTGACGCCGCTGGCTCTGGCGTTCCTCGTGTGGCTCGAGGCCACCGGGAGGGGCACGTTCACGACCGGCGCCGGGACGACGTGGGCGCACCCGCTGCTGATGGCCACCACAGGGCTCGTCACCGCCGTCCCCCTGCTGTGCTTCGCCGCCGCCGCCCGACGGGTGCCGCTGTCGACGATCGGGATGCTGCAGTACCTGGCCCCGGTACTGCAGTTCTCCATCGGCGTGCTCGTCGTCGGCGAGGACATGCCGGCGTCCCGGTGGGCCGGCTTCGCGCTCGTCTGGGTCGCGCTCGTCGTGCTCACCTCGGACGGCGTCCGGACCGCGCGCAGCCGGGCACGACTGGCTCGCGCCGCCGCCTCCGTCGCCACCTGATCCGCCCCCAAGACCGCAGCGGTGGAAACCTGCGGTCCTCCGGGCTCCCCCTACCGCAGGTTGGTGGAAAGGTGCGGTCCTCGGGGGGCTCCCTGCCGCAGGTTGGTGGAAAGGTGCGGTCCTCGGAGGGCTCCCGCCGCAGGTTGGTGGAAAGGTGCGGTCCTCGGAGGGCTCCCCACCGCAGGTTGGTGGAAAGGTGCGGTCCTCGGGGGGTGACGGGCGGTGGGCGTCCGCTCACCGTCCGTCGATGAACGGTCAGGGAGGAGTCGTGGGACGAACTGACGGGTAGGGCTTGTCGGGGCGAACCGGACAGGACTAGACAGGCCGGCACCCGACCCGCGGAGGTGCGGCCATGAGCCGACGTCGTCCCCGTCCGTCCCGGCGCCCGCTCGTGCGCGCCGCCCTCGGCCTGGCGCTCGGCGCCGCGCTGGTCGCCCCCGCGGCCGCCGGCACGGCCGCACCGGCGCCGCCCGGTCAGAGCCCCCGGCAGCCGGTCCGCGAGGCGCCCGCGAACGGACCGGAGCGGTCGGCGGTCGCAGCCACCACGGCCGACCCGGACGCCGGCGGGGAGCGACGACGTCCCAGCGACCTCGCCTACCCGCGACAGCAGGTGCTGCCCGAGCCGCCGGTCGACCCCACCGACGCCTCCCTGCGGCTCGGTCTCGTCCCGTACCACGAGCTCGCCCCGCGCCTGAACGCGCTGCAGGCAGCCAGCGACCGGGTCAGCGTGGAGGTGATCGGCACCTCCGGGCAGGGCCGCGACCTCTACCTGGTGACCCTCACCTCGCCCGAGTCCCCCGGGCAGGCGCTGCAGCAGCAGCGGCTGCGCGACCGCATCAAGGACCAGTCCGCGCAGGCGGCCCGGGACCGGAGCATCCCGAACCGGTACAAGGCCCCGGTCCTGGTCAACGCGAACATCCACGGCAACGAGTGGGAGGGCACCGACGCGGCCCTGCGCGTCGTCACCGACCTCGCCACCAGCGAGGACCCTGCCGTCGACACCCTGCTCGACCGCAGCCGGCTGTACTTCGTCATGACGATGAACCCCGACGGCCGGGTCGCGAACACGCGCGCCAACGCGAACGGGTTCGACATGAACCGCGACTTCGCGACCGCCACGCAGGCCGAGGTGCGCGCCGTCCGCCAGGTCGTCATCGACACCCAGCCGCTGGTGATGCTCGACCTGCACGGCTACGTCAACGGCACCCTGATCGAGCCCACCACTCCCCCGCACGGCGAGAACTACGAGTACGACCTGTTCATCAAGCACGCCTACCCCAACGGCCTGGCGATGGAGGCCGCCGTCAACGGCCTGGGGTACACCGAGGCCGCGGACGGCGTCGAGCCCGTCCAGATCCCGTTCCGCGACTGGGACGAGGGCTGGGACGACTGGCCGCCGATCTTCACCCCGCAGTACGCGGCGTTCCACGGCGCGGTCTCGCACACCATCGAGATCCCCTTGCGGGTCAACAACCAGTCCTACGGGTTGCCGGTCGAGGAGCTGCGCCGCCGCAGCGCGATCAACACCGACATCGCGGAGGCCGCCGTCCGGGCCGCCGTGACGTACACGGACACCCACCGCACCGAGATGGTCGCCGACCAGATCGAGCTGTTCCGCCGGGGCGCGGCCGGCGAGCCGCAGCGGCCCGTCACCCCCGACCTCTTCCCGGAGATCGGGCCGGAGGACGTGTACGTCACCGACTTCCCCGAGGCGTACCTCATCCCCACCGGGGAGGACCAGCGGTCCGAGGTCGCCGCGGCTCGGCTGGTGGACCACCTCGTCGCCAACGACGTGGACGTCGTCCGGGCGAGCGCCCCCGTGCGGGTGCAGGGCCGCACGTACCCGGCGGGCTCGTACGTGGTGGACATGCACCAGCCGAAGCGCGGGATGGCCAACGTCCTGCTCGCCGCGGGCAGCGACATCAGCGCGGACGTCGACGCCATGTACGACGTGTCGGGCTGGAGCCTGGGGTTGCTGTGGGGCGCCACCGTCGTCCGCGTGGACGACGAGCGGCCGCGCGTCGTCGGACGGGACGTGCGCTCCGCCGCGCCGACCGGGTCCCTCCCCGACACCGCCGGGGACCTCGAGCTGCGGCTCGACGACCCGGCCGAGGTGCGCGCGCTCAACGACCTGCTCGTCGCGGGCGTGCCGGTGCGCTGGACGGACGGCGGCAGCGTCGTCGTCCCCGCCGCCCACCGCGGCGCCGCCGCCGCGGCGGTGAGCGCGCACGGCGTCGTCCTGACGCCCGCGGACGAACCCGGGGGGCCGGTGATGGAGTCCCTGACCGTCGCCGCCGCCGTCGCCAACGACGAGCTGTGGGCGTTGCGCGACATGGGCTTCGACGTGCTGCCCGTGTCGACGGCGGTCCTCGACGGCGGCTTCGGCTGGGACGGCGTCGACGTGCTCATGGTGTCGTCCGGGCTGGACGTCGGGGCGCTGTCCCCCGACGCCCGGGCGGCCCTGGAGGCGTGGGTGGACGACGGCGGTGTCGTCACCCGTGGTCGCACCGGCAGCGCCGCCAACGGCGAGCTCGACCTGCTGACCCTCACCCCGGTGGCCGGCCGCAGCGACGCGAACGGCGTCGTCACCGTCGACAACGCCTCCGGGCCGCTGACGGCAGGCGCGCCCGGGCACTCGTTCGTCTACTCGCCCCGCTGGTTCACCGACCTCGGTCCCGAGGTGGCCGTGGAGCAGCGGTTCACCGCCACCGGGCCGCTCGTGTCCGGGCACTGGCGGGCGACGTCGTCCGGCACCGGCGGCCAGGACGCCGCGCGCGGCCAGGCGCTCGTCGTCCGCGGGGTCGACGAGTCGGGCGCCGCGGTGGTCTCCTTCGGGTCCGAGCCGCTGTTCCGGGCGCACCCCAAGGGCCTGCACGCGACCGTGGCCAGGGCGCTGCACTGGACGGCGCTCACCGCGTCGTGACCACCGCCGACGTCCGGCAGACCTCGCCCGCCGTTCACCGGCCGGACACCCGGCGCTCGCCCCGGGCGTCGCCTGGAGTGCCTAGCGTCCGGACCGAACGCGCCGGCGCCCAGGACCGGTGCCGATTCGCCAAGCAGGGAGTCCCCAGTGACCACCACCCCCGATCGCCGCTCGCTGCTGCCCATGGCCGGGCGGACCCACGGCGGACGAAGCCCCGTCACCTGCCACCTCAGGTGCGGTGACGCCTGCTTCCAGCCGGTGCCGAACACGACCGACAACGAGCACTTCCGGGACGTCGCGTCCCGTGCCCTGTCCCGCCGGGCCGTCGTCGGCGGCGGGGTGGCGGGTGCGCTCGCGCTCGTCCTCACCCCCGCGGGCGGCGCGGCGGCGACGTCCACGACGGCGGACGCCGCGAAGGTCGGCGGCACGGTGACCGGTGCCGGACGCGGCCTGTCGTTCACCCCGATCGCCCCGGTCCCCGCGACCGTCGACGCGGTCACGGTCCCCGACGGCTACCGCTGGGACGCGATCATCCGCTGGGGCGACCCGGTCCTGCAGGGCGGCAGGCCGTTCGACGTGCACCGGCAGACCGCCGAGCAGCAGTCCCGCCAGTTCGGCTACAACAACGACTACGTCGACGTGCTGCCCCTCGACGGCGAGCGCGGGCGGCGCGCCGTGCTCGTCGCGAACCACGAGTACACCAACGAGAACCTGATGTTCCCCCCGACCGACGACGCCGCCGAGCTCGAGGAGCGCAAGCGGATCGCGATGGCCGCGCACGGCATGTCCGTCGTCGAGCTGCGACGCCGGGGACCCGGCTACCCGTGGGAGTACCAGCGGCACGGGCACCTCAACCGCCGCGTGACGGCGTCCACCCCGTTCGCGTTCAGCGGCCCGGCTGCCGGTTCGCCGCTGCTGCGCACCGCGGACGACCCGGAGGGGCGCACCGCCCTCGGCACCGTGAACAACTGCGCCGGCGGCACCACCCCGTGGGGCACGGTGCTGTCCGGCGAGGAGAACGTCAACCAGTACTTCCGGGCACCCGCCTCACCGGAGAACTCGCGCTACGGCCTGGGCGAGCGGCCCACCAGCCGGGGCTGGGAGACGGTCGACCCGCGCTTCGACGCCCGCACCCCGGGGTACCAGAACGAGCCGAACCGGTTCGGCTGGGTCGTCGAGCTCGACCCGATGGACCCCACGTCCACGCCCGTGAAGCACACGGCCCTCGGCCGCTTCAAGCACGAGGGCGCCACCGTCCGGGTCGCCGCGGACGGCCGTGTCGTCGCGTACATGGGGGACGACGAGCGGTTCGACTACGTATACAAGTTCGTCTCCCGCGACCGGATGCGCACCGGCAGCAGCCGTCGCGACCGGGAGCACAACAAGCAGCTCCTGGCGGCCGGTGACCTGTACGTCGCCCGGTTCACCGGCGACGGGTCCGAGGACGGCGTCCACGACGGTACCGGCGAGTGGATCCCGCTGGTCCGCGACGGCCGGTCGCAGGTGCCGGGGTTCTCCGTGGAGCGGGTGCTGGTCCACACGCGACTGGCGGCCGACGCCGTCGGCGCCACGAAGATGGACCGGCCGGAGGACGTGCAGGCCAACCCGGTGACGGGCGCGGTGTACGTCGCGTGCACCAACAACAGCCAGCGCGGCGCGCCGGGCCGCCCGGGAGCGGACGAGGCGAACCCGCGGACGCCGAACAAGGACGGTCACGTCGTCGAGATCCTCGAGGACGGCGGCGACGCCGCCGCGACGACGTTCACCTGGAACCTCTTCCTCGTGTGCGGCGACGCGGACAGCGCAGGGACGTACTTCGGCGGGTGGACCGGGCCCGTGGCCCCCATCTCGTGCCCCGACAACGTGGCGTTCGACTCCGAGGGCAACCTCTGGGTGTCCACCGACGGGCAGCCCGGCAGCATCGGCCTGGACGACGCCCTGTTCAAGGTGCCCGTCACCGGCCCGGAGCGGGGGCACGTGCAGCAGTTCCTCGCCGTCCCCACCGACGCGGAGACCTGCGGGCCGGTGGTGGACGACCGCGACGGCGTCGTCTACGTGGCCGTGCAGCACCCCGGCGAGGACGGGTCGTGGGAGCAGCCGCGCTCCTACTTCCCGGACTACCTCGAGCCGGGTACGCCGCCCCGCCCGGGCCTGTTCGCCGGTCCCCGGCCGTCCGTCGTCCAGGTGTACCGGCCCCGCCGCTGAGCTCCGCGAGCACCCGTACTCGCACTCAGCCCGCTTAGTGCGCCACCAAGGGACGCGGACTCGCACTCAGCCCGCTTAGTGCGCCACCAAGGGACGCGGACTCGCACTCAGCCCGCTGAGTGCGAGTCCGACGGGTGCCTGCGGGTCAGGCGGTGCGGTCGGCGACGGACTGCGCGAAGGCGGTGAGCGCCTCCTTGGCCGGCCCCTCGGGCAGGGGCTCGAGGGTGGCGACCGCGTCGTCCGCCCAGCGCCGCGCCTCGGACCGTGCGCGCGCGGTCGCGGGGTGCTCGACGAGGGCGGCGACGGCGTCGGCGAGGGCGGCGTCGTCGGTCAGGTCGCCGTCGAGCAGCCGGACCACGTCGCGCGCGCCGGCGTCACCCTCGGCGGCGGCCTGGCGCGCGAGCAGCACCGGGAGCGTGGGGACGCCCTCGCGCAGGTCCGTGCCCGGCGTCTTGCCGGACTGCTCGCTGCCGCTGGCGAGGTCCAGCACGTCGTCCGCCAGCTGGAAGGCGACCCCGACCTGCTCGCCGTAGCGGATCATGACGTCGACGACGTCGTCACGGCAGCCGGCGAACATCGCGCCGAACCGACCGGAGGTCGCGATGAGCGAGCCCGTCTTGTCCGCGAGGACCTGCACGTAGTGCCGGACCGGGTCGTCCCCCTCGGCGGGCCCGACGGTCTCGTGCAGCTGGCCGAGGCACAGGCGCTCGAAGGTCGAGGCCTGGATCCGGACCGCCTGCGGCCCCAGGCCGGCGACGATGCGCGACGCGCGCGCGAACAGCAGGTCCCCGGTGAGGATGGCGACGTTGTTGCCCCAGACCGCGTGCGCCGCCGGGGCCCCGCGCCGCGTGGGCGCGGAGTCCATCACGTCGTCGTGGTACAGGGTGGCCAGGTGGGTCAGCTCGACGACGACGGCCGCGTCGAGGACCTCCGGGCGGCCGGGGTCACCGAGCTCGGCGGCCAGCACGGTCAGCAGGGGCCGGACGCGCTTGCCGCCGGCCTCGACGAGGTGCCGGGACACCGAGTCGGCCAGCTCGTCGGCGTGGGAGACCGCCTCGCGCAGCCGCCCCTCGACGACCTCGAGCCGCGTCGCGACGCGCTCGGCGAGGTCGGGGTCGGTGGTGGGGACGTCCCAGACGGCCCCCCGTGCGGCTGCGGTCACGGTGCGTCGACGGCGACGGGCTGGGTCGCGGCGGTGTCGGTCAGGTCGAGCACCGCGGCGGGCACGACCCCGAGGGCGACGGTCGCTGCCACCCCGACGGCGACGGCGGCCGCGGTCAGCGGACGGTTGGCCGCGACCGTGGCCGAGCCCTCCGCCGGCTCCGTGAAGTACATCAGCACGATCACCCGGACGTAGAAGAACGCCGCGACGGCGCTGGCCACCACGCCGACGACGGCCAGCCACGCGTGGCCGCCCTCGACCGCCGCGGTGAACACGGCGTACTTGGCGGTGAAGCCGCTGGTGAGCGGGATGCCGGCCATCGCCAGCAGGAACAGGGTGAACACCCCGGCCAGCACCGGCGAGCGCCTGCCCAGGCCGGCCCACTGCGACAGGTGCGTCGCCTCGCCGGTGACGTCCGCCGCGACCCGCTCGCGCACCATCGACACCACCGCGAACGCGCCGACCGTCGTGAACCCGTAGGCCAGCAGGTAGAACAGGACGCCGGAGCGGGCCGAGTCGGTGTAGCTGACCATGGCGGTGAGGATGAACCCGGCGTGGGCGATCGAGGAGTAGGCCAGCATCCGCTTGACGTCGCTCTGCACGACGGCGACGACGGAGCCGACGACCATGGTCGCGACGGTGACCACGATGAGCACGGGCTGCCACGTCTCCTCGAGGGTCACCAGACCGTCGAAGAGCACCCGCATCAGCGCGCCGAAGGCGGCGATCTTCGTGCACGCGGCCATGAACCCGGTGACCGGCGTCGGGGCCCCGGTGTAGACGTCGGGCGTCCACGCGTGGAACGGGACCGCTCCGACCTTGAAGAGCAGCCCGGCGAGCAGGAGGACCACGCCGAAGGCGACGAGCGGGATCTCGCCGAACGTCGGCGGGATGTTGCCGCGCATCGCGAGCAGGCTGACCGTGCCCGTGGCGCCGAAGACGACGGCCACGCCGAACAGGAACATGGCCGAGCCGAAGGACCCCAGCAGGAAGTACTTCAGCGACGCCTCCTGCGACAGCAGCCGCCGGCGGCGCGCCAGCCCGCACAGGATGTACAGCGGCAGGGAGAAGACCTCGAGCGCGATGAACATCGTGAGCAGGTCACCGGCCGACGAGAAGACCATCATCCCGCCGACCGCGAACATCAGCAGCGGCAGGACCTCGCTCTGCACGAGCCCGGCCCGGCGAGCCGCGTCCTCGAAGGTCGACCCGGGGACGGCGGACGCCTGGGCGGTGAACGGCGCGGCGTCGCCACCGCGCTCGGCGATGGTCAGGACGGCGAGGAGGGCGAGCACGACGATGCTGCCCTGCAGGAAGATCGCCGGGCGGTCCATCACGATCGACAGGTTGAGTCCGTTCGTCAGGCGCCCCACCTCACCGGCCGGGCCGACCGTGCCCACCGCGAACGGCGGGTCCGCCCACTGGGTGGCCAGCAGCAGCAGCGCGGCCGCGAGCCCCGCGGCCGCGAGCACGACCTGGGTCCACCAGCGGGCGGCCCGGGGCAGGGCCGCCTCCGCGATGACCCCCAGCACGGCGACGCCGAGGACGGCCAGGACCGGCGACAGCGCCGCCCACCCGATCTCGGGCGCCTCGAACTCGGTGGTCATGGCGAGCAGGCTCACTGGTCGTTCCCTTCGTCAGCGGCCTCGGCCACCGGGGCGATCGGGTCGGGGTCGCTCACGCCGACCTGGTCCATCGTCGTCTCGACGGCCGGGTTGAGGACGTCGAGCACGGGCTTGGGGTAGAAGCCGAGGGCCACGATGACGGCGACCAGCGGCGCCACCACCCAGGCCTCCCGGGCCCTCATGTCGGGCAGCGCCTTGACGTGCTCGCGCACCGGCCCAGTGAACATCCGCTGGTACGTGAGCAGGATGTACAGGGCGGACAGCACCAGCGCCAGCGAGGCGACGACGGCCGCCCACTCGTAGCGGCTGAAGGTGCCGACGAGCACGAGGAACTCGCTGACGAAGCTCGACAGCCCGGGGAGCGCGAGGCTCGACAGGCCCGCCACGAGGAACGAGCCGGCCAGCAGCGGCGTGACGCGCTGCACGCCGCCGTAGTCGGCGATCCGCTGCGAGCCCCGCCGGGCGACCAGCATCCCGGCGACGAGGAAGAGCGCCGCGGTGGAGAAGCCGTGGTTCACCATGTACAGCACCGCGCCGCTCTGCGACGTGGTGGTCATGGCGAAGACGCCGAGCACGATGAGGCCGAAGTGCGAGATCGACGTGAAGGCGATGAGCCGCATCACGTCGCTCTGGCCGATCGCGAGCAGCCCGCCGTAGATCACGGACACCAGCGCCAGCACGATCACGACGGGGACGGCCCAGCGGCTCGCCTGCGGGAAGAGCGGCAGGCACAGCGTCAGCATGCCGAAGGTGCCCACCTTGTCGAGGACGCCCACGAGGAGCACGGAGACACCGGCCGGCGCCTGCGCCGCGGCGTCCGGCAGCCAGGTGTGCACGGGCCACATCGGGGCCTTCACGGCGAAGGCGATGAAGAACCCGACGAACAGCCAGCGCTCGACGCCGGCGCTGCTGTACTCCAGGCCGGTGAGGTTGTCGACGAGGAAGCCCTGCGCGCCGCCCGGTCCCTGCAGGTACAGCCCGATGACGGCAACGAGCATGAGCAGCCCGCCGGCGAGGCTGAAGAGCAGGAACTTCACCGCGGCGTAGCGGCCGCGCTCACCCCCGAAGCTCCCGATGAGGAAGTACATCGGGATGAGCATCGCCTCGAAGAACACGTAGAAGAGGAAGACGTCGCGGGCGGCGAACACGCCGACCATGAAGGTCTCCAGGACCAGCACGAGGCCGAAGAACGTGCGGCGCCGGCGGTCCGCGGCGACCGGGTCGCCGCCGTCCGGGACGACGTCCCAGGTGGCCAGCACGCACACGGGCACGAGCACCGCGGCGAGCGCGAGCATGGCCAGGCCGATGCCGTTCACCCCGAGCGCGTAGCTCACCCCGAGCTGGGGGATCCACTCGTGCAGCTCGGTGAGCTGCTGCTCACCGGCGCGGGCGACGTCGAAGCGCAGTGCGGCGGTCACGACCAGGCCGAGGGTCACCAGCGACACGACCAGCGCCAGCGGGCGCGCCAGGTGGCGCAGCCCGGAGGGCAGGCCGAGCACGACCAGACCGCCGACGAGCGGCACCAGGCCGATGGTCGTCAGCCAGGGAAAGGACTCCACGGTCACCTCACCACCAGGAGCGCACCGAGCAGGACGACGACGCCGGCCAGCATGGACGCTGCGTACGAACGGACGAACCCGGTCTGGAGCCGGCGCAGCCACCCGGCCGTGCCGGCGACGCCGCGGGCGAGGCCGCCCACCGCGCCGTCGTCCACGCCCTTGGTGTCGACGTAGACCAGGGACCGGGTCAGGTACTGGCCGGGGCGCATGAACACGGCCTCGTTGACGTCGTCCTGGAACAGGTCGCGGCGGGCGGCCCGGGTAGCCAGGCTGCCGCGCGGCGCCTGCGCCGGCACCTCGGCCGCGGCGTACTGCCGCCAGGCGAGCAGGACGCCGACCGCCACGAGGACGATGGTCAGGGCCATGATCACCGGGATCGGCAGCACCGGGTCGACGTGCTCCTCCGGGACGACGGGCTCGAGCCAGTGCACGAACGAGCTGTTGATCGTCAGCAGGCCACCGAGCAGCACGGAGCCGGCGGCCAGCACCACCATCGGCACGGTCATCAGCGCCGGCGACTCGTGCGGGTGCGCGCCCTCGTGCCAGCGGCGGCGGCCGTGGAAGGTCATGAAGAAGAGCCGCGACATGTAGAAGGCGGTCAGCCCGGCGGCGAGCAGCGTGACGCTGCCGAACAGCCACGCGCGCCACTCGGACTCGACCGGCATGAACGCCGCCTCGATGATCTTGTCCTTGCTCCAGAACCCCGACAGCAGCGGGAAGCCGATGATCGCCAGCCAGCCGGCGCCGAACGTCCACCAGGTCGTGCGCATCTGCCCGGCGAGCTCGCCGAAGCGGCGCATGTCGACCCGGTCGTCCATGCCGTGCATGACCGACCCGGCACCGAGGAACATCCCGGCCTTGAAGAAGCCGTGCGTCACGAGGTGGAAGATCGCGAACACGTAGCCCACCGGACCGAGGCCCGCGGCGAGCATCATGTAGCCGATCTGGGACATCGTGGAGGCGGCCAGCGCCTTCTTGATGTCGTCCTTCGCGCAGCCGACGACGGCCCCGTAGACGAGCGTGACCGCACCGACCACGACGACCGCGAGCTGCGCCGTGGGGGCGGCCTCGAACACCGGGCCGGACCGCACGACGAGGTACACGCCGGCGGTGACCATCGTCGCCGCGTGGATGAGGGCCGACACCGGCGTCGGACCGGCCATCGCGTCACCGAGCCACGACTGCAGCGGGAACTGCGCCGACTTGCCGCAGGCCGCCAGCAGCAGCATGAGGCCGATGAAGGTCATCCACCCCTCGTGCTCGACCCCGGACTCGGTGGCACCGGCGAGGACCGTGCCGAAGTCCACCCCGCCGAACACGACGAACATGCCCATGATCGCCAGCGCCAGGCCGATGTCGCCGACGCGGTTGACGACGAACGCCTTCTTCGCGGCCGCGGCGTAGGCCGGGTTGTGGTTCCAGAAGCCGATGAGCAGGTACGACGCCAGACCGACGCCCTCCCAGCCGACGTACAGCAGCAGGTAGCTGTCGGCCAGGACCAGCAGCAGCATCGAGGCGACGAAGAGGTTCAGGTAGGCGAAGAAGCGGCGCCGGTCGGGGTCGTTCTCCATGTAGGCCACGGAGTAGAC
>NZ_BAAGTX010000012.1:0-173814 GCF_054781695.1 Thalassiella azotivora
GGGATAATTTGGCATTGACTACTTGGCACGCTGTTGAGTTCTCAAGGAACGGACGCACACCCACCACCAGTCCCTCGACCGGCCCCGGGGGCAACCTTCCGCAATTCTAGCACCTCCCACCGGCCCTGAAGACCCGCGCAGACCGCGTGGGCCCCGGCGCACCAAGAGCGGTGCGGCCAGTGGAGGATCGCCACCCGGAACCGGCCACCTCGCGGTGTCCGTGCCTTCCCTGCGGCGCGTCGAGAACGTTAGCAGCCCCTGCGGTCACCGCCAAATCCCCCGGCCGCTCGCGGAGACGGCCTGTCGAGAGGACGCCCGCGAGCACCGCCGGGCCGGGCTGGCCGTCGGCCTCGCTGCGCGCCCGCGAGCGCCGGCCGGTAGACGAGCCTCGCCGTCGGACCCGGGGAACCGGCTTCACTGCTCTGCGCCGAACCTGTCGCAGCCGCCGGACTGGCGGACCGGCGGACCGTCCACAGGGCGATCACGACGTCCCGCCCAGAGCCATGCGAGCGCTAAGGTCACCTACGTGCACCAAACAGCACCAAACACGGCCTCCACCGCGTTCGCGCTGCGCTGCGCCGCCCTCGCGGCCGTCGGCGCGCTGATCTGCGGTCTCGGGGGCGTCGCCTCGTGGTGGGCGCTCACGGCCGGCCCCCTGCCCGTCTCCGTCACCGCGGCGCTCGACCAGGTCGTCGCCCGCGGCGCTGCCGTCGTGCTCGGCCTGATCGCGGCGTGGTGGGGCACCGCCCTCGTGCGTCTCGCCGTCGTCGGCGCGCGGTGCGCACGCGAGGGCGCCGGACCCGACGGCGCACCGCAGCTGCTCGCCCGCTCGCTGCCCCATCCGGTGCGCCTCCTGGCGAGCGCGGTGCTCGGGGTCTCCGTGGTCGCCTCGACCGCCCTGCCGGCCACCGCCTCGGCGTCGCCACCGGCGGACCCGGGGCCGACGCGTCCCGCCGCCGTCGCCCCGGGGTGGCCGGGCGAGGTGCTGCGCGACCTCGGCGACGGCGCCGGCACCACCGCGCCGGCGCCGACCGCCAGCGCGTCAGCCGGACCCTCCCCGGACGGGCCGCCGACCGGCACGTCGGCCCCGGCACCGCCGGGCCCGGTGTTGCCGCCGCCGGCGTCCGGGCCCGACGCCGGGCGGCCCGGGGTGACCCCCTCCTGGCCGGCGGCGACGACGACGCAGGCGCCTCCCGTGCCGGCGCGTCCGCTGCCTGCGCCACCGGCGACCGAGCACCCGTCGCCTCGCGGCAGCGGCTCGGGCTCCGCTCCCGCGGCGCACCCGGCAGGTGACCTCGGGCGCGTCGTGGAGGCCCACCCCGGCGACCAGGCTGACGCGCACGCTCCAGGGTGGACGCCCGTGCGACCCACCCAGCAGGTGGTGTCCGCCGCCCCGGACCTCGGGCTGGACCGCGGCCGACCTGTCACCATGGACGACCATGAGGTGGTCGTACGCCGTGGGGACACCCTCTGGGACGTCTGCGCCCGTCATCTCGGTCCTGACGCCACAGCCGCGCAGGTCGCTGCCGAGTGGCCGCGCTGGCACGAGGCGAACCGCGCCGTCATCGGTCCCGATCCGGACCACATCGAGCCAGGTCAGCGCCTGCAGCCCCCCGCCGGCGCGACCCCATGAGCCCCAGCACGCTGACAGACCACCGACCCCGTGAGCACCGTCCGCCGGGCCCGCACCCAGCCAGGAGAGTCGTCGTGACCCGCACAGCCAGCACCGACACCCCGCCCGTCCGCGTGCTGCCCGTCCCCGTCAGCGAGCCGGAGCCGTTGCGGATGCCGACCGTCGAGCGGCCGTGGACGCCGCCGGCGGGTCAGGGCGTCCTGGCGCTGAGCTTCAGCTCCGCCAGGCAGCCGGACGCCGAGCTCGACCCGGTGTTCGGCCCGCAACCGACGAGCACCGAGGACCTCCCCGACCCGGAGGCCTTCTGCACGACGCTGGTGCGGGCGGTCGTGGAGGTGCTCGACGGCACCCGCCCCGTCGCCCAGCTGACCCGCTGGCTCGCCTCCGACGTCCACGCGGGCATCACGCGGCGCGCCGCCCTGGCGGCCCGCATGCGCCGGCGCGAGGAGACGCGCGCCGCCCGCCCTGCGGTGGTGCGCGCCGTGCGTGTGTGCCAGCCCGCTGACGGAGTGGTCGAGGGCGCCGCCGTGGTCATCAGCAGGGGTCGTGCCCGCGCCGTCGCCGTCCGGCTCGAGGGCATGGACCACCGCTGGCGCGCCACCGCCGTCGAGGTCGGCTGAGCCAACGGCGTCGACGGGGAGGACCCCCTGACGTTCGTCCGCCCGGGCGGGGTCGCCTCCGTCCCGGCCCGCGGTGCACCACCTGTCAGCGGCGCTTCTTCCTCGCCCGCCGCTGCGCGCGGTTGCCGTCGGCGCCGACGGCCTCGCCGTCCTCGTCCTCACCGCGCACCTCGACGCCACCCTCGCCGTCCACCGTCGGCGCCGTGTACTGCAGCCGCTGGACCCGGCCGCCGTCGTCGAGACCCTTCGCGATGACCTTGGGGGTCTCCTCCTCGGGGTGCTCCCCGGGCTCCTCGCCCTCGGCAGGCTGCGCCACCTGGACCTCGAGGTTGAACAGGAAGCCGACGGACTCCTCCTTGATGGCCTCCGTCATCGCCTGGTACAGCTGGAACCCCTCCCGCTGGTACTCGACCAGCGGGTCCCGCTGGGCCATCGCCCGCAGGGAGATGCCCTCCTGCAGGTAGTCCATCTCGTACAGGTGCTCGCGCCACTTGCGGTCCAGCACCGACAGGACGACGCGGCGCTCGAGCTCGCGCATCGCCTCGGGACCGACCTGCTCCTCACGCCGGTCGTAGGCGTGCTGGGCGTCCGAGGTGAACTCCTCGACCATCATCGGCGCGGTGAGACCGGCCCGGTCCCCGGCCGCCTCGACGAGCTCCTCCTCGGTGATGGACACGGGGTACAGCGTCCGCAGCGCGGAGAACAGCTGCTCCAGGTCCCAGTCCTCGGCGAAGCCGTCGGAGGTCGCCGCCTGCACGTAGCCCGTCACGACGTCGTCGATGAAGTGCCGGACCTGCTCGTGCAGGTCCGCGCCCTCCAGCACGCGGCGGCGCTCGGCGTAGATGACCTCGCGCTGCCGGTTCAGGACGTCGTCGTACTTCAGGACGTTCTTGCGGATCTCGAAGTTGCGCGCCTCGACCTGCGACTGGGCGGACTGGATCGCCCGCGACACCATCTTCGACTCCAGGGGCACGTCGTCCGGGATACCCGCGCGGCTGAGCAGCGACTCGGCCACCTGGGAGTTGAACAGCCGCATCAGGTCGTCGGTCAGCGACAGGTAGAACCGCGACTCCCCCGGGTCGCCCTGGCGCCCGGACCGACCGCGCAGCTGGTTGTCGATGCGCCGGGACTCGTGCCGCTCGGTCCCCAGGACGTAGAGGCCGCCGAGGTCGCGGACCTCGTCGTGCTCGTCGGCCACCTGCTGCTGGGCCTCCTCGAGCGCCTTGGGCCAGGCCGCCTCGTACTCCTCCGGGTCGTCGTTCGGGTCCAGCCCGGCGTCCGCGAGCGCCTGGACGGCGAGGAACTCGGCGTTGCCGCCGAGCATGATGTCGGTGCCTCGACCGGCCATGTTCGTCGCCACGGTGACCGCGCCCTTGCGGCCGGCCATCGAGACGATCGCCGCCTCCCGGGCGTGCTGCTTGGCGTTGAGCACCTCGTGCGGGATGCGGCGCTCGTGGAGCTTGCGGGAGAGGTACTCCGACTTCTCCACGCTCACGGTGCCCACCAGCACCGGCTGGCCCTTCTCGTGCCGCTCCGCGATGTCGTCAGCGACCGCGTCGAACTTCGACACCTCGGTCTTGTAGACCAGGTCAGCCTGGTCCACCCTCTGCATCGGCCGGTTGGTCGGGATCGGGATGACGCCGAGCTTGTAGATCTGCTGGAACTCGGCCGACTCGGTCATCGCCGTACCGGTCATCCCCGACAGCTTGTCGTACAGGCGGAAGTAGTTCTGCAGGGTGATCGTGGCCAGCGTCTGGTTCTCGGCCTTGATCTGCACGCCCTCCTTGGCCTCGATGGCCTGGTGCATGCCCTCGTTGTACCGGCGGCCCTTGAGCATCCGGCCGGTGTGCTCGTCGACGATCATGACCTCGCCGTTGGCGACGACGTAGTCCTTGTCGCGCTTGAACAGCTCCTTGGCCTTGACGGCGTTGTTGAGGTAGCCGACGTACGGGGTGTTGACCGAGTCGTAAAGGTTCTCGATGCCGAGGTAGTCCTCCACCTTCTCGATCCCCGACTCGTGGATGCCGACCGTCCGCTTCTTCTCGTCGACCTCGTAGTCGACCTCGCGGCGCAGCCGCTGCACGATCTTCGCGAACTCCGAGTACCAGCGGGTGGCGTCACCCTGCGCCGGGCCGGAGATGATCAAGGGGGTCCTGGCCTCGTCGATGAGGATGGAGTCCACCTCGTCGACGATGGAGAAGTGGTGACCGCGCTGCACCAGGTCGCCGACGTTCCAGGCCATGTTGTCGCGCAGGTAGTCGAAGCCGAACTGGGTGTTCGTGCCGTAGGTGATGTCCGCCCCGTACTGGTCGCGCCGCTCGTCCGGGCGCATGCCGTCCAGGACGCACCCGGAGGTCACCCCGAGGAAGCGGAAGACGCGCCCCATCAGGTCGCTCTGGTACTGCGCGAGGTAGTCGTTGGTCGTGACGACGTGGACGCCCTTGCCCGTCAGCGCGTTGAGGTAGGCCGGCGCGGTGGCCACCAGCGTCTTGCCCTCACCGGTCTTCATCTCGGCGATGTTGCCGAGGTGCAGCGCCGCACCGCCCATGAGCTGGACGTCGAAGTGCCGCTGGCCCAGGGAGCGCTTCGCGGCCTCACGGACGTTCGCGAAGGCCTCGGGCAGCAGGTGGTCGAGCTTCTCGCCGTCGGCGATGCGCTCGCGGAACCTGTCGGTCTCCTCCCGCAGCTCGGCGTCCGAGAGCTTGACGAAGTCCTCCTCGAGGGCGTTCACCTGGTCGGCGTAGCCCTGCAGCTTCTTGAGGACCCGGCCCTCTCCGACTCGCAGCAGCTTCTCGAGGATCGGCACGCGGACACTCCCAAGTCGGTCGAGGCTCTCCCGCGGGCTGCGGGTGCCGCACGGGTGCGGCGTCGTCATCGTACGGGGACCGCACCCGCCGCGGGCCACCTGCGCCCGCCGCGGCCGCCGGACCGCCACGCCGACGGCGTTGCCGCGCTCGCGCGCAGTCGGCAGGGTGTGCCCGTGGACGCACCCGAGCTGACCGGCGGCGACGGCACGGTGCGGCTGCGCCCCTACCGGCCGGACGACGTCCCGCACGTCGTCGAGCAGTGCCGCGACGCGACCACCACCCGCTGGGTCGGCGGGCTGCCGCGTCCCTACGGGACGGACGACGCGACGCGGTACGTCGAACGGGCCGCCGCCGGCTGGGCGGAGGGGTCCTGGCTCGCGCTCGCGGTCGAGCACGACGGCCGCTTCGCCGGCGGCACGACCCTGCGGCCGGACGGCCGCGGCGGCGCCGAGGTCGGCTACGGCCTGACTCCGGCCTCCCGCGGCCGCGGGGTGGCCGCGGCCGCCGTGAGGCTGCTGCTCGCCTGGGCGTTCGACGCGCTGCCCGTGGAGGTCGTGCACTGGCGAGCGGCCGTGGGCAACTGGCCCTCGCGCCGGGTCGCGTGGGCGTGCGGCTTCACCGTGGAGGGTCGGGTGCGAGGCCTGCTGCCCCACCCGGACGGGCGCCAGGACGCGTGGGTCGGCTCGCTGCGACGCGGCGAGCCGACCCGGCCGACGTCCGCCTGGCTGGACGTCCCCGAGCTGGTCGTGGGCGACCTGCGCCTGCGCCGCAACCGCCCCGAGGACGTCGAGCGGGTCGCGGAAGCCTGCGCCGACCCCACCACCCAGGCGTGGCTGCCGCAACTGCCGTCGCCGTACACGGTCGAGGACGCGCGCTGGTACCTCGAGAGCCGGCCCGAGCAGAACGCCTCGGGTGACGGCATCTACTGGGGCGTGGCGGACGTGGACGACGACGTCCTGCTCGCGCAGGTCGGGCTCATGGGACTGCGCGCGGAGCGCGGGGCCGGCGAGGTCGGGTACTGGACGCACCCCGACGCCCGCGGCCGCCGTGTCATGCAGCGGGCCGTCCGGGCGGTCAGCAGGCACGCGCTGCTGGCACCCGAGGAGGGCGGTCTGGGGCTGACGCGGGTCATGCTCAGGGTCGCCGACGGCAACGAGGCCTCGGCGCGGGTCGCGCTGGCGGCCGGTTTCACCGAGGTGGGGCGCGACCGGCGGGCGGAGCGGCTGCGGGACGGCTCGGTGCGCGACTTCCGCCGGTTCGACCTGCTGGTCGAGGAGATGGAGCAGGCGTGGGTGCACCCGGCGGCGCTGAGGTGAGCGCAGCGCACCAGGACCCGCGGGTGCGGCGCCCGCGGGAGCGGCTGTCCGCCGCGCAGGCGCGGCGGGTGGCCCTGCACGCCCAGGGACTGGCCCGGGCACGTCCTGCCGGGCCGGTCACGGCGCGCCACCTGCAGGGCGTCGTCGACCGCGTCGGCGTCGTCCAGGTCGATTCCGTCAACGTGCTGACCCGGGCGCACCACCTGCCCTTCTTCAGCCGGCTCGGCCCCTACGACCTCGCCGTCCTGGACCGGATGACGTCCCGGCCACCCCGGCGCCTCGTCGAGTACTGGGCGCACGAGGCGTCCCTCGTGGCCCCGTCGACGCACCGGCTGCTGCGCTGGCGGATGCACGGCCACGAGTCGTACGCCTGGGGCTGGGCGCTGCGCGCGGCGCGCGAGCACCCCGAGGTCGTCGACGCCGTCCTGGCGCACGTGCGCGCCCACGGCCCGTGCACGGCGAGCGAGGTCGGGGCGGCGCTCGAGCACGAGGTACCCATGCACGAGGGGCAGTGGGGGTGGAACTGGTCGGTCGTCAAGGGCGCCTGCGAGTACCTCTTCTGGGCCGGCCGCCTCACCTCGGCCGGCCGCACCCCCGCCTTCGAGCGCAGGCTCGACGTCCCCGAGCGCGTCCTGCCGGCCGAGGTGCACCAGGCCCCGGACCTCCCGGAGGCGGACGCCGTGCGCGCGCTGGTGGAGATCGCGGCCAGGGCGCACGGGGTGGCGACGGCGTCGTCCCTGCGCGACTACTTCCGGCTGCGGCCCGCACAGGGGGCGGTGGCCGTCGGGGAGCTGGTCGAGGCCGGCGTCCTGCACCCGGTGACGGTGGAGGGGTGGCCCCGGGCGGCCTACCTGCACCGCGACGCGCGTGTCCCGCGCGCCGTCACCGCCCGCGCGCTCGTCGCCCCCTTCGACCCGCTGGTGTTCGACCGACGACGCACCGAGGAGCTGTTCGGCTTCCGCTACCGGATCGAGATCTACGTGCCACGGGAACGGCGGGTGCACGGGTACTACGTGCTGCCCTTCGCGCTCGGGGACCGCCTCGTCGCCCGGGTCGACCTCAAGGCCGACCGCCCCGGTCGGCGGCTGCTCGTGCAGTCGGCCTGGGCCGAGCCGCTCGACCCGGCGACCGCGCCGCAGGTCCCGGAGGCGCTCGCGGCCGAGCTGCGGGACGTCGCGTCCTGGCTCGACCTGGACGACGTCGAGGTGGCGGGGGCGGGTGACCTCTCCCCCGCGCTGCGCGCGGTGCTGCCCCGGGTCTGAGGCGCCCTTCAGGAGAGGTCGAGGATCTTCTCGCGCACGGCGTAGACGACGGCCTCCATCCGGGAGTGCAGCTGCAGCTTCTCCAGGATGTTGCGGACGTGGTTCTTCACGGTGTTCTCGGAGATGAAGAGCTCCGCGGCGATGTCCCGGTTCGCCATGCCCCGGGCCACCAGCCGCAGCACCTCGAGCTCGCGGTCGGTGAGCCTGGGCACCGGGACGGGCGCCCGGGACTCCGCCCGGCGGCTGAGGGCCGCGAACTCCTGCAGCAGGGCGCCGGCCATCGAGGGGGAGATCAGCGACTGCCCCGAGACGACGGCGCGGATGCCGTCCGCCACGTCCTCGCCGGGGACGTCCTTGAGCAGGTAGCCGTTCGCTCCGGCCCGGACCGCCTGGAAGAGGTCAGACTCCTCGTCGCTGATCGTCAGGATGACGATCTTGGTGCTCGGGGCGACGTCCTTGATCGCCGAGCACGCCTCGATGCCGGACCGGCGCGGCATCCGGATGTCCATGAGGACGACGTCGGGCAGGAGCTGCTCCGCCCGGGCGACCGCCTCGGCCCCGTCGCCCGCCTCGCCGACGATCTCGATGTCCGGCTCGGCGGACAGCACCATCTCCAGCCCGCGCCGGTACAGGGCGTGGTCGTCGGCGACGAGCACACGGATGGGCTCCGCGTCGCTGCTGCCTCCCGGCGGTCGCCTGTCGCCCACCGCGCCGTCCTCGGCCACGAGCACCCCCTCGTCGGACCTGTGTCCCGCCCGATCCTGCCACCCGTCCGCACCCCGGTGCCCCACCCGCCGGCTGGCGAGACCGGGCACCTGGGTGCTGACGGGCCGGGACGGCGGTCGCAGGCGGCGTCGGACCGCCCGCGCCGACGGCGGGGCGGCGCCGTCAGCCGGCGGTCTGCTCCTGCAGCTCGTCCGGCGCGTCCTGCGCCGGGGCGGCCCCGGCACCCGCCTCGAGCCGGATGACGCCGTAGCTCCACCCCCGGCGCCGGTACACGACGGACGGTCGACCCGTGTCGGCGTCCACGTACAGGTAGAAGTCGTGGCCGACGAGCTCCATCTCGTACAGGGCGTCGTCGAGGGTCATCGGCCGGGCGGGGTGGTCCTTCTCGCGGATCACGACCGGCGAGTCGCCCCAGCCGTCGTCCGGCTCCTCGTCCTGCCCTGCGGGCGCGCCGTTGAGGGCCGCCGCCGCCGCACCGGCGGCGCCGGGCTCGCGGATGCTCGACGGCGCGTGCCGGCCGTGGTGGACCTTGCGGCGGTCGCGGGCGCGCCGGAGCCGCTCGAGGAGCTTCTCCTGCGCCAGGTCGAGTGCGGCGTACGGGTCGTCGGCGCACGCCTCGGCCCGGATGACCGGGCCCTTCACCCGTACGGTGATCTCCACCCGCTCGGAGGTCTGCGCCTGGCGAGGGTTCGGCTCGTGGCTCACGGCGACCTCGACGCGCTGGACGCGAGGCGCGAGCTGCTGGACCTTGGCGAGCTTCTCCTCGAGGTGGCGCCGGAAGCGCTCGGAGACCTCGGTGTGCCGGGCGGTGACCACGATGTCCACGGATGTCCTCCTGGTGTGGGCTGACTCGTACCGGTCGTCGGACCGACGACCTCGGCGCGCGGGGTGACGTCCCGCGGCGGCTCAGGCGGCCTCGTACCACCCCCTGCGCGGCGCTCGCCGCGAGGTCGCGGCCGGCTTCGGGGCCGGGCCGGCGACCGTCCTCGGTGCGACAGGGCCCGTCATGGCACGACGGTAGTCCACGGCCGCAGGCCCCGACAGCCGGAGCCCGCCCGGGCGCGGCGCGCCGACACGAACGGCCTCACCGGCCGTGCGGGGCGTCGACCGGGGCCGCGTCCGGGGCCGCGTCCGGGGCCGCGTCCGGGCGCCCCGAGCGGCGCGGGGTCGCGGCCAGGACGACGACCGCGTGCACGCGCGCCCCGGCGTCGCGCAGCACGGCCGCGGCCGCCGCGGCGGTGGCCCCGGTGGTCAGCACGTCGTCGACGAGCACGACGTCCAGGCCCTCGACCGACGCCCCGGTGCGCAGCCGCAGGCGGCCCGAGACGTTGAGCAGCCGGTCGGCGGCGGCCAGCCCCGCCTGGTCGCTGACACCGCGCGCCTGGTGCAGCACGGGCAGGCAGCGCGTGCGCCGTCCCGCGGACCGGCCTGCCGCGGCCTGGGCGCGAGCGAGGTCGCGGATCAGGTCCGCTCCGCGTCGCCGCCGCGCCGCCCGCGACGAGGGGACCGGCACGAGGTGCAGCGGCCGCCGACCCGTTGCCGCGAAGGCGCCGCGGCGCCCGGCGTCGAGCAGGACCTCTGCCGCGCTGCGTCCCAGCGCGGCGGACAGGTCCGACCGCCCGTCGTCCTTCCAGCGCAGCAGCAGACGGCTGACGACCCCCTCGTAGGCGCACCCGGCCCACGCGGGCGGTGCGCCCGCCACCGCCGTCGGCACCCGGTGCGCCCCCGTGGGCAGGAACGCCCGGCACGGGGGGCACAGCGTCACGTCGGGCGCGTCGCAGCCGGCGCACGCCGTCGGCAGCAGCAGCGCGGCGAGCGCTCGCCCCGCCGACCGCGCGGCGTCCGGCAGGGCTCCTGGACCAGGCGACGTGCACGATGCGGGTGCCGGCGCGGGCGGCCCCACGGCAGCCCTGGACGGAGGTGGTGCCACGGCGGTGAGCCTCGCGGGCGCTCGCAGGGGCCGCCAGCCCACCGGCGCGGGCTGTGGACGGTCGGGGGCCCGGCGCCCGCTGTGGACAGGCGTCGGGCCGGCGCCCCGGGCTCAGCCGGGGTAGCTCACCTGCCGGGCCCCGCCGAGCCCGCGGGCGGGGACCCAGGTGGCGCCGGCCTGCTCCAGCACCCCGTCGACCGTCCACACCAGGACCGAGCCCGGCCCGTTGCCGCCGGCCAGGCCCACGGCGCCCGGGGCGTGGGACAGCGACGACATCGACGGCGACCCGATCCTGAGCAGGTGCACCCGGACGTCGGACCCGTCGACCGACCGCCCCAGCACGGCGGCCTGCCCGGGAGCCAGCCACGCCGCCTCCTGCACCACCTCCAGGTGCGGGGCCACCACCAGGGGGCCCTCGGGGGACAGGGCGGTGGGGACCAGGTCGTCGTCACGGACGACGCCCGCGACGCGCACCCGGCCCCGACCGTCGGGCGCGGTGGAGGTGACCAGCGCCCGGGCCCCGTCCCGGGACAGTCGCAGGGAGCTGACCCGTTCGCCCGCCAGCCAGGGGGCGCTCACCCGGCTCACCCCGCCGTCCGGGCCGACCGCGGCCACGGAGCCGTCGGAGACCGCTGCAGCCGTCCACACCCACCCGTAGGGGTCGAAGGAGGGAAGGGTCAGGTCCGCCGCCGTCACCGACGGCGGCGGCACTTCGACCTCGCCGCGGGCGAGCACCCGCAGCTGGGAGCGCTGGGCCGTCAGGACGGCGAAGCGCCGCTCGGGCACCTCGACCAGCTGGCGGGGGTGGCTCACCGCCGGGTGCGACGGGCCCAGCCCGGCGAGCGACGGCAGGTCGGGGACGGGCTCGACCGCGCCACCCACGGCGCCGAGCACGATCGTGTCGCCCGCCAGGGCCACGGCCCGCGGGTCCACCGGCGCCTCCGCCGACAGCCCCGCGGGGACGACGGGCACCTCGATCGGCCCGCCGTTGACGGTGATCACCACGTCGTCGACCCCGGACACCGGCAGCAGCGTCGCCCTGAGCTGACCCAGCATCAGCGCCCGCCGGTCGGGCGAGGCGTCGAGGGCCTCGGCCGTGAGGTCCACCGAGGCCACGCCGTCCTCGATCCGGACCGAGCCGGGCGGCGCCAGCCGCGTCCCCTCGGGGAAGGCGTTCACGACCGCACCCGACAACCACGGGGACGGCCCGGCCAGCAGCTCGCGGGTCAGGACGGTGGCGTTGCTGGCGCGGCGCGGGAACCACCGCGTCTCGCGCACCATCAGCTGCCGGGTCGGCTCCAGGAAGTGCAGGTCGTGCGCGGAGTAGGTCAGGCCCAGGTAGGACTCGGCGACGAGCACCCCGTCGGGGACCTCGTCGACACGCCACTGGCCGTCCTCCCGGACCACGGTCATGGTCGTCTCCCGGGTGGTCCCGGGCGGTGCGGCCGTCCACCGGCCACCGGGGTCGATGGTGCCGGCCACCCCCACGGACACCGTCACGACGGCCCGGTCGGCGTCCGGTCCGTCGGCCTGCGCGCCGTCCGGGCCCGGGACCGCGCCGGCGTCGGCCACGTCGTAGTCGGGCGACGCACCGGTGTAGACGACGGTGCCGGCGTCCGGCTGCCACGACGCGGCCCGGCGCGAGGTGAGGAAGCTGCGGGCCGTCGTGTAGGCGCGCTCCGTCCCGCCGGAGAGCTCGGTGGCGACCGCGGCGTTGACGAACCCCTGGACGATCTGCAGCGGCGAGGCGCCCCGCGCCGGCTCGGGGGCGATCACGGACAGCCCCGCGAGGTCCTCCGCCCCGCTGCGCCCCTCCACCACGGGACCGTCCGTCGGCATCGTGGCGCAGGCGGTGAGCAGGGCGGCCGACACCGCGGCGACCAGCGTCAGGGGCAGCCGCCCCACCAGCCCCCGCACCGGCTTGCGGACCGGCCCCCTCACCGGTCGGCGACGGCGTGCCCGGCTCACGGCCGCACCGCCGGTCCGTCGTCGGCGGACCGCGCGGCGGACCCCGCGGCGGACCCCGCGGCTGGGGCCGGCGCGGCCGCGCCGTCCACGGGCAGGGTCGTCGGGCCACCGGTCGCCGGTTCACCCCGTGCAGGCGGCCGCGCGGACGGCCGGGGCGTGGGCCGTGCGGCCGCGCCACCGGCTCGACCGACGGCCGCCACCGGCACCAGGGGCAGGGGCGAGCGGTGCACCTGCACGCCGGCGCGGCGCGGCAGCGTGAGCCGGAACGACGCGCCCTGACCGGGCATGCCCCACGCCTCCAGCGTGCCCCCGTGGAGGTGCGCGTCCTCCAGGGAGATGGCCAGACCGAGGCCGGTGCCGCCGGACGTGCGGGCCCTCGCGGGGTCCGCCCGCCAGAACCGGTCGAAGACGCGCTCGGCGTCCTGCGGACGCAGACCGACGCCGCGGTCCCGGACGACCACGGCGACGGCGTTCGCGTCGGCGGCGAGCCGGACGTCCACGGGCCGGCCCTCACCGTGCTCGACGGCGTTGACCACGAGGTTGCGGACGATCCGCTCCACGCGCCGGGCGTCGATCTCCGCCATGCACGGGGTGTCCGGGACGAAGGTGCGCAGGTCGATGCCCTTGCGCTCCGCGAGCGGCTGGGCCAGGTCGACGACCCGGTCCACGACACCGCGGACGTCGGCGGGCTCGGCCTCCAGCGCCGCCGCGCCGGCGTCGAAGCGGCTGATCTCCAGCAGGTCCGCGAGCAGCTCCTCGAACCGGTCGAGCTGGGTGGCGAGCAGCTCCGCCGACCGGCGGACCGCCGGGTCCATCGTGTGCCGGGACTCGTGCAGCACCTCCCCCGCCATCCGGATCGTCGTCAGCGGGGTGCGCAGCTCGTGGGAGACGTCGGAGACGAACCGGCGCTGGAGCCGGGACAGCTCCTCCATCCGCTCGATCTGGGACTGCAGGCTGCCGGCCATGTCGTTGAACGAGCGCGCCAACCGCGCGAGGTCGTCGTCCCCGCGCTCGGCCATCCGCTCGTCGAGGCGTCCGGAGGACAGCCGGCCGGCGACGGCGGCGGCCTGCCGCACCGGCGCCACGACCTGCCGGGTGACCACGAACGCGACGGCACCGACCAGCACGACCAGCGCGGCGCCGCCGGCGAACAGGACCCGTTGGACGGCCTCCAGGGTCTCCTGCTCGCGCTGCAGGCTGAACACGAAGTAGAGCTCGTAGGGGCCCGCCAGCGGGATGGCCACCTGCTGCCCCACCACGAGGCCGGGCACCGTGCCGTCGCCCTCGGGGATCGCGACGGGCTGGGAGAACTGCCCCGTGGACGAGCGCAGGGCCTCCCGCAGCTGGACGGGGACGACGTCCTTGGGGAGCCCCGCGAGCTCGAGCAGGACCACGTCGCCGTCGTTGTTCGGGCTGCGCAGGAGGAGCACCCTGCGGTCCGACGGGAGCCCCGGCTGGGCCAGCAGCGGGACGGAGTCGTTGAGGAACTGCTGGACCCGGGCGGGCGTGTCGACCTGGGCCGTGGCCAGCGAGTCGCGGAACTCGGCCAGGGCACGACCGGCCTCGAGCTCGGCCTGGTCCCGGCGGGACTCGAACAGCCGGTCGCTGATCTCCGCGGCCAGGAAGGCCGCCACCAGGCTGACCGCCACCAGCCCCAGGACCATGGTGGTTGCCACGACCCGCAGCTGCAGGGAGCGCCGCCACGCCCGCCGGGCGGCCACCGCGCCGGTGCGCCCGTGGACCGCCACCCAGCGCGCGAGCCGGCTCACCGCGGGGAGCCGGGCCGGGGCCGAGCGCGGGACCGGCCGCGGCGGACGCGACGGGCTCACCTCAGGCCGGACCTGCCTTGTAGCCGACCCCGCGGACCGTCACCACGATCTCCGGCTTCTCCGGGTCGTGCTCGATCTTCGAGCGGAGCCGCTGCACGTGGACGTTCACCAGCCGGGTGTCGGCGGCGTGGCGGTACCCCCACACCTGCTCCAGCAGGACCTCGCGGGTGAACACCTGCCAGGGCTTGCGCGCCAGCGCGACGAGCAGGTCGAACTCCAGCGGCGTCAGCGGGATCGGGTCGTCCCCACGGCGCACCGCGTGCCCGGCGACGTCGATCGTCAGGTCGCCGATCGTCAGCGCCTCGGGGACCGGCTGGTCGCTGCGGCGCAGGCGGGCGCGCACCCGGGCGACGAGCTCCTTGGGCTTGAACGGCTTCGGCACGTAGTCGTCCGCGCCGGACTCCAGGCCGAGCACGATGTCGACGGTGTCGCTCTTGGCGGTGAGCATGACGATGGGGACGCCGGACTCCCCGCGGATCTGCCGACAGACCTCGATGCCGTCCTTGCCCGGCAGCATGAGGTCGAGCAGGACGAGGTCCGGCCGGACGGAGCGGAAGGCCTCGAGGGCCTCGTCGCCGTCCGCGCAGAAGGAGGGCTCGAAGCCCTCGCCCCGCAGGACGATGCCGATCATCTCGGACAGGGCGGTGTCGTCGTCCACCACCAGGATGCGACCCTTCATGAGGTCCATGGTGACACCTGCGGGAACGCGACCGGCCCGGCACGCGCCGCGGGCACCGGGACGCGCCGCCGTCGGGGGTCAGCCGGGGCCGGCGGGAGGCGGGGGGCCGGTCCACGACGGCGGGCCGTCCAGGCTGGTGACCTCCACCGTCACCGCACCCGCCGCGTCGGAGCCCTCCGCGGCGAGGAGCACGTCGCCGGCGAGGTGCGCCACCAACCTCGTCCCGGCGTCCGGGTCGTCGACGGCCCACTCCTCCGCCAGGAGCGCGCCGTCGGGGGCGTCGTGCCGGGTCGCCCCGAGGCGACGCACCGACCTCCGGCCCGCCAGCCCGGCGAAGCCGGGTCCGTCCAGCCGCAGCACGGGCACGGTGGCGGCGCGGGGCTGGTCCCCGGGGCCGGCCACCGCGCGCAGCAGCGCGACCAGCAGCCCGGGCGAGCCGCCGTCCAGCGGACGCAGGGACGTCACCCTCCGCCGGTCGGGGTCGGCGGGGCACGTCCAGACGAGCGCACGGCGGCCGTCGTCCAGGGTGGCCCGCTCCCCGATCGCCGCGGTGGCCGGGTCGGGCCCGGGCCCGACCCGGAAGCGCACGGGGACGAAGGCCGCGTCGCACGCGAGGTCGGCGGCGTCGGAGACGTAACGCCAACCGGCCGGCCCGGGCGCGCAGGAGAACGCCTCGGACCGGCCGGTGACGAGGTAGCTACCTCGTGGCACGCGCTGTCACCTCGGACGGCACCTCAGTACCGGTAGTGCTCCGGCTTGAACGGGCCGGCCACGTCCACGCCCAGGTACTCGGCCTGCGCCTTGGACAGCTCGGTGAGCCGGACGCCGAGCGCCTCGAGGTGCAGTCGCGCCACCTTCTCGTCCAGGTGCTTGGGCAGCACGTAGACCTGCTTGTCGTACTGGTCCGTCTTCGTGAACAGCTCGACCTGCGCGATCGTCTGGTTCGAGAACGAGTTGCTCATCACGAAGCTCGGGTGCCCGGTCGCGTTGCCCAGGTTCATCAGCCGGCCCTCGGACAGCACGATGATCGAGCGGCCGTCGGTGAACGTCCACTCGTGGACCTGCGGCTTGATCTCCGTCTTGGTGACACCGGGGACCTTGGCCAGGCCGGCCATGTCGATCTCGTTGTCGAAGTGGCCGATGTTGGCCACGATCGCCTTGTCCTTCATGCCTTGCATGTGCTCGGCGGTCAGGACGTCGAAGCAGCCCGTGGCGGTGACGAAGATGTCCGCCTGGTCCAGGACGTCCTCGATCCGGGCGACCTGGTAGCCGTCCATGGCGGCCTGCAGCGCGCAGATCGGGTCGATCTCGGTGACGATGACGCGCGCGCCCTGGCCGCGCAGCGACTCGGCGCAGCCCTTGCCCACGTCGCCGTAGCCGGCGACCACGGCGACCTTGCCGCCGATGAGGACGTCGGTCGCGCGGTTCAGGCCGTCGACCAGGGAGTGGCGGCAGCCGTACTTGTTGTCGAACTTGCTCTTCGTCACCGAGTCGTTGACGTTGATCGCCGGGAACAGCAGGGTGCCGGCGCGCTGCATCTCGTAGAGGCGGTGGACGCCGGTCGTGGTCTCCTCGGTGACGCCCTTGATGCCGCGCGCGATGGTCGTCCACCGCTGCGGGTCCTCGGCGAGGGTGCGGCGCAGCGTGTCGAGCACGACGCGGTACTCCTCGGAGTCGTCCTCGCTCGTCTCCGGGACGGCACCGGCGGCCTCGAACTCGACGCCCTTGTGCACGAGCAGCGTGGCGTCGCCGCCGTCGTCCAGGATCATGTTCGGGCCGGTGGCGCCGTCCGCGTCCGCGGGCCAGGCCAGGATCTGCTCGGTGCACCACCAGTACTCGGGCAGGGTCTCGCCCTTCCAGGCGAACACGGGCACGCCCTGGGGGTCCTGCGGGGTGCCGTCGCGGCCCACGACGACGGCCGCGGCGGCCTCGTCCTGGGTGGAGTAGATGTTGCAGGACGCCCAGCGCACCTGCGCACCGAGGGCGACCAGCGTCTCGATGAGGACCGCGGTCTGCACGGTCATGTGCAGGGAGCCGGCGATCCGCGCGCCCTGCAGGGGCTGCGCGTCGCCGTACTCGGCGCGCAGCGCCATCAGACCGGGCATCTCGTGCTCGGCGAGGCGGATCTGGTGGCGCCCGGCCTCGGCCAGGGAGAGGTCAGCGACCTTGAAGTCCAACGGGAGAACCTTTCGTCTACGGGGCGGGGTCAGCGGTCGACGGACGGCACGCCACCGCGCCGCGGCCGGCCGCGAGGCGGCACGCTGCGGTGCTGGACGTCGTCCCGATCGACCCGGCGCGGCCCCTCTGGGCCTGCGGCATCACCGACGCCGGACCGCCCCAGGGTACCTGCCGACGCGGGCCGGGGGCACGGGCGCGCCGCTGCGCCGTCCCGGGGGCGTCGCGCAGCTTCGCGCCCGGCGCGTGCCGGTCCTGTGCCATATTCCCTGCCGCAGCCTCCTGCCGCAGCACGGCACCCGTCCGCCTCCCCGCTCCCCGCGACCACCGGCGAACCGGCCGGCCCGACGTGGCAGCGGGCTGACGACGGGGACCCGGTGCCGGCGACGGACCGCACGGTTCCGCGCCGGTCCGACAGCCCGCCCCCGGGAGCAGGAGCGCCCTCCGTGCACGACACCACGCCATCGAGCACCCCTCCATCGAGCACCACACCCCCGCCCGCCGTGCACCCGACCCGTCCGCCGGGTGGGGCTCAGCAGCAGTGGGCCGCCCAGCCCTGGGCCGCCCAGCACCAGTGGGCCGGCCAGCACCAGTGGGCGGGCCAGCCCTGGGCCGCGCCCCCACCACCGAGCCGCCCGACGGCCCGGTGGGTCGTGCTCACCGCAGCGCTGACCGGCGTCGTGGGCCTGCTGCTCGGTGCCGCCCTCGGCGTCGCCGGGACCCTGGCGCTGACCGGTCGGGACGCCGGCGCCTGGGAGCTGGCGGGGCCGGCCGAGGAGCGGCTGCCCGAGCGGCTGCCGGAGCTCGTCACGTACGTCGAGGAGCGCACAGGACGGTCGTTCACCAGCGAACCCGTCGTCGAGGTGCTCGGTGACGCGGCCTTCGAGCGGGCGCTGGCCGAGCCGTCGCCGGTCGCCGAGGACCTCGCCGCGGGCACCGACCAGCCCGCGGGGGACTTCGCCGCCACGGCCGAGGCGCTCGGACTGACCGAGGACGCCGACCGGCTGACGGCCGACGCCGAGGGCTCCTGGTCCGGCGGCGTCGCCGGCTTCTACGACCCGGCCACGGACCGTCTCGTCGTCCGCGGCACCCAGTGGACGCCGACCGTGGAGGCGACCGTCGTGCACGAGCTCGTGCACGCGCTGCAGGACCAGCACGTCGACCTGGACGCCGCCACCGCCGCCACCCGGGACGACGACGACACCTACCTCGCCCTCAGCGCCGTCAGCGAGGGCCAGGCCAGCGTGGTGGAGACCGACTGGGTCGACCAGCAGGACGCCCGCTACCAGGACCTCTACTGGGACGAGGACGTCCCGGGCGGCTCGCTCCCGCAGGAGCCCCTGACGGAGGCCCTGTGGTACCTGCCGTACGACCTCGGCTGGACCGCGGTGACGGACCTGGAGTCCGCCGGTGGCACGGAGGCGGTCTGGCGCGCCCTCGCCGACCCACCGGTCACGCTGGAGCAGGTCCGCGACGCCGCGGCGTGGCAGGCGGGCGGCGCGCACCTGGCGGACCCCGTCCCGGTCGTCGCGCCCGCCGCCCCGCAGGGAGCCGAGGTGCTGGACACCGGGTCCCTCGGGACGTACCTGCTCACCCTGCTGACCGTCGAGGACCCGCAGGAGTGGTTCTGGCTCGAGGAGTCCGTGGCCGGCTGGGCCGGGGACCGCTACGTCACCTGGGTGCAGGGCGGCGGCGCGTGCACGGCCGCCGACGTCGTCCTGGACGACGGCAGGGCGCTGGAGGACCTGACCGCCGGCCTCGAGCCGTGGGTGGCCGCCGGCGGGGCGGTCACCGTGACGGGCGCCCCGGGGCCCGACGGCGCGGCGCCCGGGGCGGTGCTGCGCCTGCAGCGGTGCTCCGGGTGACCCCGGTCGCGTCGGCTCAGCGGACGCCGGCGACCCGGTGCCGCAGGTCCGGCTCCAGGTAGATCACGCGGGCGATCGGCACCGCGGCGCGGATCCGACGCTCGGCCGCGTCGATGGCGTCGGCGACGTCGTCGGCGCTCGCCGACGGCGGGACGGCGATCTTCGCGGCCACGAGCAGCTCCTCCGGACCCAGGTGCAGGGTCTTCATGTGGATCACCGACTCGACGCCGTCCCCCGGCAGCGCGGCCTCGAGGGCGGCGAGGTGCTCGCGGCTGGCCCCCTCCCCCACCAGGAGCGACTTCATCTCCACCGCGAGGACCACCGCGATGACGACCAGCAGCAGACCGATCATGGCCGTGCCCACCGCGTCCCAGCGGCCGTCGCCGGTGGCCAGCGTCAGCCCCACACCGGCGAGCGCGAACACCAGGCCGAACAGGGCCCCCAGGTCCTCCAGCAGGATGACCGGCAGCTCGGGGGCCTTGGACGTGCGGACGAAGTCCTTCCACGACCGGCCACCGCGCACCCGGTTCGACTCGATGACCGCGGTGCGCAGCGCGAAGGACTCCATCACGATGGCGACCAGCAGCACCGCCACCGGGACCCACTGCCACGACTCGATGGGGTGCGGGTCCGACCACTTGTGCCACGCCTCGTACAGGGCGAAGCAGCCGCCGAGGCTGAACAGGACGATCGCCACGACGAACGCGTACACGTACCGCTCGCGGCCGTAGCCGAAGGGGTGCTCGGGGGTCGCGGCGCGCTTGGCCCGCTTGCCGCCGAGCAGCAGGAGCGCCTGGTTGCTCGTGTCGGCCAGCGAGTGCACCGACTCGGCCAGCATGGACGACGACGACGTCAGCAGGTACGCGACGAACTTGGTGACCGCGATGCCCAGGTTCGCGAACATCGCCGTCAGCACCGCCCTGGTGCTGCCCTCCGCGGCCATCCGCTGCTCCTCTCGTCCCCGGCGCGGCGCGCCGCCCCTCCTGGCCGGCCGCGAGCGCGCACCGGGCGGCCGACAGGCTAGACCCGGGGCCGCACTCCCGCGTCCCAGCCTCCGCGCAGCGCGTCGCGCAGGTCGGCCACGTGCGGCGAGCTGGCCGGGTCGCAGCCGGTGGCGAGCGCGAGGTAGGTGGCGGCGAAGTCCACCCGGGCGACCAGCTGGGCCAGGCGCCCGAGCGGTGTCGCGGCGTCCGCTCGGACCTCGCTGGTGCGCACCCCCGCCTCGTCGGCGATCCGGCGCACCGCCCAGGAGACCTGCTCCTGCTCCGGTCCCAGCAGGACGAGGCGCAGCAGCGTGCGGGGCCCCGCGCGGCCGTCGCCCAGGGGGTCGGCGAGGGGGTCGGCGAACAGGTCGTCGACGGCGCGCGCGGCGAACGGGCCACCGAAGGTGGCGACGACGTCACCGGCGTCGTCCGGGAGGGCACCGTGCACGGCGGGCACCCGTGCGGTGCGGGACAGGACGGTCGCGGCCCGCCGCGCGGCCACCGCCCCGACGTCGTCGAGGCCCAGCAGCACCGGGACGCTCTCGTCGAGCTCGCGGGCGAGCACCTTGGCGGGGTTGACGAACGCCTCGGACGAGGGTCTGCAGGCCTCCGCCTCGGCGTCCAGCAGGTCGGCCACGGCCTCGAGGTCCGTGGGCCCGCCGAGCAGGCCGAGCCGCTCGCAGGCGCGCAGCACCGGGGTGAGCAGCGACCACGTCGCCGTGCGGGTGGTCGGGGCCGAGGTCGCCTCCCGGCCGGGCTCGGGCAGCGGCACGTGGACGCCCCGGGTGGCCGCCGAGACCTCGGCCAGCGGCGAGGACGCGGCACCGACCGTCAGGACGGCGGCCCCTCGGCGGCCGGCCTCGCGGGTCAGGGCGACCGGGCCCTCGGCGCCCCCGGACAGGCTGGTCGCGACGAGCAGGTCGAGCGGCCCGACCCAGGCGGGCAGGGCGCCGCCGGAGCGGTGCACCACCGGGACGGCACCAGCGGCTCCGACGAGGGCGGCGACGGCGTCGGCGACGACGGCCGACCCGCCGCGGGCCGCGACGACGACGGCTCGGGGCCGGTCCTGGGGCTCCCAGCGCGAGAGCGCCGAGTCGTCGGCGAGCTCGAGGGCACGGCGGACCTGGGCTCCGGCCCCGGCCAGCGCGCGCAGCGTCCCCGCCGGGTCCGCGGCCGCGAGGGCCTCCGCGTCGTCGAGGACCGACTCGTCGATCACGTCGTCACCGCTGCGGCGGTCGCGCCTCGTCGACGAGGAGCACGGGGACGCCGTCCTCGACCGGGTACGCCAGCCCGCACGCCTGCTCACGGCAGACCAGCTCGGGCCCGCGCGGCCCGTCGGCGTCGGCGAGCTCGCCCCTGCAGGCGGGGCAGCGCAGGATCTCCCGCAGCCAGGGCTCGATGGTGGCGGTCACGGTGCCTCCTGGGTGTCGACCGCGGAGGTGCCCGCGGCGTCGGTCGGTCCGGTCGTCGGTCGGGTCGTCGGTTCGGTCGTCGGTCGCGTCGGCGCGGTCGTCGGCCGGCCCTCGCGCACGAGGTGCAGCACCTCGTCGCGGACGGCGGCCATCGTGGCGTCGTCCACGGCCTCGACGTTCAGCCGCAGCAGCGGCTCGGTGTTGGACGCGCGCAGGTTGAACCACCAGCGGCCGCCCGGGTCGCTGACGGTGACGCCGTCCAGGTGGTCGACCTCGGGGCCGCGGTCGGCGAAGGCGTCCAGGACGCGCGCCGTGGCGGCACCGGCGTCGGCCACGGTGGAGTTCAGCTCGCCGCTGCTGCGGTACCGGCGGTAGCGCTCGACGAGCCGGGACAACGGCTGGTCGCCGCGCCCCAGCGCGGCCAGCACGTGCAGCGCGGCCAGCATGCCGGTGTCCGCGCCCCAGAAGTCGCGGAAGTAGTAGTGGGCGGAGTGCTCACCGCCGAACACGGCCCCGGTGCGCGCCATCTCCGCCTTGATGTAGGAGTGGCCGACGCGGGTGCGCACCGCCCGGCCGCCGGCCTCGGCGACCAGCTCGGGCACGGCCCTGCTGGTGATGAGGTTGTGCAGGACGACCGCAGGCCGGCCGTGCGCGCGCTCCGCGGCGACCTCCTGCACGGCGACGAGCGCCGTCACGGCACTCGGGTCGACGGGCTCACCCCGCTCGTCCACCACGAAGCACCGGTCTGCGTCGCCGTCGAAGGCCAGGCCGACGTCCGCCCCGTGCGCGAGCACGGCCGCCTGCAGGTCGCGCAGGTTCTCGGGCTCCAGGGGGTTGGCCTCGTGGTTGGGGAAGGTGCCGTCGAGCTCGAAGTACAGCGGGACCACGTCCAGCGGCAGCGCCGCCAGGCCGGCGGCGTCGCCGAGGACGGCCGGGGCGGTCAGTCCCGCCATCCCGTTGCCGGCGTCGACGACCACGCGCAGCCGCCGGCCTGCTCCCAGGTCCACGAGGGAGCGCAGGTGCGCCGCGTAGTCCGCGAGCACGTCGCGCTCGCTGCGGGTCCCGGCGACCGGCGAGGGCGGGACGCCGTCGCGCAGGTAGCGCTCCGCGAGGGCCCGCACGTCCTCCAGACCCGTCTCCCGGCCGACCGCCCGCGCCCCCGCGCGGCACAGCTTGATGCCGTTGTAGCGGGCGGGGTTGTGGCTGGCGGTGAACATGGCGCCCGGCGCGTCCAGCGCGCCGCTGGCGTAGTACAGGCCGTCCGTGGAGCACAGGCCGATCACCACGACGTCCGCGCCGCGGGTGGTCGCGCCCTCGGCGAACGCGTCGACCAGACCCGGCGACGAGGGGCGCATGTCGTGCCCGACGACGAGGGTCCGGGCGGCGGAGCCGTCCTGCAGCAGGACGTCCGCGGCGGCGGCTCCGAGGGCCCGCGCCTGGTCCGGTCCCCACTCGTCGGGGACGACCCCCCGGACGTCGTACGCCTTGACCACGGCCGCCAGGTCGGCGGAGCCCTCCCGTGCGCCGGACGCCGCGCAGGCGGCTGGTGTCGACATGCGCGCACCGTACCGGGGACGGGCCCGGCGGTGGGGCGGCGGTCGGCGCGGCGCGGGAGGTCCGTGCCGACCCAGGGCCGACAGAGGGCCGGCCCCCGGGGTCAGGCCGTCTTGCGGGTGCGCTCCAGCACCGTCTTGACGTCCAGCTCGACGCCGTCGTGGTCCCAGCGCCGGGTCTCGCAGCGGTGGCAGGAGGTGAACTGCACGGGGGTGCCGTCGGTGAGGGTCATGTCGAGCCGGGTGACCTGGGCGCTGCCGCAGGAGTGGCAGGCGGCCTGCGCGGCGGCCGGTCGCTGGGTCAGGGACCCCAGGGGCAGCGCCTGCGGCTGGTTGCCGCGGCGGCGGGAGCGCTGACGCGGCAGGGTGGTGGCACGGGCTGCGGCGGCGGTGGGGGCCATGACGGTGTCCTCCGGACTCGTGGTCTGCGGCGTGCGGCTCGCCCTCCGGGGCGGCGGCACCCGCTGTATCGGGCGCTACACGTCGGAAACTTGAATCCCGGACTTTCATGACGCACCCCGGATGCACCTTTCACCCGAACGGAGCATCCAGCGCCCGCCCGGTTCGCACCGTCCCGTACCGGTACCTCCCGGTCCACGCGGGTGACGGCGGGCCCCTCGCACCCGCCCAGGACCGGCCGGGTGGGCCCGCGACCTGCACCGCGGGTGCACGCGGGAGGCGGGCGCGACGTCCCGCGACGGCAGGGCGCCGCGGGGCCGGGGCGGCTCAGCCGTCGCGACCCCGGGCTGCGATCGGCCTCAGCCGTCGCGGTCGCGCAGGACGCGCAGGTGCCCGCGGCGGCCGACCTCGACCGCGTCGGAGGGTTCGGCGACGGGCGCGGGCCGGGCTGCCTCGCGGACGGCGTCCGCCAGCGCGAGCAGGTCGTCGTGGCTCGGGCCGGCCTGCGTGACGTCCGGGGCGATCCGCACGACCTCCCAGCCGCGCGGGGCGGTGAGGCGCTCGGCGTGCACGGCGCACAGGTCGTAGCAGTGGGGCTCGGCGTAGACGGCGAGCGGACCCAGGACCGCCGTCGAGTCCGAGTACACGTACGTCAGCGTGGCCACCGCCTGCCTGGTGCAGGCGCTCCTGCTGCAGCGACGCGATCCACCCACGAGGCGGGACGCTACCGCCTGGCGCACCCGCGCCGCCGCATTGGCCGCCCACCGCACCCGTGTCGTGCTGCCGCTCACCCGACCGGCGGCCGACCTACGCTGGGGGCGTGGCCACCTCCCCGTCCCCCGGCCCCCGTCCCGACCGGCGCGGTGACGCGGTGGCGCCCGCACCGGCGGACGGCGCCCGGGTGGGTCCCCCGCGCCCGACGCCCGCGACCGGTCCGGGTCCGTCCCGGCGCCGGCCCCGGCGACGCGACCGGCACGGTCGCGGGCTGCGCGGCCCCCTCCTGCCGGCCGGACTGCCCGGGGCCCGGACCCGCTCCGAGCGGTTCGACGAGCTGGTGCTGGACGCCGTGGACCGGGTCGCCGGCCCGTGGCGGCCCCAGGTCGACGCGATCGAGCTGGTCGTCGAGGACGTCCCGCCCGGCGACCCGTCGCCCTGGGAGGCGGGGGAGATCCCGCTGGGCCGGGTCTTCCCCGCCGAGCGGGACCTGCCGTCACGGGTCGTGGTGTACCGCCGTCCGGTGGAGACCCGGGCCACCGACGAGCAGGAGCTCGCCGACCTCGTGCGGGACGTCGTCGTCGAGCAGCTCGCCCACGCGCTCGGCGTCGACCCCGAACGGCTCGACCCGGGCTTCGGAGGCTGAGCCGGGCGTCGCCGTCCGGCACCTCGGTCAGGGCACTCGTCCCCCGACCGCGTGCCGGACGGCGACCGTGGGCGGGGTCGGTGCCGGCTCGCCGACGGTGACGAGCGACACCATCTCGGACCGGCGCAGCAGCAGCCCGGCCGCGACCGCGCCGTCCTGCACCTCGACGAGCACCCCGACCTCGGCGCCCGGCACCTCGGCGCGGCCGCGCGCCACGGTCGTGCCCGCCGGCACCTCGACGACGACGGCCTCGTCCGTGGTGCCGTCCGCGCGCACGGGCGTCAGCGCCACGCGCGCGGGGCCGCCGTCGGCGGCCGGACGGGTGCCGGTCAGCACGATCCGCGTGGACAGGCGCTGCAGCGTGGCGGCGGCCTCGGCGTCGCTGCCCGGCGCGGGCTCCTCCGGCGGCGGGTCCCCCGCCGAGGTCGCCACCGCGTCGGCCGTCGGCGGCAACGCCACCGTGGTGGCGCCGTCCTGCTCCGTCAGGTCCGGGGCGGACGCCGACCACGCCACGTCCGTCGGGCGAGCCGGGTCGGGGCCGCCGTCCGGCGCCCCCTCCCCCGCCAGGACGCCACCGCCGGCCACGAACGGCGTGGTGGACTCGAGGACCGCCGTCCACACCCCGTCCGGGACCGCCGGGTCCAGGGGGACGTCCACCACCGTCCCGGGCGCCACGGTCACGACCTGCCCGCCGCCCGAGACCTCGCGGTCGGATCCGAGCAGCCGCCACGTCACCACCGCGTCGGACGCGGTGCCGGCAGGCACCGCGACGCGCAGCGTCGAGCGCACCCCGCCGCCGACGAGCAGGGACGGCACCACCTGGCGGGTGGACGGCGGCGCCGACGCCGAGACGACGTCCACGCCGCCGGGGACCAGGCCGCGCAGCGCGCCGTCCTGGAGGAACGAACCGACCCGCCCCCCGGTGACGGCGACCCTGACCGCGACGGCGGGCTCCCCCGGCGCCAGACCCTCCAGCAGCACCTCGCGCCGCTCACCGGGCGGGACGACCAGGCCGCGCCCCGCCGCGGGCGACAGCGGACCGGTGCCCGTCAGGACCTCCAGGTCCACGGTGGCCGCCGTCCGCCCGGGGTTGGCCAGCACGACCCGGCCGCTGCGACCGGTCTCCGTCCCGCCTCCCACCAGCCAGGCGCTGGTCCCCGCGGTGACGCACGCACCGGCGGTGAGCCCACGCAGGTCCCCGTCACCCGTGAACGCCGTCTGCAGGCCGGCCACCGTGACCGACGCGTCGCCCGCCGGGGTCGCTCGCACCCCCAGCGGCCCGGCGTCGGGCAGCAGCACGGCCCCCGTGCCCTCGGTGACGTCGTCCCCGGCGCGCGACGCCGTCCCGGACGTCGTCCCGAGCGCAAGCGCCGACAGGTCGGCCGCCGCAGCGGGCCGCAGCAGGGTCGTCACGGACGCCGTGGGGGCCGTGGTGGCGCGGAACTGCTCGTCCGTCGCGTCGTCCTGGGCGCCCACCGCCCCGACGGCCTCGTCGTCCCGGCCACCGGTGAGGACCGGGGGCCCGGGGCAGGCCGCCAGCGCGGTCGCCGCCGGGGCCTGAACCTGACGGGCCGCCAGGGTCGTCGGGGAGGGGGCCGGCGTCGCGGTGGCCAGCGCCGTGACGCCGGCGACGGCGAGCACGACCGCCGCGCCCGTGACGGCGGACGGGACCCTCATCGCGTCCCCCGACGGCGGCCGCCCGGCAGCGGCGCGGCCAGCAGCACCGCCAGCAGCAGGACCACGGCCTGGGCGACGCGCCAGACCGGCTGCCAGGGGTCCACGTACTCCACGACCAGCCTGCCGCCGTCCGCCCCGACGTCGAACGCCTGGGCCCACCCGCCGTGCAGCGCCGGCTCCAGCCGGCGGCCGTCGAGCCGCGCCACCCACCCGGCGTCGGCCCGCTCCGCGAGGACCACGGTGCGCGCCTCCTGACCCGGCTCCGGTGGGAGCTCGGCGGTGGCGGCCACCCCGTCGGAGGGGACGACCGCGACCTGCGTCCCCTCGCCGTCGAGCAGGCGCACCGCCGCGGGGCGGTCAGCCGCGTCGCGTCCTCCCCCGGAGGGGGCCACGACGCGCCACGCGACGGCCGCCTCGGTCTGCCCCGAGCGGGTCAGCCCGACGGTGGCGTCCAGGACCCTGACGAGGTCGGCGTCCTCCTCAGCGGGAGCGGTCGTCCCGGCCGGCGCGGGGACGGTCCCGGGGCCGCTCCCGTCGTCGGCCTGCTCGGGGTCGGCCTGCTCGGGGTCGGCGACCTCCTCGGCGTCGGCTGCCGCCCGCTCGGGGTCGTCGGACCGCAGCAGCACGTACCCGACCCCCAGGTCGGCCAGCGCGGGCCGGGGGTCGCCGGCCCCCGTCACCAGCGCCACCACGGCGTCGTCCAGGGCCCGCAGGCCCCGGTCGGTGACCTCGGGCTGCGAGCCGTCGACGCTGGCGCCGGCGCGGCCGCCGGGGTCGGGGACGAGGCGCGCGGCGACGACGGTCGAGGCCTCGTCCGTGCCCGCGCCGCGGCCGCGGACCAGCGCGGCCACCACCTCGCCGTCCCGCTGGTGCAGGACGAGCGAGCGGACCCGGTCGGGTGAGACCGCGGCGTCCGCGGCGACGGCGGGCAGCAGCTCGGAGGCGCTGCGGTGGACCGGTGAGGCACCGTCGCCGGCCCCGCTCTGCCAGGTCCAGGCAGCCAGCCCGGCGACCGGGCCGGCGACCGCCACGGCGGCGACCAGGACGATCCCGAGCCAGCGCCAGTCCGTGCGGCCGAACCAGCGGGCGACGGGACGCCAGCGACGCCGCAGCCGACCCCCGGCACCCGAGCCGGAGGCGGTTCCCGCAGCCTTCGCGTCGGTCGCATCGGTCGGGTCGGTCGGATCGGTCGGATCGGCCAGGTGGGTCGGATCGGCCAGGCGGGTCGCGTCGGCCAGGTCGGTCGGGGCGGCGGCGGCTGGCACGGGGGCGGCGGCACCCGCGACGTCGCCGTCGGCCGCCGAGCCGGCGTCCCGGGACCGGCGCCGGGCCGTCACGCCGTCGGCTCCGGCGACACCGGCGACCAGCAGCCCGGCGAGCACCCCGCCGAGCGCCGGGCCGGGCCAGGAGCGGACGGTCGTCCCCAGGTCGAGGGCGACGTCCACGCGGGAGGCCAGGACGCCGGTGGTCAGACCGAGCAGGACCAGGCCCCACCCCCAGCGCGCGATCGCACCGGCGGAGCCGCTGCGCAGCAGCGCGAGCAGGGCGGGCAGCAGGACCGTCCCGGAGGCGACCGCGACCACGACGGTCGCCGTCGTGCCCGACAGCGCCGGCCACGACGCGGGCTCGGCCGGGTGGCCCAGCAGCTGCCACCACGCCGGCGCGGGCTCGAAGGCGGTGGGCGTGCCCGGCGACCCGACCAGCGCGCGCGGCGAGGTCAGGGCGTCCACCCACCACGGGCCCAGCAGGACCGCCGCCGGCAGCAGCGTCCACAGCAGGGCGGCGGCCCGGGACCGGTGCCGCGCGGCCGCGACCGCCACGAGCAGGACGGCTGCGGGGACGAGGACGGGCGCACCGGCGAGGACGACTGCGAGCGCCAGGCCCGCCCCGGCGGCCGGCGCCCACGCGTAGCGCACGAGCGGCGCCCGCACCGCCGACACCGCACCCCACAGCGCGTACGGCAGGGCGACGTGGGCGAGGACGGGTCCGAGCCGCCCCTGGTCGAGGGCGGTGACCAGCGCGGGCGCGCCGGCCCAGACCACGCCGGCCCAGGCGCGCAGGGCCCGGGAGCGCGTCAGCGTCCCGGCCGCGCCCCAGGCGCCGGCCCCCGCCAGCGGCAGGGCGAGCAGCCAGAGCAGCGTGACCGCGAGCCGCGGCGATCCACCGGTGAGCGCGGCGACGGCGGCGAGGACGAGGTGCAGCGGGTCCGCCGCGGCCGCGGTTCCGAGCCCGGCGGGCCGCCAGGCGGAGGTCGCCGCCGCCCACAGGTCACCCAGGGACGCGGGCGGCACGGCCAGGGCCCCGCCGGACACCGCGCCGGGGCCGACCAGGCGGTGCAGGGCCAGCGCGGACACGACGGCGAGCGCGACGACCAGACCGCCCACCGGCAGGAGGCCCCGCCACCGGTCGCCCCGGGCCCCGTCCGTGGCGGGTGCCGGGCGCGAGCGCGCCCGCCGCAGGTGCCAGCGCTCCCGGTGCCACCGCAGCACCTCGCCGGTCGGGGTCTGCAGCGGCCGCAGCTCGGCCCGCGGCCGGGTCCGGGTGGCCGCGGCACGACGCCGGCCGCGCCACACCCGGTCGACGCGCAGCAGGGCCGCCAGCGTCCCCCGCAGGTCCTCGGCGCCGCGACCGGGCTCCTTCGCGGCGACCCGCACGAGGAGGCGCGCCAGGGCACCGACCAGGAGGGCCGGGTAGAGCAGCGGGAGCAGCGCCGGGTGGGCGCCGACGAGGCGCAGGTGCGCGGTCTCGCGGCGCGTCACGACGGCGGGCTCGTCGGTCTCGACGACGGCCGGGGGGACGACGACGACGCGACGGCCGGCCAGGCGCGCCCGTCGGCAGAGGTCCAGCGCCGCGGCGCAGCTGCCGAGCGTGGGGTCCGTCCCACCCAGGCGCCGCAGCAGGTCGTGGTCGACGAGCATGCCCGCGGTGCTGACGGCGAGGACGTCGTCGCGGTGGTCGAGCTGGCCCTGGTCGACGTCGCCCGGCTCCACCCCGGTCATCCGCCGTCCCCAGCGGCTGGTGGTCGACCCGGCCTCGAGCAGCAGGCGGCGCCCGGAGGCGTCCCGCTGCTTGCAGCCGAGCACGCCGACGGACGGCCCGCGCTCGACCGCGCGCACGAGCTGGTCGAGGGCGTCGGGCGCGGGTGCGGCGCCGTCCTGCAGGAGCCACACCCACTCGGTCGTGGCGTGGCCGCGTCCCGGCGCCGAGGGACGCGCGCCGCCCCCTGACGCGGCGTCGCGCGCGGCACCGGGGGCTCCCTCCGGGGCGTCAGCGGGGGCGTCGTCCAGCGCGGCGACGGCGCGGGACGAGGCGGGGTGCAGGTCGTCGGGGCCGAGGTGGACGAGACGGGCACCGGGCAGCCGCCCGAACGGCTCGCGGTGGGCGGGGTGCGCGCCGGTCGGCTCGTCGGCCGACGGGTGGCTCGGCTGGTCGGTCGGGTCGCCGGTCGGGTCACCGGTCGGAGCACCGGTCGGGGCGTGCTCGGTCACGACCAGGACGGCGTCGGGTCCCCGGGTCTGCCCGGCCACGGCGTCGACGACCCGGTCGAGGGGGTCGCCGTCGCGCCGGGCCAGGAGCAGGGCGGTGACGTGCACCCGCCCAGCGTGCACGGAGCGGGCGGCCGGCGGGTCGGCGGGGGCGGCCCGGCCGGCGCCGGCGCCCGCGCGCGGGCCGGTGCGACCCGAGGGGTCCGTCGCCGAGCCCGCCGGCGGCTGGCCGGAGGGTGCGCGGTCGGTCCCCGGGTGCAGGCTCACGCGGCGGTCAGACGGCCTGCTTCTTGAGGCGGCGGCGCTCACGCTCGGACAGGCCGCCCCAGATGCCGAAGCGCTCGTCGTTGGCGAGCGCGTACTCCAGGCACTCGGCCCGGACCTCGCACGACGTGCAGACGCGCTTGGCCTCGCGCGTGGAGCCGCCCTTCTCCGGGAAGAACGCCTCGGGGTCCGTCTGGGCGCACAGCGCCCGTTCCTGCCACCCGAGCTCGCTCTCGTCCTCCCCGACCAGGTCGGGCGCGAGCGACGGAACCACCGACAACGCTGCGAACTCGTTCATCACGACCCCTGTCTCGACCCTGTCCCACCCCGACGCCAGCGTGACGAGTGAGCGACACCCGGTAACCACGCTCGTGGAATTACACGCGTGTCGCAGCGGGCTCGTCAAGCGGAACTCTGGTAACCGACCCCCGTGACTACCGCCGGGGTCACGCCTGTGACACAACATGTGGTGCCACCGCCGGGGCCGCACCCCTACCGACGGTGTTCGTGGCACGCCGTGAGCACATCGCGACCGATTTCTCACGATCCGTGATCGGCGAGCCACTCGGCGTCACCCACACGGCCGTACGCACGATGCGGGAGGATCGCCCCCATGCGCATCACCGCACTCGCCGGCGGAGTGGGCGGCGCCCGCTTCCTGCGCGGCCTGCTCACCCACCTCACCGACCGGCGGCCCGACGGCCGGGGCGGGACGACGGCCGACGTCACCGTGATCGGCAACACCGCCGACGACATCACGCTGCACGGACTGCGCGTCTGCCCCGACCTGGACACGGTGATGTACACCCTCGGCGGCGGGATCCACGAGGAACAGGGGTGGGGGCGCGCCGACGAGACCTTCGGCGTCGCCCGCGAGCTGGCCTCCTACGGCGCCGAGCCCGACTGGTTCACCCTCGGCGACCGGGACGTCGCGACCCACCTGATCCGGACCCGCATGCTCGGGCTCGGCTACACCCTCAGCCAGGTCACGGCCGCGCTGTGCGCCCGCTGGCGACCCGGCGTGACCCTGCTGCCGATGAGCGACGACGCCGTCGAGACGCACGTCGTCGTGGACGACGAGGACGCCGAGGGGGGCCAGCGCGCCATCCACTTCCAGGAGTGGTGGGTCCGCTTGCACGCCCAGGTGCCCGCGCGCCGCATCGTCGCCGTCGGCGGCGCCGAGGCCCGCCCCGCACCCGGGGTGCTCGAGGCGATCCGCGACGCCGACGTCGTCCTGCTGCCGCCGAGCAACCCGGTCGTGTCGATCGGGACGATCCTCGGCGTCCCCGGGGTCCGGGACGCACTGCGCGGGACCCGCGCGCCGGTCGTCGGCGTCTCCCCCGTCATCGGCGGTGCGCCCGTGCGCGGGATGGCCGACGCCTGCCTGCGCGCCCTGGACGTCGAGACGAGCGCCGAGGCGGTCGCGGGCCTGTACGCCGACTTCCTCGACGGGTGGCTGGTCGACGACTCGGACGCCCACCTCGCCGGCCGCCCCGTCCGCGGCGGCACGGTGTCCGTCGTCGCCGGACCGCTGCTGATGACCGACGTCACGGCCGCCGCCGAGATCGCCGCCCGCGCGCTCGACCTCGCCCACCACCTGGGCCAGCGGTGACCCGGGTGGTGGACCACGCGGGCGACCCCGCGGCAGGCCCGGCCCAGCAGGAGGCGCCCGCGCCACGGCTCGAGGCGATCGCCGTCCCCGGGCTGCCCGAGGTCCGGCCCGGCACCGACCTGGCCGCCGAGGTCGTGCGGGCGTGCGGCGCCGAGGGAGTGCGACTGGGAGCCGGCGACGTGGTCGTGGTGGCCAGCAAGGTCGTCGCCAAGGCCGAGGGGCGCTGCGTCGCGGCGGAGCGGCGCGAGCAGGTGCTGACCGAGCAGACCGTCCGCGTGGTGGCCCAGCGCCGGCTGCCGGACGGCCGGGTCACCAGGGTCGTGCAGTCGCGCAGCGGGCCGGTCCTGGCCGCCGCGGGCATCGACGCCTCGGACGTCCCCGAGGGCACCGTGCTGCTGCTGCCGGCCGACCCCGACGCGTCCGCCCGGGCCCTGCGCGCCGGCCTGCGGGCGCTCACGGGCACGGCTCCGGCGGTCGTGGTCTCGGACACGGCCGGGCGGCCCTGGCGCCACGGGGTCACCGACTTCGCGCTGGGCGCCGCCGGGCTGACCTGCCTGGACGACGTCCGCGGCGCGCAGGACCGCTTCGGCCGACCGCTCGAGGTCACCGTCCGCGCCGTCGCCGACGAGGTCGCGGCGCTCGCGGACCTCGTCAAGGGCAAGGCCCGTGGCCTCCCGGTCGCGGTGGTCCGCGGCCTGGAGCGCCTGGTCGTCGACGACGACGGGCCCGGTGCCGGCGCGTGCGTGCGGGTGGGCCCGGGCGACTGGTTCGCCCACGGGTCGGTCGAGGCGGTCCGCCACGCGCTGGGCGTGGACGAGGCGGACCCGCCACCCCTGGACCGCGACGGCGAGCCCGCCGCCGGCCGCGTCAGGCGGCTGGTGGCGCTGGCCACCGCGCCCCGGTCCGGCCTCGGCGCCCGCGACGTCACCACCGACCTCGACGTCCTCGCTGTCACGGTCGAGGTCGACGAGGACGGCGCGGGTCGGGTGCTGCTCTGCGGTCCCCCGGTCCTGTGCGGGTCGGCCGCCGAGCGCGTGACCGCGGCGCTGCGCTCGGAGGGGGTCGACGCCGTGGCGGACCTGCGCGCCGAGCCGGTGCAGGTCTCGGTCAGCGCGTGGAGCGGCTGACACCGACGTCGGCACCCGGCCGGGGGGCCGGGTGGACGCGCGGGTCCAGCGACAGCCCCACCCCCACCGGCTGCGACGCGAGGCGCCAGCCCAGCACCGGGGAGGCCAGCAGCGCCACCGCGCCCCAGGCCTCGAGCAGCTCCTCGAGGTAGGTCACCGCGGCGTACAGCGGGCCCTGGCCCCCGTCGTCGAGGACCGCGAACGCCAGCACCTCCAGACCCAGCGCCGCCCCCAGGAAGGTGCCCAGCCCCGCGACGAGCAGCCACCGCGAACGTCCCCGCAGCAGCCGGGCCACCCGCCAGACCGCCGCGACCACCAGCACCGCGGCGAGCGCTCCCGGGACCACCCACGCCGCCCGCAGCCACCCCTCGCCCGCGCCGAGCTCGCGACCGACCGGGTCGAGGCGCTCGTGCAGCGAGGCCAGGTCGTCCAGCGACAGGGCGGCCAGGACGACCGCCAGGACCCACCACGGCCCGGCCCGCAGTCCTGCGGCTCGACGCAGCGACGCCGTCACCGCGTGCGCCGTGGCGGCCAGCAGCAGCAGCGCCACGTTGAACCACGTCCACAGGTTCGCCTCGCCGGCCGGGTCCAGCAGCGCGCGCAGGGTGGAGTCGGGGTCCTCCAGGCCCGGCGCGAACGGCAGGTTCGGCACCGCGGCCCCGGCGGCCAGCAGCAGCAGCGCCAGCGCCGCGGGGACCGCGACCACGCGGCGCTGACCAGGTCGGGGCCCGGAGTCCTGACCGGTCGCTCTCACCGGGCCAGGCTACGGCCAGCCCCCGGGCGCTCCGGCACCGTCCACGACCAGGCGTCGCTAGGCTCGGCGCGTGCGGATCCTCGTCACCGGCGGTGCCGGGTACATCGGCAGCCACACCGCGCTCCGCCTGCTCGAGGCCGGCCACGACGTCACCGTCGTGGACAACCTGGCCAACTCCAGCCGCAGGGCGCTCGAGCGGGTGCAGGAGCTCACCGGCCGGGCCGTCCCCCTGCACGCGGTCGACCTGCTGGACGAGGACGCCCTGGACCGCGCGGTCGCGGACAGCGCACCGGAGGCGGTCGTCCACTTCGCGGCCCTGAAGGCCGTCGGCGAGTCCGTGGCCGAGCCGCTGCGCTACTACCGCAACAACGTGTCCGGCTCGCTGGCGCTGCTGCAGTGCCTGCAGCGGCACGGCTGCCGGCGCGTCGTCTTCTCCTCCTCCGCGACGGTGTACGGAGACCCCGACCGGGTCCCCGTCGACGAGGACGCGCCGCTGCGCCCGACGAACCCCTACGGCTGGACCAAGCTCGTCGTGGAGCAGGCCCTGCGTGACCTGGCGGCTTCCGACCCTTCCTGGTCCGTGGCCCTGCTGCGCTACTTCAACCCGGTCGGCGCCCACCCCTCCGGCCGGATCGGCGAGGACCCCCGAGGGACGCCGAACAACCTGCTGCCCTTCGTCGCCCAGGTCGCGGTCGGCCGCCGGGAGCGTCTCGTCGTCCACGGCGACGACTACCCGACGCCCGACGGCACCGGGGTCCGCGACTACATCCACGTGCTCGACCTCGCCGACGGCCACCTCGCCGCGCTGGAGCGGCTGGCCGACCGCACCGGCTGCCACACGTGGAACCTCGGGACCGGCCGCGGGCACAGCGTCCTGGAGGTGGTGCACGCCTTCGAGCGGGCCAGCGGGCGCCAGGTGCCCTACGAGGTCCGCGGACGGCGCGCCGGCGACGCCGCCGTCAGCTTCGCCGACCCGCGACGCGCGGCCAGGGACCTCGGCTGGCGCGCCCGGCGCGACCTCGACGCCATGTGCGCGGACGCGTGGCGGTGGCAGGAGCAGAACCCCCGCGGCTACGAGCAGGACTGAGAGCGGCTGGCCTCGGCGCCCGCCGCCTCAGCGCCTGCGGCCCCGTGGCGGCGGGGCGGGCGGCCGGGCCGGCAGGTGCGTCGGCAGGGTCATCCGCGGCGCGCGCCGGGGCCGGACCTCACCGGCCAGCTCGAGCAGGCGCTGGACCCGGTACCGGTGACCGCGGTACGGCTCGATCACCTCGGCGCACCCGTCGTCGTCCAGGACCTCACCGGTCAGGGCCCAGGAGACGTTGCGCGACACGTGGTAGTCGGCCCAGGAGAACGCGTCCGCGTCGCCGTGGGCGCGCTGGCGCACCTCGGCCGCCGTCCACACCCCGACGCCCGGCAGCGAGCGCAGCGCGGCCTCGACCCGCTGCGGCGGCAGGTCGAGCGTGCGCTCCAGGGCGCGTGCCCGCCCGGCCGCGTGCCGCACGACACGAGAGCGCCGCTCCTCCACCCCGGCCCGCAGCCACTCCCAGGACGGCACGTCGGCCCAGGCGCGCGGGGTCGGGGGCACGACCATGCCGCGCGCCGCAGCCGCCTCGTGACCGTCGGCCACCACCACCGCGGAGCCGTGGCGGCGGACCAGCAGCCGGAAGGCGCGGCGGGCCTCCAGACCGGTGACCACCTGCTCCACGGCGGCGGGCACGAGGGCCTCGAGCACGGCCCGGCTGCGCGGCACGCGCCACGCCGGCCGGGCGCGCCAGGCGGCGACGAGGCGCCCGTGCTGCGGCAGCGGGCGGAACCCGGCCGGGTCGTCCGTCGCGCCGAGCAGGTCGGGGACGCCGTCCAGCGCCCACTGCGCACCCGGTCCCCACGCACTGGCGGCGACCTCACCGAGGGCCGGACGGGGACGCAACCGCAGCAGGTAGCCGCCCTCGGGCGCGTGCCCGGTCCGCCAGTGCGTCCCGTCCGCCTCGCGTCGGAAGGTCGGGTCCCCGGACCCGCGGCGCAGCGCCGCGAGAGTCGCGGTGACGTCGACCGGGTGGCCCGGCACCCACCGGCGGTGCCCGCTGCGCCGGCCGTCGCCGTCCCGGCCGCCGACCGGGTGCACCGCGTCCTCCACGAGACCAGTGTCGGGTACCGCGGCGCGAGCACGTCCCGCGAGGGCGCTCGAGCGCCCGGGGGCCGTCCCGCGACGCCGCGGGCGCGGTGACCGAGGGCCGCCCCTCCTCCGTACACTGGCGCGGGCCGCAACCGCGGACCGCCGGCGCGCGCCGGCCACCACCGACCAGGAGCGAGCCGCAGTGGGCAAGAAGGCCGAGGCCAAGGACCGGCAGGCGAAGATGGAGGAGATGCGCCGCCGGCAGCAGGCGGAGGACCGGCGACGGCTCCTGCTGGTGATGGGCGCGGCGGTCCTCGCCGTCGTCGTCCTCGTCGGCGTCGTCGTCGTGGTCGTGCGCAACGAGCTGTCGAACCGGCCGCCGTCCGACCTGGCCGCCTACGGGGTCCCCGCCGCCGACGCCGACTGCGACGACGTCGAGCTCGACCCGGCCGAGGGCGTCAACGACCACCAGCCCGTCGGGACGGCGATCGAGTACGAGACCGTGCCGCCGTCGGCCGGGCCGCACTGGCCGTCGCCCGAGTTCCCGGCGAACGCGTTCTACACCGACGACGACCGCCCGGCGATGGAGAACCTCGTCCACAACCTCGAGCACGGCTACACGATCGTCTGGTACGGCGACGACCTCCCGCAGGAGCAGGTCGACGCGCTGTCCGACCTCGCGGACGTCGCCCGCGACGACGAGCGCACCGGCGGCAAGTTCATCGTCGCCGCCTGGGACGAGGAGCGCGGCGCCCTGCCCGAGGGCAAGCCGCTCGCCATGTCGCACTGGGGTGTCGACAACGGGTACCGGCAGTACTGCGGCCAGCTCTCCGGCGAGGTCGTCGACGACTTCGTCGAGGCCTACCCCTACACCGACTCCCCGGAGCCGAACGCGCAGTGACACCGGCCGCGCCCGCCCCCGCCGTCGCGGCGGCCACGTCGGTCGCCGCGCTCGTCGACGCCCTCGTGACCGCCGACCCGGGCCGACCCCGCGTGACGTGGTACGGCCCGGGCGGGGAGCGGGTCGAGCTCAGCTCGCGCGTGCTCGCGAACTGGGTGGCCAAGACCGGCAACCTGCTGGTGGAGGAGTGCGGCGTCGAGCCAGGCGACGTCGTCCGCGTCGACCTGCCGATGCACTGGCGGGCGGTGGCGTGCGCGCTGGGCGCCTGGGCCGTCGGCGCGTCCGTGCAGGCCCCTGGCGCGGGCCCGGCCGCCGCGGACGGCCAGCCCGCCGGTGCACGTCCCGCCGCCCTCGTCACCGACCGGCCGGCCTCCGCCCCGACCTCCGCGCCGTCCTCGGCCCCGACCGGCGTCCCGGTCGTCGCCGTCGCGCTGCCGGCGCTCGCGCGCGGGCTGCCGGCCGGGACGACCGGCTGGGACGTCGACTACGCCGCCGAGGTCGCCGGGTTCGCCGACGTCCTGCTGTCCGCCGAGCCGGACGCCGACGACACGCTGACCCGGGCCAGGGCCGAGGCGTCGGCAGCCGGGTGGCCCCCGGGGGCGCGCGTCCTGGTCGGACCCGCCGCCTGGCAGGGGCCGCGCACGGCCCTGGCCGCGCTCGCCGTGGACGGCTCCGTCGTCCTGGTCGGTGACGACCGGGCCGACGTGGACGCGCTCGCGAGGACCGAGCAGGTGGACGTCCGGGCCGGCTGACCCCCGCCCTCAGGACCCGCCGCGCCGCACCCGGGTGGGCCGCGCACCCGAGCCGATCCCCGACACCACCGTCGACAGCGCCCACCGGGCGCCCAGCCCCGCGCGCAGCACCCACCGCACCGGCGCCTGCCACCAGCGCGGGTACTGGCGCGTCATGTAGCGGATCGCGCTCGCGTGGTGGGCCTTGACCATGATCTGCGGCTGGTCGCGCCACGAGTGCCCGCCGACGTGCACCACCTCCGCCGACGGCACGTACACCACCTGCCAGCCGGCGCGGCCGAGCCGGTCGCACAGGTCGACGTCCTCGAAGAACATGAAGTACGACGGGTCGAAGCCGCCGACCTGCTCGAACGCGTCACGGCGGAGCAGCAGGCAGGAGCCCGAGAGCCAACCGCACTCCCCCTCGCGCGGCTCCCCGTGCTCCTGCCGGTAGGCGCGGGTCCAGGGGTTCGTGGGCCAGAACCAGCCGAACAGGGCGTGCCCCACGCCGCGGCCCAGAGACGGCAGGGCCCGCGCGGAGGGGTACAGGTGCCCGTCCGTGGTGACGATGCCCGGGCCCAGGACACCCGCCCCGGGCCAGCGTCCGGCGGCGTCCAGCAACGCGTCGAGGGAGCCGTCGCGCCACACGATGTCGGGGTTGGCGACCACCACCCACTCCGACCGGGCACCGGCGACGCCGACGTTGGCCGCGGAGCCGTACCCCAGGTTCCCGCCGGTGCGCACGACCGTCGCCCGACCCTGCTCCTGCGCCCGTTCCGGGGCACCGTCCGTGGACCCGTTGTCGGCGAGCACCACCTCGACCTCGCGGCCGGTCGCCACCTCGAGGCTGTCGAGGAACTCCTCGAGCGAGTCCCCCGGGGAGTAGGTGACGCTGACGACGCGCAGCGGGGCTCCCTCCTGCTCCTGCCGCGTCACCCGGCCACCTCGCCGAGGACCCGCAGGTGGGCGCGGGCCGACGCCTCCCAGGTGAACCGCTGCGCCCGGGCGAGGGCGTCGCGCCCGAGCGCGTCCCGGCGCCGTGCGGCCTCCCGCGGGTCGTCCCCGGCCAGCAGCCCGCGCAGCGCCGCGGCGAGCGACTGCGGGTCCGGCTCGCTGTACGCGACGGCCTCACCCCCGACCTCGGGCAGGGCGAGCCGACGCGTCGTCAGCACCGCGGCACCGCACGCCATGGCCTCCAGCACGGGCAGCCCGAAGCCCTCGCCGAGAGACGGGTAGGCCACCAGGGCCGCGCCGCCCAGCAGGCGCGGCAGGTCCTCCAGGGGCAGGTAGCCCGTGCGGACCACCCGCAGGTGCGACGGCACGGCCGCGAGCTCGTCGTCCAGGGCGCGGTCCCACCCCGCGGCGCCGGCCAGGACGAGGGGCGGCGGGTGGGGGTCCTCGGCGAAGGCCAGGGACCAGCCGCGGACCAGGCCGACGAGGTTCTTGCGGGGCTCGAGCGTGCCCAGGAAGGCCAGCCAGCCGCCGGCCGGCAGGTCCCAGCGGGCCGCGAAGTCGGCGACCTCGTCAGGCGACGGCGGCCGGAACGTCTCCAGGTCCACGCCGTGCGGCACCACCTCGATCCGCGCCGGGTCGGCGCCGGTCCACCGCACGACCTCCGACCGGGTGGCCGCGGACGGGACCACGCAGCGCCGGGCGACCCGCACGGCGGCCCGGGTGGCTGCGCGGAAGAAGCGGGCCTTCGTCGGCAGGTGCACCCCGGGGTCGCTGAAGAACGTCGCGTCGTGCAGCGTGACCACCTTCGGCAGCGGTGCGGCCGGGGCGGTGGTGTAGTGCGGGCTCCACAGCACGTCCGCGCCCGACCGCCGGGCGAGCAGCGGGAGACCGGTCTGCTCCCAGGCCATCCGGACCGGTCGCCGCTCCACCGGCTGGGGCAGCGGGTGGAGCCGCGCGCCCGGGGCCAGCCGCGACAGCACCTCCACGTCCCGGCGCTGGCAGGCCACGACGAGCTCGGCGCCGAGGCGGTCCATGCCGGCGAGCACCTCGTCCAGGTAGCGCCCCACGCCGCCGCGGTCCGGGGGCACCGCCGTGCCGTCGACCAGCACCCTCACGGCAGGACCCTCATGACGCGTCCACCCGGTCACCGGGGTCGGGCATCGGCGGGGCCTCCTGGATCGTCCTGGCCGCGCGGCGGTCACCGGCGACGGCCACCAGACTAGGCCCGCCGCCGGGGAGCCGGGGCGACCCCCGCGGGGTGGCGGCACCCCACGCCCGGGCGCCTGATGACGTGCCGCGGGCACACCGGTCGACGTCACGGCGGGCGGTAGGGTCCGGTCCGTGCCCGGCGCCGACGGCGGCCGGGTGGACGTGACGTCGACAGACGAGGACTGACGCGATGGACAAGGTGGTCCGCAGCGCGGCCGAGGCCGTCGCCGACATCGGGGACGGCGCGTCCCTGGCGGTCGGCGGGTTCGGCCTGTGCGGTGTGCCGAGCGTGCTCATCCAGGCCCTGCTGGACCAGGGCACCCGGGACCTGGAGGCGGTGTCGAACAACTGCGGCGTCGACGACTGGGGCCTGGGCCTGCTGCTGCGCGAGCACCGGATCCGGCGGATGGTCTCGTCCTACGTCGGGGAGAACAAGGAGTTCGCCCGCCAGTACCTGTCCGGTGAGCTGGAGGTCGAGCTCACCCCGCAGGGCACGCTCGCCGAGCGGCTGCGCGCCGGCGGCTCCGGCATCCCGGCCTTCTACACGATCACCGGGGCGGGCACGCAGGTCGCCGAGGGCGGGCTGCCGTGGCGCTACGACGCGCAGGGCGACGTCGTCGTCGCCTCCCCCGCGAAGGAGACCCACGACTTCGACGTCGACGGGGAGGTCCGCACCTTCGTCCTGGAGCGGGCGATCGTCACCGACTTCGGCCTGGTCCGCGCCTGGCGCGGCGACCGGCACGGCAACCTCGTGTTCCGCGACTCGGCCCGCAACTTCAACCCGCTGTGCGCGATGGCCGGCCGGGTGACGGTCGCGGAGGTCGAGGAGCTCGTCGAGCCGGGCGATATCGACCCGAACCACGTGCACGTGCCCGGGGTGTACGTGCACCGGGTGGTCCCGCTGACCGCGGAGCAGGCGGCGGACAAGAGGATCGAGAAGCGGACGACGCGTCCCCGGCCCGACGCGGCCGCCGCGGGCGCCGGCGAGGAGGTGGGCTCCTGATGGCCCTGACCCGTGAGCAGATGGCGGCACGCGCCGCGGCCGAGCTGGGCGACGGCTCCTACGTCAACCTGGGCATCGGCCTGCCGACGCTCGTGCCCAACTACGTGCCCGACGCCGTCGAGATCGTGCTGCAGTCCGAGAACGGGATCCTGGGCGTGGGCGCCTACCCGTTCGAGGGCGAGGAGGACGCCGACCTGATCAACGCCGGCAAGGAGACCGTCACCCTGCGGCGGGGCGCCTCGTTCTTCGACTCCGCCACGAGCTTCGGCATGATCCGCGGCGGCAAGGTGGACGCCGCGATCCTCGGCGCCATGCAGGTCTCCGAGCGCGGTGACATCGCCAACTGGATGATCCCCGGCAAGATGGTCAAGGGCATGGGCGGGGCGATGGACCTCGTCCACGGCGCGAAGAAGGTCATCGTGCTGATGGAGCACGTCGCCAAGGACGGCTCGTACAAGATCGTGCGGGAGTGCTCGCTGCCCTACACCGGTCGCGGCGTGGTCCAGCGGATCATCACCGACCTCGCGGTCATCGACGTCACCCCCGACGGGCTGCTCCTCGTCGAGACGGCGCCGGGTGTGGACGTCGACGAGGTCCGGGAACGGACCGAGCCCGAGCTGCAGGTCGCCGACCACCTGCGGACGGTGCCCGCCTGATCCGGTAACCCGCCTGACCCGGTAACCCGCCTGACCCGGTAACCCGCCTGACCCGGTAGCCCGCTGAGCCGGCTCGACCTCCCGACCGGGCCGGCTCAGCCGTCCTGGCGCACCGCGGCGACGACGACGTCCGCGCGCCCGTCCACGGTCAGCGGTCCCTCCCCGGCGGGCACGAGGACGGCGGCACCCCGGGCGAGCGCGCAGGAGCCGCCGTCCGTGCGCAGCACCGCCTCGCCGTCGAGGCACAGGACCACCCGCGGCCCTGCGTCGGGGACGGCCACCGGCGTACCGGTCGGGCGCACCCGCGTCAGCTGGAAGTCCGGGACCGCCGGCCGCCACGTCCGCCGGGCGCCCGCGACCGACGGGGCGACGAGGGGCAGGTCGCCGGGGGTGAAGTCCACCACGCGCAGCAGCTCCGTCACGTCCACGTGCTTGCCGGTCAGACCGCCGCGCAACACGTTGTCCGAGCAGGCCATCAGCTCGACCCCGGTGCCGTGCAGGTACGAGTGCAGGTTGCCGGCGACCAGCTGCAGCACCTCACCCGGCCGCAGGGTCGCGCGGTTGAGCAGCAGGGCGACCAGGACACCGGGGTCACCCGGGTGGGCCCGTGCCAGCTCGACCACGGTGCCGTCGACCTGGGAGTACGCCGAGCCCGCCGCGAGCCGCCGCGCGCAGGCCGCCGCCACGCCGTCGACGACCCGTCGGTCCGTGCCCGTCAGCGCCTCCTCGACCAGCGCGCGCAGGGTCGCGGGCGAGGGGTCGCCCAGCAGGCGGTCGCGCCACCGGTCGGTGAGGGGCTCGTCCACGCCGGCCAGCACGCCGGCCGTGGCGGCCGGGTCGCGGAACCCCGCCAGCACCTCGAAGTCCGTCAGGGCCAGCAGCATCTCCGGCTTGTGGTGGGGGTCCCGGTAGCAGCGGTCGGGGGCGTCCTGCGGGACGCCCCGCGCGTCCTCGGCCGCGTACCCGGCTCGGGCCTGCTCCGCGTCCGGGTGCACCTGCAGCGAGAGCGGTCGGTCGGCCGCCAGGACCTTCAGCAGGAACGGCAGCCGGTCGGCGAACCGGTCGGCCGCCTCCCCGAGCAGCTGCTCCGGCGCCCGCGCCACCAGGTCGTCCAGGCGGACGGTCTCACCGTCGACGACCGCGGTCGACGGGGAGTCCGGGTGCGCCCCCACCCACAGCTCCGCCTGCGGCCGGCCGTCGGCCGACGTCCCCAGGAGCTCGGGCAGCGCCGTCGCCGACCCCCAGGGGTAGTGCCGCACCGGGTTGGTCAGCTCGAGCACCGGGGGAGGCTACAGAGCACGGCCGGTGGGCGCCAGGGTCGTCTCAGCCGCCTGCGGCCGGTGCGGCACCAGCACCCCTCTCCGTGCCGTCCGGGCACCACAGCACGTACGACAGCACGACGCTGCCGGTGTGCAGCGGCCGCCGCACCGAGCCCGCGTCCCTGCACCCCTGCGGGGGGACACCGCCGTTGCGCGCCCTGGCCACCAGCCACCAGCCGGACCCGGGGCCGGCTGCGGTCCTCGCCTCCGGCTGCACGTCGCTCCCCCGCTCCGCGGCGAAGACCCCGGCCACCGACGGGTAGGAGGCGCAGTCGCCGACGTGGAACGGCGCACCGGCGGAGTCCGCCGGGGGCAGGTACGGGGCGCAGTACAGCGGACCCTCGGCCGGGACGCGGGTCAGGGCCTCGCGTCCGCTCAGCCACCACGAGTCCGTCTCCCAGCGGCCGTCGACCCCTCCGACGGCCGCCACCGGGCTGACCCACGCGTAGGCGTAGGGGAACAACCGCACCTGGTCCACGACCGGCACCGTCACGGCCACGACGAGGCCTGCCGCCACCCCCCAGCGCGCACCGCGGCCGCGCGAGGACGCCCACCGGACGGCCGCGTGCGCCCCGACCGCGGCCAGCACCGCCAGACCCGGCAGCACGTACAGGTGCTGGCGCAGCTGGTCGTACAGCACCGCCCCCGTCACCACCGCGACCGACGGGAGGGCGAGGACCTGGCAGAGCACCAGCAGCACGGCCGCCGGCCGCGGCGCCGCCAGGGCACGCAGGCCGTGCGCGGCGACGGCCGCGGGACGACCGGCGGTCCGGCCGCCCCGGACCCGTGCCGCCACCGCCGCGCCGGTCGCCGCCGCCGCTAACCCCGCCAGGACCAGGTGCAGCAGCGGGACGCTGGCGAGCGTCCAGGCCGGCAGGTACCACCACGGGGGTGTGCGCGGCAGCGCCACACCGGCGGTCAGCGTCGTGCCCTCCCAGGCGTAGTCGAGCGACCCCCGCACGGAACCCACCAGCCAGGCCACCGGGTTCGACGCCACCCCGGGGTGCAGGACCAGCACCATCACCGTCCCGGCGACGACCGCGACCAGCGACGGCGGACCGACGGTGCGCAGCCACGCCTGCACCGCCGCCCGTCCGCGCGGGGCGGTCCGGCCGGTCGGTGGCGCGGCGTCGGCGTCGTCCGGCGCGTCCTGCCCCGCAGGCAGGGTCCGGAGCGCGACCAGGGCCACGGCGAGCGCCGCGGACAGCGCGAACGGCGCCCACATGGCGGTGCGGGTGCCGACGCCGAGGAAGGTCCCCGCACCGAGCAGGCCGGCGACCAGCAGCACCGTGCGTCGAGGGGGACGCGTCCGTGTCGTGACCGCCACGCAGCAGCCGGCCGTGACGAGCGTGTAGCCCACGGCGACCGGCACGTCCTTCGGGTTCATGGTGCTGTACCCGGACCAGACCGGGACGGCGAGCAGGGCCCCGGCCCCCCACAGACCGGTCCAGCGCGCCGCGGTGACCCGGTGCGTCGTGAGCCCCACCGCCACGGCGGCCAGCAGCCCCAGCAGCGCCACCACCACGTGCCGGACGGCGTACGCCTCGGCGGAGGTGGAGACCACCTGCAGCGTGCCGTGCCCCAGCAGCACGTTGAGCGCCTGCGCGAGGGCGCTGTAGGCGGGACCGTAGACGTCCGGCGAGGCCACGGGGTGGTCCGGCAACGGCGCGCCGCCGGCCATGTACGGGGACGGCACGTACCAGCCGGTGCGCAGCAGCTGCTGCAGGCGGTCGACGTGGGTGGGCTCGTCGACCCCCACCCCGGTCCGGACGGCGCCCAGCAGGAGCAGCACCGAGGACACCACGAGCGCCAGCACCGCGGCGCCGGTCCCCAGCAGCGGCCCGGGGCGCTCGCGAACGAGAACGCGCAGGCCGGGGACGCCGGACCGGGTGACCTGGTCCGAGCGGTCCGGGGCGCGCGTCACCCCACGATCCTCCCCCACCGCCCCCGGGCGCGGGCCGTACCCCCGGGCCCGCCCGGTGGCCGCCCCGTCACCGGTAGCCTGCGCGCGTGCCCTGCGACGCGAACCTGCCGGCACGGCCGTCCGACGTGAGGCCACCGGCGTGAGCCTGCGCGTCGCCGTCACCGTCGAGCAGTCCTGGCACCCCGTGCCGGGGGGCACCGCGACGTCCGTGGTGCAGCTGCTGGAGGCGATGACCGCCCGCGACGACGTGCAGGTGGTCGGCGTCGCGGCCAGGCACCGCCGGCCGGCGCCGCCGGAGTTCGCCCCGCCCGTCCCCGTCCGCCACCTGCCGCTGCCGCGCCGGCTGCTGTACCCCACCTGGAACGGCCTGCGCCGCGGCGCCGTGCAGCGCGCGACCGGGCCGGTGGACGTCGTCCACGCGACGACGTTCGCCGTCCCCCCGCGGGCCGGTGCCCCGCTGGTGCTGACGGTGCACGACCTGGCCTTCCTGCACGCCCCCGAGCACTTCACCGCGCACGGCGTCCGCTTCTTCCGCCGCGGCCTGGAGGTCGCGCGCCGGGACGCCGACCTCGTCGTGGTCCCCTCGCGGCAGACCCTGGACGACTGCCTGGCGGCGGGCCTGCCGGCGGAACGGCTCCGGCTCGTCCCGCACGGCGTGCGCACGCTCCCGGTCGCGCCGGCGCGGGTCCGCGAGGTCCTGGACCGCCATGGCCTGCGCCGCCCCTACCTGCTGTGGTGCGGGACCCACGAGCCGCGCAAGAACCTCGCCACCCTGCTGCGCGCGTACGCGCTGGTGGCCGGGACGGTCGACGTGGACCTGGTGCTCGTCGGGCCGCAGGGGTGGGGCCCGTCGGCCCCCGACGTCGACGTGCCCGCGGACCGGGTGCACGCGGTCGGGTTCGTCCCCGACGACGAGCTGCACGCCCTGTACGCCGGCGCCCGGGCCTTCTGCTACCCGTCCCTGCGGGAGGGGTTCGGGATGCCCGTGCTCGAGGCGCTGTCCCACGGCCTGCCGGTCGTGACGAGCACCGGCACGCCGATGGAGGACCTGCTGGACGGCGGCGGGCTCGCCGTCCCGCCGCTGGACGTCACCGCCGTCGCGGACGCCCTCGAGCACGTGCTCGGACCGGCGCGCGACGAGCTGTCCGCGCTCGCGCTGCGTGCTGCCCGGGGCCGGTCGTGGGACGTCGCCGCGGACCGCACCGTGGACGTGTACCGCGAGGCCGTCGCCGCGCGCCGGACCTGACCTCGGCCGTCCCGGCGACCGCGGCGCGGCGCCCGTGACGGGCCGCGGGCCGGCGCGGGCGGTGGTGCACACTGGCCCGCATGCGCGGAATCATCCTGGCCGGCGGATCCGGTACCCGACTCCACCCGATCACGCAGGGCGTGAGCAAGCAGCTCGTCCCGGTGTACGACAAGCCGATGGTGTACTACCCGTTGTCGACCCTGATGCTGGCGGGCATCAAGGACGTTCTGGTGATCACCACCCCGCACGACGCGGAGCAGTTCCAGCGGCTGCTGGGCGACGGCTCGCAGCTCGGGATCTCGATCACGTACGCCCAGCAGCCGCGACCCGAGGGCCTGGCGCAGGCCTTCGTCATCGGCGCGGACTTCGTGGGTGACGAGCCGGTCGCGCTGGTGCTGGGCGACAACATCTTCTACGGCCCGACGCTGGGCAGCCAGCTGCAGCGCTTCTCCGACGTGGACGGCGGCGCCGTCTTCGCCTACTGGGTCGCCGACGCCACCGCCTACGGCGTGGTCGAGTTCGACGACCAGGGCCGCGCGCTGTCGCTGGAGGAGAAGCCGGCGGCGCCCCGGAGCAACTACGCGGTCCCCGGCCTGTACTTCTACAGCAACGACGTGGTCGACATCGCCCGCGAGCTCAAGCCGTCCGCGCGCGGGGAGCTCGAGATCACCGACGTCAACCGGATCTACCTCGACCAGGGCCGGCTGTCCGTGCAGGTCCTTCCCCGCGGGACGGCCTGGCTGGACACGGGGACGTTCGACTCGCTGCTCGACGCCGGCAACTACGTGCACACGCTGGAGGCACGGCAGGGTCTCAAGATCGGCTGCCCGGAGGAGATCGCCTGGCGGCAGGGCTGGCTGGACGACGCGGCGCTGCGCGAGCGCGCCGAACGACTCGCCAAGAGCGGGTACGGCGCCTACCTGCTGGAGGTCCTGGCCCGCGGGCACTGAGCGCGGGGCCGACGGACCCCCACTCGGACGCGGACCCGACGGACTCTGACCGGGGCCCGACCGGGCCGGCTCAGCCGCCGGCGGTCGGGTCCCCGTCCCCAGCCCGGGGCGTGGCCTGTCGGTCCGGGCGCAGCAGGCTCGCGGACGCGGCCGCCAGCCCGAGGTCCGCGACGACACCGGCGACCCGCACCACCAGGGCGACCGTGAGGGCGGCGGCCCCCGGCAGCGTCGTGCCCATGACCAGCACGAGCAGCCCGTCGCGGACCCCCGCCCCGGCCGGGGCCACGACCGCGAGGAGGCCGACCGACCAGCCGAGCGCGAAGGCGCCCACGGCGAGCGGGCCGTCCCCGGGCCCGGCACCCAGTGGGGCGGCCACCAGCCACAGGGCGGCCCCGTAGGCGAGCCACGCGAGCACCAGCCAGCACACCGCGCCCGCCCACGCGAGCCAGCGGGACGCGTGGGTGGGCGCCGACGCCACCTCGTCCCCGGGTCCGCCGGGTCCACCGGGTCCGGCGACGGCCCTGGTCGGGCGCAGCACCTCCAGGCGGCTCAGCAGCACCCGCAACAGCGGCGGCACGGTCAGCGCGACACCGGCGAGACCGCCGGCCACGAGCAGTCCGCCGGGCACGGGCAGCACCTCCGCGGGCAGCGTCGCCCCGGCGACCACCGCGCCGGTGGCCAGGTGCACGACGAGGAACACCGTGGTGGCCAGCGGCAGCACCCGCCGCGGCAGGTGGAAGCGGTGCGCCACGGCGACCTGGGCCGCGAAGGGCCACACCGACCCCGGGACGTACTTACCCGCCTGCGTGACGTAGAACAGCCGGTGCGCCGTCAGCAGCGGCAGGCGGTGCCCGAGCAGCCGCAGCGCCAGCCGCCACGACTCACCCGTGCACACGACCCCGAGCACGGTGACGACGAGGGCAGCGACCGCCGCGCCGGGGCCGACGGACGCCAGGGACGCGCCTACCGCCTCCCGGTCACGCCACACCGACCAGACCCCGAGCCCCACGGCGGCCACGAGCGCCGCGTAGGCCGCCGCGGTCAGCAGCCGTCGGCGGCCTCCGGCGGCCGGCCGCGCCGCGCCGCCGGGGACGGTCACCGTGCTGCGGGGGACGCGTGGGCCCGCAGCAGCGCCGTCTGACGAGGCAGCGGCAGGGTCGGCGCGAGGCCGCGGTGGCGCGTGACCTGCAGACCGCTGCGCCGGACCGCGTCGTCGTACCGGGAGCGCTGCGCGTCGTCGAGGAGGAGGACGCCACCCTCGGCCAGGTGGCCGGCCGCGGCGAGCAGGCACTCGGCCCGCGCCCGGCCGTCCACGACGACCAGGTCCCACGGCCCCGTCGCGCGCTCGACCGCCGCCACGTACTCCGCGAAGTCCAGCCCGGGAGCCACCACGCTGCCCACGCGCGGCGCGCCGGAGGGCTCCGGGCGCACCACCTCGAGGTGCACCCGGGCGGCCAGGGCCGGGTCCCGGTCGAGGAGGGCCGAGACGCGCCGCGCCCAGTCGTCGTCGTGCTCCACCGAGTGCACGTGGCCGCTGCGCGCAGCCAGCCACAGCGTGCTCGCGCCGGAGCCGTACTCCAGCACCCGCGCCGTCCCCCCGAGCGAGGCGAGGTGGCGCTCCACGGCCTCCGTCGCCGGGTAGGTCCACCACGGCACGTCGAGCTCGGCGAGGCGGTCCAGGTCGTAGATCGCGACCAGGCTCCGGACGTGGTGCGCGGCGCTGCCCCGACGCGGGACCGGCCCCGACAGCAGGCCGACCCCGCGGGCCGCGCGCCCCAGGCCGTGGGCCCCGGCGACGTACACCCGCTTCGCGACGCCCACGACCCGGCGGGCCGCTGACAGCCGCGCCGCGGGGGCAGCCGTGCCGTCCGGTCCGGGGGCGGGGGTGGAGCTCATCCCTGGTCCTCTCGCTCGTCGTCCTGGGGGTCGTCCTGCGGGTCGTCCTGGGAGGAGCCGGCGGGGACGTCGAGGCGTCGCAGGACGCCGTCCGCGCCGGCGACGAGCACCACGGGCTCGCCGACGTCGGGGGCCACGGCGCGCCAGCCGAGGGCGGGGTGGGTCGCCAGACCCGCCTGCGTGACGTCGGGTCGCGGCAGGTCGACCAGCCCCGCACCGACGACCCGGCCCGCGGCGTCCGCGACCAGGACGCAGTCGGCCGGCTCCCCGCCGACCACCGTCCACCCCTCGACGCGCAGCCCGTCACCGCGGACGACGCCGTCGACCTCGCCCTGCAGCGACGCGCCCGGCGCGGAGGCAGGTACGGGCTCGAGGGCGTCGAGGTCGACCCGGTCACCGAGGTCCGCGCCTCCGCACGCCACGTCGAAGTCGTCCGTGAAGGGGTAGACCCCGAGCCGCTGCGCCAGCTCCCGGGTCCCGGGCGGTACCGGGCGGGCGCCCACGACGTCCACGGCGTCGACCCGCAGCCCGACGGCCAGCAGCTCCTGCTCCGGGAAGATGGCCCGGGTGGCGCCCGCCGCACCGGCCGCCAGGCCGGTCGTGACGAGCGCACCGACCACGAGGCCCGAGGCGACGAGCGGCTCGCGGGTGGCCGGGACGCGCCACGCCGAGACCGCCGTCCCCAGCACCGCGGTGGTGACGAGGATGCTCACGGGCGCGTACCGGCTGGCGAGGCCGACAGCACCGCCCAGCTCGGGCCGCGAGGCCGCGATCATGGCGGCCGCCCCGGCGCCCAGCAGCAGCAGGGCGGGGAAGAACACGGCCGGTCGGGGCGGGACCGGCGTCCCCGGCCGCGGACCCTGCGAGCCCGGCCCCTGCGAACCCGCACCCTGCGGACCCGGCCGGAGCAGACGCACGCAGGCCGCCGCGCCCACGGCCGCCAGCACCGCTCCCGCCAGCGCCGCCGTCTCCACCGAGGAGGACGCGGTGAGCCCGCCGACCGTCGAGAAGAACGTCAGCACCCGGTCCGGGACGGACGGGTCGACCTGTGCCTGCGGACCGGTGGCGGGCCCGTCGAGGACGAACCACCCCGCGAGCACCAGCGCACCCAGCACCAGCGGGGTCAGCACCCGCAGCACGCCGTCGCGGCGCAGCAGGGCGACGAGCGCCAGCGCCGGCCACACGGGGAAGGCCGTCCCGTAGCAGGCGCTCGCGGCCCCCGCCGCGACGACGCCGGGCACGAACCTGCCGCGAGCGGCCAGGACGAGGGCGGCCGTGGCCAGCAGGTTCGCGGACCACCACGCGACGCCGCTCATGCCGAAGACGACGTTGTGCACGCCCTTCATCGAGAAGGCCAGGAAGGCGACGGCGACCACCGTCGCGGCGCGCACCCACACCGGCTGCCAGGTGGGCAGCTCGCGGACCACCAGGACGGCGAACCCCGCGGCCATCAGGACGGTCAGGACCCCCAGACCCCGGTTGGAGCCCGAGAGGACGGTGGCGTCCAGCCAGTACACGACCCCGGGCAGGAACGTGGGGTGCTCGTTCTGCAGCGTCAGCACGCCCCGCAGGTCCAGGCCGCCGCTCGCGGTCGTCACGCGCTGCAGCACGTACCAGTAGTCGTAGAAGTTCAGCCGGGGGGCGGTGAGGGCCGCCGACAGGATCAGGGCGAGCGGCAGCCCCGTGCCGACGACCACCAGGAGGGTCCGGACCCACCGCACGGTCCGCGCCTCGCCGGGACGACCGGGCCCACCCGTCGGCGGCCCGGTCGCGGTGCTCACGTCGGTGCCGGCCGGCTCCTTCTCGGCCACGTCCTTCTCGGCCACGTCCTTCTCAGCCACGTCCCGGGCCGCGCCCGTGCACGCTCTGCTCGGCCACCAGCCGCAGCGGCTCGTCCTCGCGGAGGCGACGTGACACCAGCAGCTCCGCCAGGATGCCCAGGGAGACGAGCTGGACCCCGACGAGGACGAGCAGGACCCCCGCGAGCAGCAGCGGCCGGTCGCCGATCGGCTCCGCCGTCACGGCCCAGACCACCGCGAGGTAGGCCAGGACCGCGCCACCGAGCACTCCGAGCAGGATCCCGGCCCCACCGAGGAGGTGGTTGGGCCGCCGTCCGAAGCGCGTCAGGGCGACCACCGTGAGCAGGTCGAGGGCGCCACGGGCGTACCGCTCCAGCCCGAACTTGGACCGACCGTGCACCCGGGCCCGGTGGTTGACGCCCTTCTCCTCGACGGCGAACCCCGCCGAGTGCGCGAGCGCGGCGATGTAGCGGTGCAGCTCTCCGTACAGCGGGAGGTGCTCGAAGACCTCGCGGCGGGCCACCTTGAGGCCGCAGTTGTGGTCGTTGAGACGCAGCCCCGTCACCAGTCCCGTGACGCGGTTGTACAGCCGCGAGGGCAGCCGCTTGTGCAGGGGGTCCTTGCGGTCGACCTTGTGGCCGCTGACCAGGTCGGCCCCCGCCTCGATCCGGGCGAGCAGCGCGGGCAGCTCGGCCGGGTCGTCCTGCAGGTCGGCGTCCATCATCGCGACCAGCTCACCGCGCGAGGCCGAGACGCCCGCCGCGAGCGCGGCGGACTTGCCGAAGTTGCGGCGCAGCCGCAGGCCCACGACGCGCTCGTCGTCGGCGACGAGCCGCTGCACGACGTCCCACGACCCGTCCCGGCTGCCGTCGTCGACGAGGACGAGCTCCCAGCTGCGCGGTGCGCCCGGGACGGAGGGGTCCAGCGCGGTGCGCACCTCGTGCAGCAGCTGCGGAAGCGACTCCGCCTCGTCCACGAGCGGCACCACCACGGACAGCTCGGGTCGCTGCGGGTCGGGCTGGTGGGGGTCGGGCTGGTGAGGCTCGGGCTGGTGGCGCTCGGGAGCGGCGGCGCGGGCGTGCTCGACGGGGACGGCCGCGCCGGTGGTGCGCTCGGTGGGGGCGGTGCTCACGCCGCTCCCCCGGCCGGCGCGGCCACGTCCGCCAGGACCGACGGCGCGGCCACCGCCCAGCGCTCCGCCCAGTCCCCGACCGGCTGCACACCCGCGGCGACCAGGGCGTCGTGCCCGAGGACGGAGTACGCCGGGCGCGGCGCAGGGCGCACGTAGGCGTCGGAGGTCGTCGGCCGGACCATCGCGGGGTCCAGACCGGCGGCCGCCACGACGGCGCGCGCGAAGCCGCACCAGCTCGTGCGGCCCGACGAGGTGGCGTGGTACGTCCCGGACGGGGCGCCGGCCGCGACGAGCCGGACGGCGAGGTCGGCGACGTCCCCGGTCCAGGTCGGCTGGCCCACCTGGTCGTCCACCACGTCGAGGTGGTCCCGCGAGGCCGCCGCCCGGGCGATCGTCCGGGGGAAGCACCCGCCGTTCGCCCCGTACAGCCACGCGGTGCGCAGCAGCAGGTGCCGGGGCGCGTGGGCGCGCACCGCCCACTCCCCCGCCAGCTTGGTGCGGCCGTAGGCCGACACCGGCGCCACCACGGCGTCCTCGGCGTACGGGGTCGTGGCGGCCCCGTCGAAGACGTAGTCGGTGGAGACGTGCACGACGAGCGCGTCGTGCCGGGCGGCGGCCCGGGCCACGTGCGCCGCGGCCACGGCGTTCACCGCGAACGCCTCCGGCTCGTGGGCCTCGGCGTCGTCGACGGCCGTCCACGCGGCGCAGTTCACCACGACGTCGTGACCGGCGACGGCGGCCTCGACGGCGGCGTGGTCGCCCACGTCGACCACCGAGCGGTCGGCGGCGGTGACCTCGTGGCCCGCCGCCCGCGCGGCCTGCACGACGTCCTGTCCCAGCATCCCGGCTGCCCCGGTGACGATCCACCTCACGGGGGTCGACCCTACCTGCCGGCCCCCGGGGAACCGGGTTCGCCGGGCCGCGTCCCGGCCGGCCGCACCCGCCTGCGGCGCGCCGCTAGCCTGGCCACCGCCGGCGGTTCGGCCGGCCGCCCCGTCACCGCAGGAGGACCACCGTGCAGATCCGTCCGCTGTCCGTCGACGGCGCCTACGAGGTCACCCCACGCCAGTTCGGCGACCCCCGCGGGGTCTTCCTGGAGTGGTTCCGCACGGAGGCGTTCACCGAGGCGCTCGGCCACCCGCTCGACCTGGCGCAGGCGAACTGCTCGGTGTCCGCGGCGGGCGTGGTGCGGGGCATCCACTTCGCGGACGTCCCGCCCGGCCAGGCGAAGTACGTCACGTGCGCCCGCGGGGCGGTGCTCGACGTGGTGGTCGACCTGCGGGTCGGCTCGCCCACGTTCGGCCGGTGGGACAGCGTGCTCCTCGACGACGTCGACCGGCGGGCCATCTACCTCGGCGAGGGGCTCGGGCACGCGTTCATGTCGCTCGAGGACGACTCGACGGTGCTCTACCTGTGCTCGACCGGGTACGCACCGGAGCGCGAGCACGGCGTCCACCCGCTCGACCCCCAGGTGGGGATCGAGTGGCCGACCACGGCGCGCGACGGCTCCGCGCTGACGCCCCAGCTGTCGGACAAGGACTCCGCTGCCCCCTCCCTGGCCGAGGCCGCCGACGCGGGGCTGCTCCCGGACGCGGCGGCCGTGGCGCGGTGGACGGACGGGCTGCGCTCCGGGCGCTGACGGGCGGTCCGCCGGCCGGCGGAGAGGGGCCGGACGGGGGTGGGCCGGGTGGTACATTCCTGCGGTCCCGACCGGGCGCCGGGTACCCCTCCGGGCGCTGCCGGCGAACACCACAGAACCAGGAGACCAGGCGTGGCGGAGAGCCCGACCGACGGGACCGGCACGTACGTTCCCGGTTACTTCGAGACCCGACTCGCCCCCAACGCCTCGCGCAGCGGCGTGTGGAAGCACATCTGCGACTACCTGGGGCGCCGGTGGGTCGCCGCCGACGCGGCGGTCCTGGAGCTCGGCGCGGGCTGGTGCGACTTCAGCAACCACGTGCGAGCCCGTCGCGTCGTCGCGATGGACCTCGACGCGACCGTCCGCAAGGGCGCGGCCGACCACGTCGAGGCCGTCGTGGGCGACTGCGCCGACCTGTCCCGGTTCGCCGACGGCGAGTTCGACGTGGTCTTCGCCTCCAACCTCCTGGAGCACCTGGACCGCGAGACCGCCGGCCGCCTGCTGGCCGAGTCCGCGCGGGTGCTGCGACCTGGTGGTCGGCTGATCCTCATGCAGCCGAACTTCCGGCTCAACCCGGGCGGGTACTTCGACGACTACACGCACGTCGCGATCTACACCGACCGCTCCCTGCACGACTACCTCGTCTCCGAGGGGTGGACGGTCGAGGACGTGCGCGCCCGCTTCCTGCCCCTGTCGATGAAGTCCAAGGCGTCGGGCCTGACCTTCCTCGTGCCGTGGTACCTGCGGTCCCCGGTCAAGCCCCTGGCGGGGCAGATGCTGGTGGTCGCCACGCCGTCGCGTCCCGCGCCGCGGTGACCGCCGGGGTGACCGCGGGGCCGCAGGAGGGGGCGACCGCCTCGCCGCCCGGGGCCGTGGGGCGCCGACGCGGAGCCGGCGCGCGGGTCGCGGGTCTGCTCGTGCTGCCCTACCTGCTGCTCGGGCTGGTCTGGTCGGTCACCAACCCGCCCGGCGCCTCCCCCGACGAGGCCGACCACCTGGTCAAGGCGCTGGCCGCCGCGCGGCTCGACATCGGCACCGCGTACGAGGGGGAGCCGCGCGACACGGCCGCCGGACGGCGCAACGCCTCGATCAGCCGGGTGGTGGAGGTCCCCGCCCGGCTGGCCCCGGACGGCTTCACCTGCATGGCCTTCTCCACGGTCCCGCCGACCTGCCTGCCGGCCGACGACGGCGTGGAGCCCGGGCTCGCGACGCGGGTCACCACCGTGGGCGCCTACCCGCCGTTCGGGTACGCCCCGATGGGGCTGGTCGCCTCGCTGGCCGACACGCCGAACCGCGCGTTCCTGCTCGCGCGGCTGACCGGCCTGGCGATCTCGACCGGCCTGCTGTTCCTCGGCGTCTGGCACCTCGTCCGCTGGCTGGGGCGGGGGGCGGCGGTGGGACTGGCCGTGGCCCTGACCCCGATGGCGGTGTTCTCCGCGGCCTCGGTGTCGACCAGCGGCTTGGAGATCATGTCCGCGGCGGCCGTCGGTGCGGTCGCCGTCGTGGCCACCCGCCACCCCCGCTCGCTGGCCGACGGCCCGACGCTGGCGGTGCTCGCGGTGTCGGCCTCGGCCCTCGTCCTCTCCCGCCAGCTCGGGGCGGTGACCCTCGGCATGATGGCCCTCGTGGTGCTGCTGCGTGGCGGGGCCCCGGTGGTGTGGGAGCAGCTGCGCCGGCTGCGCCCGGCCTTCCTGGCCGCAGCCGGCACGGTCCTGGCCGCGACGGCCGTCGTCGTCACCTGGGAGCTGCGTTACGACCACCCGGCCGAGACGGGCACGGCGCTGTCCGCCGACGCGGCCGGGACCTTCTGGGAGCAGGCGTACGGCTACGTCCACTCCGGGGTGGGCAAGTTCGGCTGGCTCGACACCCCGCTGCCGGGGACGGCCGTGGCGGTCTGGGTCGTGGTGGCCGTCCTGCTGTGCGCCGGGGCCGTGCTGCTCGGCCGGCGCGGGGACCGGTGGACGGTGACGGCCACCGTCGCGCTGACGGCCGCGGTCGCGTACGTCACGCACGCCACCGTGTTCCACCCCATCGACGCCTCGCTGCAGGGCCGCCACGTCATCGCGCTGTTCCTGCTCGCCCCGCTGCTGTCCGGCGTGGTGCTGGTCGAGCGGCTCGTCGAGCTCGGGGACCCCGTCCGGGACGCGGTCCGTCGCCTCTTCGTGCTGGTCGGCGTGTCGATGGCGGGGCTCCAGCTGTTCGCCCTCCTCGTCAACGCCAGGCGCTACGCCGTGGGCCTGGACGGCCCGATCCTGTTCCTGGGCGACGCGGTCTGGGAGCCACGCCTCGGCTGGCTCCCCTGGCTGCTGCTCGCCGCCGTGGCCGCCGTCGGGCTGGCCGTGACCACCGTCCGCAGCGCCTCGTCGCCCCTTCGCGCGCCCGCACCCCCTGGAGAAGCCCATGTGGAGAGGTAAGACCCTCTCGGTCGTCCTGCCGACGTACAACGAGAAGGACAGCATCGCGGAGACGATCCGCCGCTTCGAGGCGCTCGGCATCGTCGACGACATCCTGGTCGTCAACAACAACGCCGCCGAGGGGACCTCCGAGGAGGTCGCCACCACCGGTGCGCGCGAGGTGCTCGAGACCACCCAGGGCTACGGGGCCGCCATCCAGCGCGGCCTGCGCGAGGTCGACACCGACCTCGTCTGCGTGTGCGAGCCGGACGGCACGTTCGACCCCGGCGACCTGTTCAAGCTGCTGCCGTTCACCACGGAGTGCGACTTCGTCGTCGGGTCGCGCACGGTCTCCAACTTCATCTGGGAGGGCGCCAACATGGGCTGGTTCCTCCAGTGGGGCAACTGGGCCGTGGCGAAGGTGATCGAGGTGCTGTTCAACACCTCCTACCTCAGCGACGTCGGGTGCACGTTCCGCGTGGTGTCCCGTGAGCGGGTCCGGGACGTCCTCGCCCACGCCACCGTGAACGGCTCCTCGTTCGGCCTCGAGATGCTCATGCTCGCGGTGATCCGGCACGCCAAGATCGTCCAGGTGCCCGTGAACTACCACCCCCGCGTCGGTCACTCGTCCGTCACCGGTGACATCCGCAAGACGATCCCGCTCGGCCTGGAGATGCTGCGGATGGTCCTGCGGATGCGGGTGCGGATGGCCCGCCTGCGCCGGTGACCCCCGCCCCGGGGGGCCCGCGCGCCGTCACGGCCGCGCGCGGCGCCTCCGGGCTAGGCTGGAGCGCCCCTCCCCCGTCGAGAGCAGGATCATGACGCCCACCAACCGGCTCGGACGCGCCTGGTCGGCGCTCGTCCGCCAGCTCGCGGCCTTCGGCGCGGTGGGTGCCGTCGCCTTCGTGGTGGACGTCGGCCTCTTCAACGTGCTGCGCTTCGCCGGTGAGGACGGCGGCGTCCTCGCCGACCACGTCCTGACGGCCAAGGTGGTCTCCTCCGCCGTCGCCACGGTCGTGTCCTGGCTCGGCAACCGGTACTGGACCTTCCGCCGCACGCGGCGGCCGGCCGCCCACCACGAGTTCGTGTGGTTCGTCGTGATGTGCATGCTCGGGCTCGCGATCAACCTCGCGATCCTGTGGTTCTCGCACTACGTCCTGGGCTTCCAGTCGGCGCTCGCCGACAACATCGCGGCGAACGTCGTCGGGCTCGGTGCCGGCACCCTCTTCAGGTTCTGGGCCTACCGGCGCTTCGTCTTCACGCACGAGATCGCCCAGATCGAGGGGGAGTCCCCCGAACAGGTGAACGAGGCTCACGCGAAGTCACCGATCGCGCACCGTCCATGACCTAGACTCCACGCCGGGTGGAGCGACCCCGTCCACCCGGGGGAGGTCAGGTCAGTGTCCGCGTCACCGTCCGTGCCGTCGTCGGCCCGGCCCCCGTCGTCACGGCGCCGCCTGGTCGCCCTCGTTCTCGTGCTGCCGCTGCTGCTGGCCGGGTTCGTCAGCCTCGACCCCGTCGCCCGGCCGGCCGCCGCCGACGACGTCGTCCAGCGGCCCCCGGACGGGCAGGTGAACGTCAGCGGGCGCGGTTTCGGGCACGGCCGCGGGCTCAGCCAGTACGGCGCCTACGGGGCCGCGCTCCAGGGTCTGACGCACCGCCAGATCCTCGGCTTCTACTACGCGAGCACCGGCATCGGCACGACCGCCGTGACGCAGCGCCGGGTGCTCCTGACCGCCGAGGACGCCGACCTCGTCGTCACGAACGTCCCGGGCCTGCGCGTCACGGACGCGGCGACCGGCGCCGTCATCGACCTCGGCCAGTACGCCGGGACCTGGGGCCGGGTCCGGATCGGGGTCGACGCGGGCGGCCTGTACGTCCAGGGGGACGCAGGCGGCGGCCAGTGGGTCACCCTCGGCAACCCGGCGTGGCCAGGCAACCGGACCCCCGGTCCCCTGACGCTGTCCGGCGCCAGCCCGCTGTGGCTGTGGACCCCCTCGGGCGCGGTGAGCCCCTACCGCGGCCAGCTCACCGCGACACGCAGCGGTCAGGCGACCAAGCCGCTGTACGTCGTCAACACCGTCGGCATGCAGGACTACCTGCGCAGCGTCGTCCCGTCCGAGATGCCCGCGTCCTGGCACCTCGAGGCGCTCAAGGCCCAGGCCGTGGCCGCCCGCTCGTACGGGGCCCAGCAGTGCCCGCAGGGTGGCACCTACCCGGCCACCTGGGCCTACGACGTCGTCGACACCGTCGCCTGCCAGGTCTACCGCGGCATGGGCGTCGAGCAGCCGCGCAGCACCTCGGCGGTCGACGCGACCTCCGGCGAGGTCGTGACCTACGCAGGCACCACCCTGCGCACCGAGTTCAGCGCGTCCAACGGCGGGTGGACCGTCGCCACCTCCCACCCCGCGTTCGTGGCGAGGGCCGACCCCTACGACGCCATCGGTACCGGGGCCGCCGGCACCACCGACTCCGTGCACCGCTGGGCGGACCAGCGACGCAACATGGCCGACCTGGAGTCGCGGTACGCCCTGGGCACCCTGCGCGAGATGCGCGTCGTCCAGCGGGACGGCAACGGCGAGTGGGGCGGCCGCGTGCTGAACGTCCAGCTCGTCGGGACCAGCCGCACGGTCAACGTCACCGGTGACGCCATCCGCTCCGCCTGGAGCCTGCGCAGCAACTGGTTCGACGTCCGCCCCGTCGTCGCGCCACCCAGTGCACCCGGCCAGGTCGCCGCCGACCCGGCCCCCGGCGCCGTGTCGACCTGGTGGACCCCCGGCGAGGGCGGCGGACCCGTCGACCACTGGTGGGTGTCCCTGCAGCCCGGCAACCGCGTGGCCAAGCTCCCCGCGGGCACCCGCGAGTACCTGTTCGACGGCCTCGACCTCAACACCGCCTACACGGTGACCGTCACGGCCGAGGGCCCGGGCGGCGCGTCAGCCCCGAAGCAGGGCCCGACCGTCGTCCCGGGCCCGGAGCTCGGCGAGTACGTCCCGCTGGACCGGCCCCACCGCCTGCTCGACTCGCGGACCGAGGGCGCCGCGGGACGGCTCGCTCCCGGGACCACCCGCCTGGTCGGGGTGGCCGGCAAGGGGCCCGTGCCCGGCAGCGCCACGGCCGCCGTCCTCAGCGTCGTCGCCGTGGGCACGAGCCGCGAGGGCAACGTCTCGGTCTGGCCGGCCGGCTACGTGCAGCCGCCCACGTCGAACGTCAACTGGACGACGGCGGAGACCGTGACGGCCAGCGTGTTCGCCGACCTCGGCGCCCTCGGCGCGGTGTACCTGCGCAGCCAGGGGGACTCGCCGTACGTCGTCGTGGACGTCGTCGGGTACGTCACACCCCAGCCGGGAGGCGGGCAGCGGTACACGGCCCTGGACAGACCCTCCCGCGTCTACGACACGCGCCCGATCGCCCGCCCGTTCAGCACGCCCCAGGAGACCCGGGCGATCCCGCTCGCCGGCCGCGGTGGGGTCCCGGCCGGCGCCCGCGGGGTGCTGACCACGGCGACCGCCGTGGGCGTCACCGCACCGGACACCCACCTGAGGCTGTGGCCGACCGGCCAGCCCCCGGCCCCGACCTCGGTGCTCACGATGCAGCGTGGCGACACGCGGGCGGTCACCGCCCCCGTGGCCCCGGGCACGGGCGGCCAGGTCACGGCCTACGTCGCGACCCCGTCCACCCACCTCGTGCTGGACGCCACCGGGTGGTGGGGTGACGCAGGGAGCCGGTTCAGCCCGCTGTTCCCGCGGCGCGTCGTCGACACGCGCTCCGGCCTCGGCGGTGGGGCCCTGACCAACGGCGGGGAGCTCGTGGTGGACGCGCGCGCCGCCGGTGCCCCGGCGAACGCCACGGACGTCGTGCTGAACCTCACCGCCCCCCGCGGGTCCGGGACCGGCTACCTGCAGGCGTGGGACGGGCAGGGCGCCGCCCCCGCCACCTCCGTGCTGAACACCATGCCGAACCGGACGACGGCCAACGTGGCGGTCGTCCCCATCGGACCGGACGGCACGGTCCGGATCCGGTACGCCAGCGACGGCCCGTCCCGTCACCTCGTCGCCGACGTCCAGGGGTTCTTCGCCCCGTGACCCGACCCGTCCCCGGGGGCCGGTGGCCCACCACGCGCGTCGTCGTGGTCACCTACGGTTCGCCGCAGCTGCTCGACCGGTGCCTGGAGTCGTTGGCCGGTCAGAGCGTGGGCCGTGAGGCGCTCGACGTGGTGGTCGTCGACAACCTCGGCGACCCCGCCACCGCCGAGGTCCTCACCCGGCGCCCGTGGGTCGGCGTCCGCCGACCCGAGCGCAACCTGGGGTTCGCCGGGGGCGTCGCGCTCGGACTGGCCGACAACCCCCACCCCGTGGCGGTCCTCGTCAACGACGACGCGTGGGCCGAGCCCCGCTTCGTCGAGGCGCTGCTGACCCGCCTGGCCGACCCCGCCGCCGCGGGCGTCGGCGCCCTCACCGGACTCGTCCTGCTCGACGGCGAGGGCACGCGCGCGAGCGGCGACGACGCCGTCGTCAACTCCACCGGCAACCTCGTCGACCGCTGGGGCAACGGGCGCGACCGCGACTGGCTCGTGCGCCGCGGCGAGGAGAGCCCGGCCGGGCCGGTGTTCGGCTTCTGCGGCGCCGCCGTGGCACTGCGCCAGCAGGCGCTCGAGGAGACCGGCGGCTTCGACCCGTCGCTGTTCCTCTACTACGAGGACACCGACCTGTCGTGGCGGCTGCGGGCCCACGGCTGGCAGGTGGAGTACTGCCCGGAGGCGGTGGTGCACCACCGGCACGCGGCCACGTCCACCGAGGGCAGCCCCCTGTTCACGTACTACAACACGCGCAACCGGGCGCTCGTCGCCGTGCGCAACGCTCCCGCGGCGACGGCCGTCCGCGTGCTCGCGCGCGCCGTCCTGGCCGCGTTGGCCGCTCCCCTGCTCGGACGGCGGCTCGGTCCCGTGGAGCGGGCACGGCTGCGCGGGGTCCGGGACGCGCTGCTCGCCCTGCCCCGCGCGCTGCGCGGACGCCGGGACCTGTGGGCGGGCACGCCCACGGGTCGCCGCCGGGAGGTCGCCCGCCTGCTCGCCTGAGGCTCAGTGGGCCGCGCCGGTGAGGCGCTGGCGCAGGATGCGGCGCACCCGGCCGAGACCGCGGCGCACCACCTCGCGGGCGCCGCCCTCGGAGAGGTACCGACGGGCGAGCGCGACGTCGTCGCGCACCGTGGGCCGCGGGGCCTTGAACGTCCGGCCACGGACCACCGGCTGCCCGAGGGCGTCCACGAGGTCGGCCGCCCGCCGCGGGTCGCGGCAGAACGTCGTGAGCGGCTCGAGCGTGCGGCTCCAGTGGAAGTCGGTGGCGATGTCGGCGACCGCGGCCCGCGCCGCGGCCACCGCCTCCTCGTCGTAGAGCATCCGCTCCAGCGCCTGCTCCAGCGCCTCCACGTCCTGGGCCGGGACGGTCACGCCCAGCCCTCGCTCGCGGATCAGCGAGCCGAAGGTGTCGCCCTCGGTGGCCACGACGGGCAGTCCCGCCCACAGGTAGTCCAGGATCCGGGTCCGGAAGGAGAACGCCGTCTCGACGTGCTGCAGGTGCGTGCTCACGCCCAGGTCGGCGTCCAGCAGGTACTCGGCGCGCCGCTCGTAGGGGACCCACCCCTCGTTGAAGAACACGACCTCGTCGGTCAGGCCCAGCCGGTCCGACAGGTCACGGGTGTCCCAGCCCATCTTCATGTCCGGCACGCCGGGGTTGGGGTGCCGGGTGCCGAGGAAGAACAGCCGGACCTCGGGGCGACGCTCACGCAGCCGGGCGACGGCCTGCACCAGGGTCAGCGGGTCGAACCAGTTGTAGATCCCGCCGCCCCACAGGATGACCTTGTCGTCCGGCCCGATGCCGGGGACGACGCCCTTGATCGCGCCCCGCTCCCGCGTCGGCGGCGTGTCGGGGATCCCGAACGGCACGACGGCGATGAGCGAGCGCAGGGACTCGTCCTGGTCGTAGGTGGCGGGATTCAGCCGGCCCAGGGCGGCCATCTGGCCCATCCAGAAGTCCCGCTGCTTCTCGGAGGCGCACAGGATGAAGTCGCCACGCTCCAGCTGCTCGTTGAGCATGCGGGTGGTCTCGGCGACCATGTGCTCGCGGCCCTCGGGGCCCTTGTCCTTGGCCTGCTCGAGCTGCTCGAGGTGGATGGGGTCGTAGACGTCGACGACGATCGACTTCCGGGTCTCCTTGACCCACGGGAAGCTCTCCAGCAGGAACCCCTGGAAGATGATCACGTCCGACCAGGCGACGTGACCGCGCAGGTCGCTGCCGCTGGCGTAGGACACCTCGTAGTCCGCCGCGGTGACCTTCGCCCCGGCGAGCGAGACCAGCCGCACGTCGTGCTCGGTGGACAGGGTCCGCGCCATCTCCCAGGCGCGGATAGCCGGCCCGGCCATCCGCTCGGACAGCGGCTCCCCGGTGACCACGAGGATGCGCCTGCGGGTGGCGAACAGCTCCTCGATGCCCGCCGCCTCGACGACGTGGGTGTGGGCCTCCAGGTAGCTGGCGACCGGGTACGCGGGCTCCATCGCCTGGCGGAAGAGCGGGAAGAGGTCGCGGTCCGAGCGACGGCGCGCCTTCTGCAGCCGCCGCCGCTCCTCGGTCAGGCCGGGGAGCTGCTCGACGAGGTAGTCGATGGCGTAGGGGCCGGTCAGCGCCGTCTTGTCGAGCGTGAGCGTCGGCACGTCCTCCTGGCCCGGCGAGCGCTGCAGGTCCAGCGCGGTGGTGTCGGTGTCGGTGCGGGCCAGGCTCCGGCGGACCGCCAGCGCCATCGCGGCGGGCAGCACGCGGGCGAGCGTCTCGTCCGAGTAGTTCTTGTACATCGACAGCAGAGCGTTGCGCTCGAGCAGGTACGTCTCGCGGTAGCTGCCGAACTTGTTCATCGTCGCGTGGTGGCGGTGGTAGGCGATCGACCTCGGCTCGTAGCGCACCCGGTGCCCGAGGAGGTTCAGCCGCCACCCGAGGTCGACGTCCTCGTAGAACATGAAGAAGCGCTCGTCGAAGCCGCCGACCTCCCGGAAGAGCCGCGCCGGCATGAGCATCGCCGCACCGGTGCCGAAGAGGACGTCGCGGGGGACGTCGTACTCCGGCGAGTCGGGTCGGGTGACCTCGCGCTTGTACCCCATGCCGAACCAGGTCATCGACCCGTCGACGTAGTCGATGGTCTGGCCCTCCCAGTCCAGGACCTTGCTCGCGACGCAACCGATCCCCGACTGGCGGGACAGCGTCTCCACCGCGGCGGAGACCCACTGGGGGTGGGGACGGGCGTCGTTGTTGAGGAAGGCGACGACGTCCCCGGACGCGTGCGCGACGCCCAGGTTGCAGCCGCCCGCGAAGCCCAGGTTGGAGGGTGCCTCGACGAGGACGACGTCGGGGCACTCGCGCCGGATGACCTCGGCGCTGTCGTCGCCGGAGGCGTTCTCGACGACGACCACCTCGAGCTTGTCGGCGGGCCAGTCGAGGTCGGCCAGCGAACGGACGCAGGTCACGGTGTCCTGCGCGCCGCGGTAGTTGACGACGACCACGCTGACGGTGCCGGGGCGCGTCACCTTGCCGCCGACGTGCTGGTTGCTCACGAAGTGGTCTCCTCCAGGTCGGTCCAGCGGGCGCCGAAGGCCACGATGCCGCCGGACTCGCGCGGCTGGCCGAGGTGCACGTCGAATCGGTAGCAGTGCCGCAGGAAGTCGAAGACGTGCTGGGTGGTCCAGTCCACGACCGAGGCGATGACGTCGAACGTACCGGGCTGCAGCGGCAGGCTGGGCACCCGACAGTCGACGTGGCCGGTGCCGCTGATGCTGTCGTAGACGACGCCGGCGTCCCGGCTGTTGTACGCCCACACGTACACGCCGTCGACGTTCTCCAGCGCCAGGCCGAAGACCGGCTTGGTGATCGTCTCGTCGGCCCGGTAGTGCAGCCGGATGGTCATCTCCTCGCCCGTGCGGACGGTCGAGGTCTCCCGGCCCTGGCCGTCGAGGACCTCCACCTTCGTCAGCCGCGCCTCTCCGGAGCCGTGCCGGGCCTGGGCCGACACGTCGGGCTCGACCCGGTCCTCACGGGTCTCGTCGACGTACTCGTCGACGAGCTGGTCCGCGCGCCCGGCGCGAACGAGGCGCCCGTGCTCCAGCCAGGCCGCCTCGTCGCACATCGTCCGCATCGTGCCCATGGCGTGGCTGACGATCACGACGGTCTTGCCCGCCCGGCGGAAGTCCGCGAACTTCTCCATGCACCGCGCCTGGAAGGACGCGTCGCCGACGGCGAGCACCTCGTCCACGAGCAGGATGTCCGGGTCGACGTTGATGGCGACCGAGAAGCCCAGCCGCACGTACATGCCGGAGGAGTAGTTCTTCACCGGCTGGTCGATGAACTGCTCGACCCCCGCGAACTGGACGATCTCGTCGAAGCGCCGCTCGATGTCGGACTTGCCGAGACCGAGGATCGAGCCGTTGAGGTAGACGTTCTCGCGCCCGGTCAGCTCGGGGTGGAAGCCGGAGCCGAGCTCCAGCAGGGCCGCCACGCTGCCCGTGGAGCGGACGCTGCCGTGGTCGGGGGTGAGGATCCGGGCCAGGCACTTGAGCAGCGTCGACTTGCCCGAGCCGTTCTCGCCGATGAGCCCGAACGTGCTGCCCACCGGCACCTGGAAGCTGACGTCGCGCAGGGCCCAGAACTCGTCGTACTTGGCCCTCCCGCCACGCATCAGCGCCGCCTTGAGGGACTGGTTGCGCTCCTTGTACAGGCGGAAGCGCTTGGAGACGTCGCGGACGTCGATCGCGACCTCGCTCACAGCTCCTCCGCCAGGGCGTGCGCACGGCGCCGGAAGACCCACGTCCCGACCACCAGGCTCACGGCGGCCGCCCCGACGCACCACAGCACGTCGTCCGCGGCCGGCGCGACGTTGTCGTAGAGCATGGCCCGGAAGGCCGAGACGAAGTGCTCCACCGGGTTGAGCCCCCACAGCTGCTCGAGCGGCACCGAGCGGCCGAGCCGCTCGGCCAGCGCCTCCTCGGCCTGCCGGACGTAGGGCAGCGGGTACAGGATCGGCGTCAGGTAGAACCAGACCTGCAGGGCGATGGTCGTGAAGTGGCGGGTGTCGCGGAAGTAGACGTTGGCCACGGCGAGCAGCATCCCGAGCCCGAGGGCGAAGCACAGCAGCAGCAGCATGAAGACCAGCACCAGCGGGATCCACACGAGCAGCTCGGAGCCGAACAGCAGCAGGGCCACGACGAGCACGAGCATCTCGGTGCAGAAGGTCACCCCCAGCGCGAGCACGGCCGAGCCGACCAGCACCTCCCGCGGGAAGTAGACCTTCTTGACGAGGTTCGCGTTGCCGACGACGGAGTCCAGACCGGCCGTGATGCCACCGCTGAAGAAGGTCCACGGGACCAGACCGCACAGCAGCCACAGGGCGAACACGTCGATGCCGGTCTTCTCGCCCGGTGGCACCTGGACGCGCAGCAGCAGCCCGAAGACGACCGTGTAGATCAGCATGGTCGCGAGCGGGTTGATGAGCGACCAGAGGTTGCCCAGCAGCGTCCGCTTGTAGCGGCCGCGCACCTCGCGCATGGTCAGGTTGAGCAGCAGCTCCCGCGACGCGACGGCGTCCTGGAGGACGCTCACGACCCGTTGGCCGATCGCAGGCGGCCGTACACCGCCCGCACCAGCCGGGTCGAGCGCAGGGTCCGGGTCGCGTACAGGCGCTCCACCTCGGAGCCGGCGTGCTCGGCGGCGTGCTCGGCGGCCTCGGCGCGACGCTGCTCGCGGTCGAGGTCGGCCCGCAGCCGCTGGACGAGCCGGTCGCGCTCCCCCAGCTCGCGGTGCGCACGCGCGAGGCGCTCACCCGCGACCTGCAGCTCGAGGTTGAGCTCGTGCAGGCGCTTGACCGCCTCCGAGCCGCGGTGCGGCACCGCGCTGAGCACGAACTGGTAGGTGGTGGCGTCGGCGTCCTGCTCGATCCGCTCGACGAGCTCGGGCGGGAAGTCCTCGCGCCGGACGCCGAGCTCGGTGGTGAACAGCGGCGTGGTGGTGCGCCGGAAGTCGGCGGCCACGAAGCCGGACTCGGAGAGCATCTGGTGCACCGCCGAGCGGGTGAAGAACCGCAGGTGCGTGCTGTCCAGCAGACCCGTGGGGGTGTAGTCGAAGCGACCCTGCAGCAGCGCGAGGCGGACGTCGCCGTGCGCCACGTGCGGCAGCGAGATGACGACGTACCCGTCGGGGGTCAGCAGGTCCGCGGCGCGGCGCAGCACCCGCTGCGGGTCCTTGAGGTGCTCGAGGACGTCGCCGAAGACCACGACGTCGAACGTGTCGGCACCGCAGACCTCGACCAGGTCCACGGTCTCGAGGTCGGCGACGACGACCTTCTCCAGCACGTCCTCGGCCTGGGCCGCGGCCTCGGGGTCGTACTCGACACCGACCACCGTGCAGCCGCGGTCCATGAGCACGCGGCCGAGGTAGCCGCTCGCGCACCCGACGTCGAGGACGCGCTTGCCGGTGCCGACCAGGTCGACCATGAGCCCGTGGCTCGACGACAGGTTCGTCGGGTCCACCGTGGTGTCGTACTTGGACATCGTCCTCCAGCCGTCGCTGCCGGTTCGCCGCCACCGGTCGTCGCCGCCGGGCGTCGCGGCGTCGAGCAGTGTAGGTGGCCCGGCGGACCCCCGGCCAACCAGGTCAGCGACGGCTGGAGGGCCTCAGCGGTAGTAGCCGAGGACGTCGACCACGAGGTGCGTCCCGCCCGTGGTGTAGAGGTTGATGCGTCCGTCCGCGCCGACCGGGACCACGGCCAGGTTCGCCTGCTCGCGGCCCGAGCCGATGTTGAGGTCGGACGTCGCGGTGCGGGGCTGGCCGCTCGCCCACGCCGTGACGTAGGCGGTCCGCGCCGTCGTCCCGGTCGAGGTCAGCGTCACCACGGCCGCGGACACGCCCGCGGGCAGCGGCCGGCCGGTGCCCGCGACGGGCACCGCGCGCGTCTCCTGGGCGGCGAGGGCGCCGCCGCTGCTGCGGGTGTCCAGGGCACGGACCGGCGCCACCGGGGTGAACGTCCGGCTGCCGGAGGACCCGAACGTCCCGACGACGTCGACCACCACGTGCGCCTGGCTGCCCGAGGTGTACAGGGCGATCCTGCCGTCGCGCACCGGCACGATGGCGCGGTTGGCCACGTCGGCACCCTGCTGGTAGTTGGTGGTGGAGGTGCCGGGGACGGCGGTGCCCGCGGCGTACGCGGTCACGAAGCCCTCGCCCTTGGCAGCGGTCGTGGTGACGTTCACCATCACCGCCGACGCCGAGGACCCGCCCGGCAGCGAGCGGACGTCGACCGTCCGCACCTGGCCGTGGCCGACGGGACCCGTCGCCCGCGTGTCGAGCACCCGGGAGGCGGGCAGCGGCGTGAAGCGGCCGCCACCGGAGACCGGGAAGTAGCCGACGACGTCCACGACCACGTCGGTGCTGCCCTGGCCGTTGGTGACGGTCACCTTGCCGCCGGAGCCGACCGAGGTCGTCACCAGCGCCGCGGCCGACCGGCCGGCGTCGAGGTTGACCGCCGACGTCGAGGAGCCGGAGGTGCCCGTCGGGGCGACCGTCAGGTAGGTCGTCGTCGTGGCGCACGTGCCGGTGACGTTCAGCGCGACCGCCCCCACGCCGGAGGACGGCACGCCGGCCCGGCCCAGGACGGGGACGTCGACCCGCTGGTGGGCGTTCAGGGCGTCACCGTCCCGGGTGTCGAGGAGCCGGGTGGGGGTGACGGGCACGTAGCCGAGCTCGCCGCGCACGGGCGCCGGCGAGGCCTGCGGCGGCGCCGCCCCGGTGACGGTGAGCGGGAAGGTGTAGGGCAGGCCGGAGGTGCTGCCCGCCCAGGTGAGCAGCTCGACCCGGTACGCACCGCTGCCGAGCACCCGCCCGTCGTGACCGCGTCCGTCCCAGCCGATGGTCACCCGTGCGCCGCCGGGCGCGGAGGACTGCCGCGCGGCCACCTCCCGGCCGGTGCACAGCTCGATGACGCGCAGCCGGTACCCCTGGTGGGTCAGCAGCCCGGCCGTCACGGTCAGGCCGGCGCCCTTCTCGACGGTGGTCGCGCTGGCGGTCGGAGCCAGCAGGCTCGGCCCGACCAGCGCTCGCGCGGCGGTGCGGATCGCCCGCATCTGCGCGTACAGGTTCTTGCCGGGGCAGGCGGTGGACTTCACGTCGCGGTGGGCGAAGACCGTCGGCAGCGTCACGACGCGACCGGCGGGGTAGCTGCTGCTGCCGCCGGCGCTGGTGAGCTGGACGCTCGCCGCGGGGTCCACGAACGCGTTGCCGAGCTTCCAGGCGATGACGCGGGTGATGGCGTCGACCATGACCTGCGGTGCGGCGGCGGTCTCGTAGTTGCCGATCGCGGAGACGCCGACCGTGGAGGTGTTGAAGCCCCCGGCGTGCGCGCCGATGACGTTCTTGTCGATCCCGCCCGCGCGGCCCTCGTAGATCCGGCCCCACTTGTCGACGACGAAGTTGTAGCCCACGTCGGACCACTGCAGGGACTGGGTGTGGTACGCGTAGATGGAGCGCATCATCCGCACCGCGCCGGCCTGGTCGTAGTTGTTGGTGTCCGCCGTGTGGTGCACCGTGGCGGCCTTCAGCGTGGCGCTGTAGGACGGCGCCCCGCGGGTGAGGCGCTCGTCGGCCCCCCACTGCGCGCGGCTGATGATCTGGGGGGCGCCCACGGCCGCGTCGGCGGAGGCGAGCGGCGTGCGGCCGGTGACGTGCTCGTCGGTGGGCGAGTCGCCGGCGTCGACGAGCTCGACCTTCATCCCGGCCGGCAGCGTGCCGTCGACGGCGTCGTCACCGGCGACCCGCACCTGCACCCCGTCGGCGCCGTCGGCGAACAGCGGTGCGGTGCCGGCCCGGGTGGCGTTGCGGGCCTCCTCGCTGCCCGGGTCGGGGCCGGAGTCCTCGACCTCGAGCGCGTACCAGTCGGACCAGGTGCCCTCCTCCAGGACCCTGACCTCGACCGCCAGGTCGACGCCCGGGGTCTTGTCCCAGGTGACCGCGACGAGGTCGAACTCGTCGGTGCGCTGGGCGGCGGTCACCAGCGGGGCCGGCTCGGTGCCCGGCCGCGGGGCCGCCTGCGCGCCGGCCAGCAGCCCGGCGCCGTCGCCCGCGTCCTCGGCTGCGTCCCGCTCGGCGTCCGCGCCCTGCTCGTCGGCTGCGTCCTGCTCCTGGACCGCGGCCTGGCCGGCGCGCTCCCGGGCGTCGGCCTCGACCCCCGCGAGGGCCTGGGCGGTCGGCTCGCCGGCGGCGTCGGTCAGCTCGAAGCCGCGCAGGTCGGGCGTCACGGCCTGCGCGGGTGCGGTCGGCAGGCTGAGCACCGGGAGCCCGACGGAGGCGACGGCGAGCCCGCTCGACACGGCGATGGACAGGAGGGCACGTCGAAAGCTCATGACCGTCTTCTCGGCGTGGGACGGGTGTGACTGAAGAGCCGAATCGTGCCCGCTCCCGACCCGAGCGGTCAATCACCGAAAGTCACGAGCAACAACTGATTGTCAATGCCGGATCACCCGGTCGCCCTCACCCCAGGGCGGGCACGACCGCCTGCTCGAACAGCCGCACCGACGTCAGGTCGTAGGCCGCGTCGACGAAGTAGCAGATCGCGTACGTCATCCCCAGGCCCTCGAGCTCGCTCAGCCGCTCGGCCACCTGCTCCGGGGTGCCGACCAGGGGGCCGGTGCGGAACTGCTCGACGACCCGGTCGGCCCGCTCCGGCACCGTCCGGGCGTAGTGGTCGCGGATCCAGGCCAGCCGGTCCTGCACGTCCCGCTCGGTCTCACCGACCACGACGTTGTAGTTGGCCGAACGGGTGATCTCGGCGGGGTCGCGGCCCAGGTCGCGGCAGTGCCCCGCGAGCACCTCGCTCTTGTGGGCGAACCCCTCGGGGGTGCCGTCGAAGTTCGTGTACGCCGCGTGCTGCGCCGCGATCCGCAGGGTCTTGCGCTCCCCCCCTCCGGCCACCCACAGCGGGATGCCCCCCTCCTGCAGGGGCAGGGGGCGGCAGATGGCGCCGTCGACCTGGTAGTGGCGCCCGTCGAGCGTCGCCGTGCCGGTCTCCCACAGCTGGCGCATCACCTGCACGCCCTCGTCGAGCATCCGCAGCCGGTCCCCCGCCGACGGGAAGCCGTACCCGTAGGCGCGCCACTCGTGCTCGTACCAGCCGGCGCCGATGCCCATCTCGACCCGCCCCCCGGAGACGACGTCCACGGTGGCCGCCACCTTCGCCAGGTAGGCCGGGTTCCGGTAGGCCGTGCAGGTGCACATCTGCCCCAGCCGCACCCTGGACGTCGAGGCGGCGAGCGCCGCCATCAGCGTCCAGGCCTCGTGGGTGGCCTCCTGCGTGGGCTCCGGCACCGTGTGGAAGTGGTCGTAGACCCAGACCGACTCCCAGGTCGTGCCCGCGTCGGCGTGCTCGGCGACGGCGTGCATCGCGGACCACTGGTCGGCCGGGTCGATGCCGGTGAGGTCCAACCGCCAGCCCTGCGGGACGAACAGCCCGTATCTCATGCGGCGACCCTAGTGCGGCCGGCCGGGAGCGGGCAGGTCTAACCCGGGCAGGTCGAACCCGGGCAGGTCGAACCCGGGCGGCCGGCCCGCCGGGTCAGGCGGAGCAGACCGCCTCCACGGGCTGGGGTGCGGGCGCCGGGACGCCCTCGTCACCGGGGCCCTCGTCACCGGTCCCCTCGTCCGCCGGCTCGTCGGCGCCGCCAGCGGCCGAGCCCGACCCGCCGTCGTCCGCGCTCCCCGCGCCGTCCTCCCCCGCCGCCTCCGAGGCCGCCACCGCGTCGGCCACCATCTGCCGGGTCACGTCGAAGTCCGGGTCCCCGGTGTCCACGGCGGGAGGCACCAGCTGCACGCTGGTGATCGTGCGACCGCGGGCCTCGAGGGCCAGGTCCACGAAGTCGCCGAGGTGGGACTGCGGGATGTCGGTGCTGACCGCCTGCGGCGAGGCGGCGGCGACGTCCTGGAAGCGCAGGAGGAGGGTCTGCGGGTCGAGCTGGGCGAGCATCGCGGACATGACGCAGCGCTGGCGCGTCATCCGCTCGTAGTCGCTGCTCTCGAACCGCGACCGGGCGAACCACAGCGCGTCGTGCCCGTTCAGGCGCTGGCGACCGGGCTCGATCCAGGCGGTCGCCCGACGGGCGGTGACCGCCGCCTTCGGCACGCGCTGCTGGACGTCCACCTCGATGCCGCCCATCGCGTCGATGAGCTGCTCGAAGCCGCGCAGGTCGATGAGCGCGTAGTACTGGACCTCCAGCCCGGTGACACCCTCGACGGCGTCCTTGACGGCCTCGGCGCCGGGGTCCTTCGCGTCGCCGAAGAGCTCCGGGTGCTCGGAGCCGTACTTGTAGACGGCGTTGAAGTACCCCTCGTCGGCGGTGAAGCCGTCCGGGAACTGCGCCGCCAGCGGCGAGTCCGCGGGGAACGGCGCCCCGACCAGGTTGCGGGGGATGCCGACCTGCACGGCGGCGCCGGTGTCCGCGTCGACGCTGACGAGGATGTTGGTGTCGTTGCGCAGACCGAGGCGGTCCTCGCCCGCGTCCCCGCCCATCAGCAGCACGTTGTAGCGGCCGTCGACGGCGTCCGCCCGTGCGCCGCCGCCGAACACGTCGACGACGAGGTCGCGCTGGGCGGAGACGAGGTAGCCGCCGTACAGCAGGGGGCCGGAGGTGACCAGGACCATCACCGCCGTCACGCCGGTGAGCGCCTTGCGCGCCCGCGGCCCGAGCCGCCCGGGGCGCGCCAGCCGCCAGGCGTCGAGGAACAGCACGGCCCAGAGCAGGCCCATGGCGACGAGGACGACGACGAGCAGCAGCAGCGCGAACGGGTGCGTCAGCAGACCGAAGACGACCGACCGGTCCAGCCACACGAGCAGGGCCACCAGCGCGGCGGCCGCCAGCACCCCGAGGAACACGCGCAGGCCGAGGCGTCCGAGCCGCCGGTCCCCCGCCACCACCTGCGCGCTGCCGGGCAGCACCAGGGTCATCGCCACCAGCCAGAAGGCACGGCGGCTGCGCACCTGCTCGGGCGCCCCCTCGGGGTCCCGCAGCGGGTCGGTGGTCGGTCGGCGCGACCGGTGGGTTGTGCTCACGACCGACCAGTATCCGCTCGCGGCGCCCGCGCGCCGGTACCGACACGACACGCCCCCGTCACGTGCACACGCCCTGCACGCCCGTCCCCGGTCACCGGGTGCCCGGGCGGACCGGCCCGGCTAGCGTCGGCCGGGTGGAGACCCCCGACGCCAGCAGCCCGCACGCCAACGACCCGGACGTCGTCCGGCGCCTGCTCGCCACCCGGGGCCGGTGGGCCGTGGTCGGGCTGAGCGCCAACCGGGCGCGCACCGCCTACTCCGTGGCCGGCTTCCTGCAGGAGTCGCTCGGGATGACGGTGCTGCCGGTGCACCCCCGTGCCGAGGAGGCGCTCGGCAACCCGGGGTACGCCTCGTTGCGCGACGTCCCGGGCCCCGTCGACGTCGTCGACGTCTTCGTCCGCAGCGAGCTGGCCGGGGCCGTGGTCGACCAGGCGATCGAGGTCGGCGCCGGGGCCGTGTGGCTGCAGCTCGGCGTGGTGGACGAGGCAGCGGCCGCCCGGGCCGCCGCTGCGGGTCTCGACGTGGTCATGGACACCTGCCCGGTCATCGAGGCACCCCGGGTGGGTCTGCGGGGGTGACCCGGCCGGCCCGGTGACCTCAGCGCCCGGCGCGGGACCGCAGGCGCGCGCCCTTGTCGTGGGCGCTGCGGCGCAGGTCCTCCTGGAACCGCGTCATCCGCTCCCGCAGGCCCGCCCCCGCCTCACCGGCGTCGACGCCGAGGACGCGCACCGCGAGCAGGCCCGCGTTGCGCGCACCCGCCACGGACACCGTCGCGACGGGCACCCCGGCAGGCATCTGCACGATCGACAGCAGCGAGTCCATCCCGTCGAGGTGCTTGAGCGGCACGGGCACGCCGATCACCGGCAGGGGTGTGACGGAGGCGAGCATCCCGGGCAGGTGGGCCGCGCCGCCGGCGCCCGCCACCAGGACGCGCAGGCCGCGCTCGGCGGCGCCGCGCCCGTACTCGATCATCTCCACCGGCATCCGGTGCGCGGAGACGACGTCGACCTCGTAGGGGACGTCGAACTCCTCGAGCGCCTCGGCCGCGGCCTGCATCACCGGCCAGTCCGAGTCCGAGCCCATCACGAGCCCGACCAGCGGCTGATCGTCCACCAGGTGCCTCCCGTCCGTGCCGCGCGTCCGCGTCAGCCGTCGATCGTGCCGGTGATGAAGTCGGCGGCGTGGCGGGCACGGGCGCGCACGTCGTCCAGGTCGTCTCCGCAGACGGTCACGTGCCCGACCTTGCGGCCGGGCCGGACGGCCTTGCCGTACAGGTGCACCTTGACCGCGGGGTCGTGGGCCATCACGTGCAGGTAGGACCGGTAGAGGTCCTCGTGGTCCCCGCCGAGGACGTTCGCCATCACCGTCCACCGCGCGCGGGGGCGGGTGTCGCCCAGCGGGAGGTCCAGGACGGCGCGCAGGTGCTGCTCGAACTGCGACGTCACCGAGCCGTCGATGGTCCAGTGGCCCGAGTTGTGGGGCCGCATCGCCAGCTCGTTGACGAGCACGTGGCCGTCCCGGGTCTCGAAGACCTCCACGGCCAGCACGCCGGTCACCCCGAGCTCGCCGGCCAGCCGCAGGGCGGTGGCGGTGGCCTCGGCCGCCGTGTCCTGCGCCAACCCCGGCGCGGGCGCGAGCACCTCGGTGCAGACGCCGTCGGTCTGCACGGTCTGCACCACGGGCCAGGCGGCAGCCTGGCCGGAGGGGCTGCGCGCGACGAGCACCGCGAGCTCGCGGACGAAGTCGACCGCCTCCTCGGCCAGCAGCGGCTCGCCCGCGGCCCGGTCGAACCAGTCGGCGGCCGCCGCCGCGTCCGCGGCGTCGGCGAGCAGGCGCACGCCCTTGCCGTCGTAGCCGCCCCGCGGGGTCTTGAGCACGACCGGCCAGCCCACCTCGGCGCCGAAGGCCCGCAGGTCGGCGACGTCCCGGACGGGTGCCCACCGCGGGCACGGGACGCCGAGGTCGCCCAGGCGGGCGCGCATGACCAGCTTGTCCTGGGCGTGCAGCAGGGCGCCCGGCGGCGGCTGCACGCTGACGCCGGCCTGCTCGAGCGCGACCAGGTGCTCGTGCGGCACGTGCTCGTGGTCGAACGTGAGGGCCGCCGCACCGCCGACGAGGTCCTGCAGCGCGGCCAGGTCGGTGTGGTGGCCCACGCTGGTGTCGACGACGACCTGCGCGGCGCTGTCGTCCGGGTCGACCGTCAGCAGGCGCAGCCGGACGCCGAGCCCGACGGCCGCCTGCTGCATCATCCGGGCCAGCTGCCCGCCGCCGACGACGGCGAGGACCGGGAAGCCCGGACCGCCCGTCGGCGTGGTGGGGGTCGACGATGACGATCCGGTCACGATGCGAGCCTAGCCGCGTCCCCGGATGCGCCCCCCGAGGGGCCGGGACAGACTGGTCGCGCGACCCCGGAGCGGCCGGCACCTGGTCCGGACGGGGCACTCGTCCCAGCGACGGGTTCGCGAGCGGGACGCCGGCGGGGCGGCGTCCGGGGCACCGGGAGGACCCGGGGCCGGCCACCGGCGGGGCACAGCGACCGACCGGAGCAGAACCGGACGACAACCGGACGACCGAGGGGAAACCTGAGACATGCTCGAGATGGCAGCCGTCGTGCTGGCCGTCGTCGGAGCCCTGGTCTTCGTCATGCGGATGGACGACGACCCGACCCGTTGGGGGGCTCGGACGGACGGGACCGGAGGAGGACGTCACCGCGCGGGTCGGGGGGTGGCCTCACCCGTCGCGGACGCGGTCGCCGATCCCGCGCCCGCGAGGGCGCGCGCCGACTGACCGCCGCGCCGCCCGACAGGCCGACCGGCTCTCGCCGCCCGGCGTCGCTCAGGCGGCGACGGTGCGGCTGCGCGGTCCGGCCTTGAGCACACCGCTCGGCAGGTCGTGACCGACGACCTCCTGGGCGTAGGCCGCGGCCTCGAGCAGCGCGTCGAGGTCGACCCCGGTCCCGACGCCCATGTCCTCGAGCATGTGCACGACCTCCTCGGTCGCGACGTTGCCCGACGCGCCCGGCGCGTAGGGGCAGCCGCCGAGGCCGCCGACGCTGGCGTCGAACTCGCGGATCCCGTGCTGCACCGCGGTGAGCAGGTTGGCCAGGGCGGTGCCGCGGGTGTTGTGGAAGTGCATGAGGACGTCGACGTCGGGGTGCGCCCCGCGGACGGCGTCCGCCAGGGCGGCCACGCGGGTGGGCGTCGCGACGCCCGTCGTGTCCCCGAAGGCCAGCCGGTCCGCGCCCGCGTCCACCGCGCGCCGGACGACGTCCAGCACGCGCCGCACCGGGACGTCGCCCTCGTAGGGGCACCCGAACGAGGTGGCGACGATGACCTCGAGGCTGGCCCCCGCGTCGTGCGCGGCGGCCGCGACCTCCGCCACGGCCTCCAGGGACTCCTCGGTGGACCGGTTGAGGTTCTTGCGGTTGTGCGTGTCGGAGGCTGACACGACCACCTCCAGCTCCACGAACCCCGCCGCCAGCGCGCGCTGCGTCCCCCGCAGGTTCGGCACCAGCGCGGAGTAGCGCACGCCCTCGACCTTGTCGGCGGCGGCCCACACCTCGGCCGCGTCGGCCATCTGCGGGATGGCCCGCGGGTGCACGAAGCTGACCGCCTCGATGCGACGCAGGCCGGTGCGGGAGAGCATGTCCAGCAGCCGCACCTTCGCGTCGGTGGGCACGGGCGGCTCGTTCTGCAGCCCGTCGCGGGGTCCGACCTCGCGCAGGCTCACGCTGCGGGGCAGCTCGCTCATCGTCCTCGTCCTCTCCTCCGGGCGCTCACCCGGTGCCAACCAGCCGCGGTGCCCGGGTAGTCCCCGGGGCCGTCGGCCGTCGTGCGTCGCGCCGTCGTCCGCCGGGTCGCTCAGACGCCGGGCCAGCGGGGGCGGCGCTTCTCGGCGAAGGCGCGCACGCCCTCCGCCCGGTCCGCGGAGAAGGCGGTCGCGCGCCACGCGCCGTCCTCGACGTCCAGCCCGGTCGGCAGGTCGACGTCCATGCCGCGGCGCATCGCCCGCTTCGCCTGACGCAGCCCGACCGGCGAGTGGGCGGCCACCTGCGCCGCCAGCTCGAGGGCCGCGGCCCGGGCGGTGCCCGCGTCGACGAGCCGGTCCACCAGCCCGATCCGGTGACCCTCCTCGGCGCTCACGCGCCGGGCCGTGAACACGAGGTCCGCGGCCCGGGACCAGCCGAGCCGGCGGGTGAGCAGCTGGGTGCCGCCGCCGCCGGGGATGACGCCGACGGAGACCTCCGGCAGCCCGAGCACGGCGTCCGCCCCGGCCACGAGCAGGTCGCAGGACAGGGCGATCTCGAGGCCGCCGCCGAGAGCGAACCCGTCGACCGCGGCGACCGCCGGCACGGGCAGGTCCAGCACGCCGCCGTACGCGCGCCGGGTGACCTCCCGCTGCCGGCGCAGGTCGTCGTCGGTGAAGCGGTTGCGCTCCTTGAGGTCGGCGCCGACGCAGAACGCGCGAGGCGAGGACGAGGTCACCACCACCACCCTGGTCGCCGGGTCGTCGGCCAGGCCCCTCGTGGCGTCCGCGAGCGCGGACGCGAGCGCCGTCGAGACGGCGTTCATCGCGTCCGGCCGGTCCAGGACGAGCTCACGGACGCCGTCCGGGTGCTCCTCGACGCGCACGGGGCCGGGCTGGGACGCGGTGGGGTCGGTCATGGACGCCGGACCCTAGCGGCGCGACAGCGGCCGACTCCAGCGGCCACCGGCGACGTGCAGCGCTGAGTCGGGCTGTGAGCCTGCGGCTGAACCGGCCTGGTCCGCCCACCGGCCTGCCGAGGCCTGCGCGGTGCGCGCCCGTTTTGCGCACACCCGAACGGATGAAATACTCTGGGTGTCCGTGCGAACACGTTCAGTTGCTCTTGCGGCCCTCCTCGTCGCCGTCACGTGGATGAGCGCCCTCGTGGCCCCCTCCCCGGCGAGCGCCTCCCCGCAGCTGCTGTCCCTGGTCAACCAGGAACGCGCGGCGGCCGGTGTCGCGCCGCTGGCCCGCGCCGCCGACCTCGACCAGGTGGCGCAGCGCTGGAGCGAGCGGATGGCCGCCGAGAACCGGCTGCGCCACAACCCCTCCCTGTCCAGCGAGGTGGGCGGGTGGCGGCGGATCGCCGAGAACGTCGGCGTGGGCGGCAGCGAGGCCCAGGTGCACGGCGCCCTGATGGCCTCCGCCGGGCACCGCGCGAACATCCTGGACAGCCGTCACAGCCAGGTCGGGATCGGCGTCGCCACCGGGCACGGACGCGTCTGGGTCACCCAGGTCTTCCGCCAGCCGGTCGACGGCGCCGCGCCCGCCCCGGTCGCGCAGGCGCCCGTCGGCGCCGTGGACGTCGCGCGGGCCACCGCCCCGGGCCGCGCCGAGGTGCGCGTGGCCGGGTGGGCGCTCGACCCCGACGGGGGCACCACCTCGGTGCACGTCTACGTCGACGGCGGCTGGGGGACGGCGCTGGCCGCCGACCGCAGCCGGCCCGACGTGGCCTGGTCCTACCCGGGGCACGGCGACCGGCTGGGCTTCGACGGCACCGTCGCGGTGGGTCACGGCACCCACCGGGTGTGCGTGTTCGCCATCAACACCGGCCCGTCCGCGCCCAACCCCCTGCTCGGCTGCCGTCAGGTGACGGTGAGCGCCAACCCCTTCGGCACCCTGGACCGGGTGGCGGCCTCGGCGACCGACGACCGCGTCGCCGTCAGCGGCTGGACGATCGACCCCAGCAGCACCGCGCCGACCACCGTCCACGTGTACGTCGACGGCAGGTGGGGCACCCAGCTCGCGGCCGACCGGTCCCGGCCCGACGTGGCCGCGGCCTACCCCGGGCACGGTGACCGCCGCGGCTTCGCCGGCGAGCTGCGCCTGCCCGACGGCACCCACCAGGTCTGCGCGTTCGGCATCAACGTCGGGGCGGGCGACGCCAACACCCTCCTCGGCTGCCGGCGCGTCTCGGTCAACCGCAGCCCCCTCGGCTCCTTCGACAGCGCCAGCGCGCAGTCCGGAGGGGTGCGGGTGACCGGCTGGGCCGGCGACCCCGACAGCGCCGCCCCGACCAGCGTGCACGCCTACGTCGGCGGCCGCTGGGGCGGCGCCTACCCGGCCGACGTCCTGCGGCCCGACGTGCGCCGCGTGCACCCCGGCCTCGGCGAGCGGACCGGCTTCTCGGCGGTCGTGCCCGCCCGTGCGGGCGAGCAGGTGTGCGTGTACGCCATCAACGTCGGGCCCGGGTCCACGAACCCGCTGCTCGGCTGCCGGACGGCGGCTCCCTCGTCCTGACCGGCGGGCATCCCGCCAGCCCGCTCGACCGCTAGCCCGCCGGCACCTCGGGCGCGTCGTCCGGCGTCCCCGTCCCGTCCTCGGGGGCGACCGGCCCCGACTCCGCCCCGCGGACGACCCGGCGGGTCACCCGGTACGGCGTGACGGGCCCGATGCCGCGCAGCGTCCGGCGCGGCATCGCCTGCACCGAGAAACCCGACACCTCGTTGAGGGCGTTGGCCGTCGCCTCGTCCACGAGCACGGCGCCGGCCTGCGTGAGCGCCGTGAGCCGGGCCGCCCGGTTCACCGTCGTGCCGAAGACGTCGCCCAGACGGGCGACCACGGGCCCGGTCGCCATCCCGACCCGGACGTCGGGCAGCACCGGGTCGTGGGACATCTCCTCCGCCACGTCGAGCGCGATGCCCGCGGCCGACGACGCCCGCTGGGCCACGAAGAGGACCTCGTCACCCACGGTCTTGACCACCCGCCCGCCGTGCGAGGCGACGATGTCGGACGCCGTCGCCTCGAAGCGCTGCACCAGCGCCGCGAGCTCCCGCTCGCTCAGCCGGCGCACCACGCGGGTGAACGACACGAGGTCGGCGAAGCCCACGGAGCGCGACACCGCCTGCACCTCCTCGTCGGGCGCGTGCTCGACGACGAAGCGGCGCACGTGCGCCTCGAGGTGCCGGCGCCAGGCGTAGACCACCAGGGACTCCAGCCGGTCCGCGAGCGCCATCACCTCCTCGGCGACGCCGGCGGCGGCGTCCTCGCCGGTCCCCGAGGCACCGCCCTGCCCGCCGGCGGCCCGGCGGGCGGCGCGGCGCTCGTCGTGCACCTCGGCGACGAGCTGCAGCTGCCAGGACGCCATCCGGTCCACCGTCCGGCCGACCGCACGGGTCAGACCCAGCGCCGTCGCCTCGTCGACGAGGCCCTCGCGGACGAGGCCGGAGACCTCCCGCAGCGCCGCCACGTCGGCCTCCCCGAAGGCCGCCGCGCCCTCCTCGACGTTGGGGAAGCCCAGCGCGCGCCAGAACTTGCGCGCCGACAGCAGCGAGACGCCGGCCTCTCCGGACACCTCCCGGGAGCGCAGCCGGCGACCCGAGGTCCGCTCCCCGCTCGCCCGGTCCGTGACCGCGTCGCAGTCGCAGCGCGGAGGGTCCCCCTGCAGCGGGCGGCCGTGGTCGCAGTCGCCTCCCGAGGTCACCACGCCTCCTCCGCGCCCGTCGTCCCGCGCTCGGCCCGCCGGCAGTCCGCGGCCAGGGTGGACAGCCGGTCCTGCAGCCGCTGCGACCACGGCAGGCCGGCCAGCACCACCTCGGAGCGTCCCTCCCCCGCGCCCTCCACCTGCAGCACGAGGGTGCCCGCGCCGGTCAGGCGCTGGCGCAGCGTGCGGCGCAGGTCGACGGCCACGACCCGGCTCAGCGGGACGTCGCGCCGGTGGCGCGAGAACGTCCCCGTGCACAGCACGAGCCGACGGGTGGTGAGGCGGGTCGTCGTCGTCCACCACCGCGCGAACGGCCGGACGCAGAACCGCAGCACCACCACGGCCAGGACGGCGGCCACCGCGGCCCCGAGCGCGGGCGGACGGCCGTCCAGGAGCCCCACGAGCACGCCGGTGAGCGCTCCCACCAGGACGAGGACCAGCGCGGGTGGGACGAGGCAGGAGGCGTGCGGGCGGACGGTGACGACCTCCTGCTCCGCGGCTCCCCCGCCCGTCGCGCCGTCCGCGCGGTGCTCGTGCACCCCCAGCCCTCCCACGGCTCAACGCTCCTGCGGGCGCAGGTGGACGACCTCCCCGGCGGAGACCGCCACGGGACCGGCCGCCGTCGCGACCACGAGACGGCCCTGCGCGTCGACCTCCCGCGCCGTCCCCAGCAGCGGCGGCCTGCCCCCGGGGAGCTCCACCCGCACCGGCCGGCCCAGGGTCAGGCACCGCTCACCCACGGCGGCGTGCAGACCGCTGGCCCGTGCGTCGCCGTCGGCCGCGCACCAGTCCCGGTAGCGGCGGACGAGCCGGTCGAGGACGGCGGCGAGGACCGCCGGCGGGTCGGCCTGATCGGCGCCCGCGAGCAGGAGCGAGGTGGCCGTGGGCACCGGCAGCCGCTCCGCCGGCTGGCGGACGTTGACCCCCGCGCCCACGACGACCGCGTCGCCTCGGGGCGCGACCTCGGCGAGCACGCCGCAGACCTTGCGGTGCGCCCCGTCGGGCCCGGGGACGAGCACGTCGTTCGGCCACTTCAGACCGGCGTCCACCCCGGCCACGGACCGCAGCGCGTCGACCACCGCGAGGCCCGTGAGCAGCGGAACCCACCCCCAGCAGGCGACCGGCGGCGACGGGCGCAGCAGCACCGAGACCGCCAGCGCGTCACCCGGGGGCGTGGTCCAGGTGCGCCCCAGCCGGCCGCGGCCGGCGCGCTGGTCGTCGGTGACGAGCACGGACAGGTCCGGCCACGCCGGGTCCCCGGCGACCGCCAGCAGGTCGGCGTTGGTCGACGCCGTCGAGGCGACGACGTCCAGGCGCGTCACGGGCCCGGCCGGGCCGGCGAGCAGCCGGCGCAGGGCGGCTGCGTCCAGCTCCCGGCGGCTCCCCGCCTCGGCGGCCCCCATGACGTCGGTCACGCCGACAGCCTAGGCCGCCGGCCCGGCCGTCCCGTGGACGGCACGCTCGCCGTCCCCCGGGCGGCCGGGCCGGGTGGCGGGTCGGCTCAGGACGCCGCCCCGAAGTAGCCGAGCACGTCGACCAGGACGTCGGCGGACCCCTCGTTGAGGCGGATGCTCGCGCGACCCTGCGAGTCCAGCGGCACCACGGCCATGTTGGCCGCGGGCAGGCCGGGGGCGACGTTGACGTCGGAGGTCGGCGGCTGCGGCCGCCCCGCCTGCCACGCCGTCGCGTAGGTCCAGGTCGTCGCGCCGTCCAGGGTCAGGCTGACCACGGCCGCGCTGGCCCCGGTGGGGACGCCGCCGCGGCCACCGAGCTGCACGGTGCGGGTGGTCCCGGCGGTGAGCCGGGGGACGCCGCCGGTGCCGTCGCGCGAGTCCACGACCCGCGACGGGGACAGCGGGCGGTACCCGGCTCCCGCACCGGGCGCGAAGTACCCCGTCACGTCGACGACGCCCCGACCGCGGGCCGAGCTGAAGACGGACAGCCGGTCACCGGACAGGCCCATCAGGCTGCGGTTGGCCACCGCGGTCCCGGACCGTGCGTTGACGCTCGAGGTCGACGGCCCGGCGCCGCCCGGCGTCCCCGGGGCGAGGGTCAGGAAGCTCTCGCTGGGGGCGACGACGGTGGCGTTGGCGCTGACCGCCGTGGCTCCGGCCGGGACGCCGGGCGGCACCGCCGTCCACGTGCCCGGAGCCAGCGTGGCGTCCAGGGCGCGCGACGCCGGCAGCGGGGTGTAGCGGGCACCGGAGCCGTCGGCGGGGTGGTAGCCCACCACGTCGGCGACCAGGTCGGTGCGGGCGCCACCGGTCCGCAGGCTGACCTCTCCACCCGTCCCGACCGGCACGGTGACGAGGGCGGCGACCGAGCCGCCCGCGCTGGAGTTGAGGCTGGACGTACCCTGGTACGTGGCGCCGGCGGCGTGCGCGCCGACCCACAGGGCGCCGGCCGCGTTGGCGGCGGTGACGTTGAGGACGACGGCGGCGACGCCCGAGGCCGGCACCCCGCCGGTGCCGGTCACGGCGACGTCGACCCGCCCGAACCCGGGCACCCAGCACGCGCCGTCCACACCCGTCCCGTGCCGGGTGTCGAGCACCCGGTGCGGCTGCACCGGGACGTAGCCCAGGGCGGCGGTCGACGGCGCCGGCGGGGCCTTCGGGGTCGGCGGCGTGACGCAGGGCTCGCGGGTCTCACCGGCGAGCGTGTACCAGGTGGTCTGCTGGTGGGCGCCCGCCCAGCTCAGCGAGATGTGCACGTGGTTGCGGTGGCAGATGTTGTCGAACTCCGGCCCGGTCCGGACCCGCTGGCAGTCGCTGTACTCCCGCCAGTAGGCGCCGTTGCGGCTCAGGGAGAAGGTCATGCTGTCGTAGATGATGTACGAGACGCCGAGGCGGCGGGCCATGGCGTTGGGGTTGCCGTGCTGGTCGGTCGCCAGCAGCCACGTGATCAGCTCGTCGGCCATCGCGTCCTGGGCCGGGATCCGGGCGTTGGTCATCCAGTCGATGGAGCGCCCCTCCTCGTGCCCGCTGTTGCTCGCCGTGCAGCTGCGGCTGATGTTCGAGCCGGGTCGGCTGCCCCACGTGCGGTGGATCAGCGCCTGCAGGCTCAGCGCCCCGGGCTTGGCGGTGGGGTCGCACCCCGACTCGGTCTCCCAGCCGGCGTACGCGTCGATGTACCGGGGGAACACGGGCGTGGCGGGGGTGGCGGCGCCCGCTGTGGGGGCGACGGCGACCAGCCCCGCGACGGCGAGGACGGCGGTGACCAGCACCGCGACGAGCCGGCGGGGCGCCGCGGCGCGGCGACGAGGGGTCCTGGGGGTGGGCACGAGCGGGTTCTCCTGCGGTTCGGGGACGCGTGCGGGCGCCGTGGGGCCCGTGGTGGTCTCGGCACCGACGGCGCGGACCTTGAGCCCGCGGACCGGACGAACCCAGGTGATTTCGGTACACGCTGGACATATCGGGCAGCACATCCTCGCACGCGTCCCCCGGCTCGACGGCCCGCCCCGCACCGAGGCCGCACCGACACCGAGCTCCTCGGGTGTGGCCGACGCCATGCGGCCGCCCCGTGCGCGCCGCACTAGGCTTCGCGGCCAGGACGCCCGAGCCCGCCGTGCGCACCGCACGCCGCCGGGGGGCGTCAGAGGTCCGCACGCCAGAAGGAGCCCGAGCATGGCCAGCCCCCTGACCGAGCCGTCCCCGACTCCCGACGGCGACGCCACCGAGCCCGACCTGCACAGCACCGCGGGCAAGGAGGCCGACCTGCGCCGCCGCATCGACGAGGCGGTGCACGCCGGCTCCGCGCGGGCCGTCGAGAAGCAGCACGCCAAGGGCAAGAAGACCGCCCGCGAGCGGATCGAGGCGCTGCTCGACGAGGGGTCCTTCACCGAGCTCGACGAGTTCGCCCGGCACCGCTCCACGAACTTCGGCCAGGAGGCGAACCGCCCCTACGGCGACGGCGTGGTCACCGGCTACGGGACGGTCGACGGCCGCCCGGTGTGCGTGTTCGCCCAGGACTTCACCGTCTTCGGCGGCTCGCTCGGCGAGGTCTTCGGCGAGAAGATCGTCAAGGTGATGGACCTCGCCATCAAGACCGGCTGCCCCGTCATCGGGATCAACGACTCCGGCGGCGCGCGGATCCAGGAGGGCGTGGCATCCCTCGGCCTGTACGGGGAGATCTTCAAGCGCAACGTGCACGCGTCGGGCGTCGTGCCCCAGATCTCCCTGATCATGGGCCCGTGCGCGGGCGGCGCCGTGTACTCCCCCGCCATCACCGACTTCACCGTCATGGTCGACCAGACCTCGCACATGTTCATCACCGGCCCGGACGTCATCAAGACGGTGACCGGCGAGGACGTCGCGATGGAGGACCTCGGCGGCGCCCGCACCCACAACACCAAGAGCGGCAACGCCCACTACATGGGCACCGACGAGGACGACGCGATCGAGTACGTCAAGGAGCTGCTCTCGCACCTGCCCTCGAACAACCTGTCGGACCCGCCGGTGCTCGGCGGCGACGACCCCGCCGCCCTCGAGGTGACGGACGCCGACCGCGAGCTCGACGGGTTCATCCCCGACTCGGCGAACCAGCCCTACGACATGCACACCGTCATCGAGCACGTCCTCGACGACGGCGAGTTCCTCGAGACCCAGCCGCTGTTCGCCCCGAACCTGCTCACCGGCTTCGGGCGGGTGGAGGGACGCAGCGTGGGGGTCGTGGCCAACCAGCCGATGCAGTTCGCCGGGACGCTGGACATCGACGCGTCCGAGAAGGCCGCGCGCTTCGTCCGCACCTGCGACGCCTTCAACGTCCCCGTGCTGACCTTCGTCGACGTCCCCGGGTTCCTGCCCGGCACCGACCAGGAGTGGGACGGCATCATCCGCCGCGGCGCGAAGCTCATCTACGCCTACGCCGAGGCGACCGTCCCGCTGGTCACGGTCATCACGCGCAAGGCCTACGGCGGCGCCTACGACGTCATGGGGTCCAAGCACCTGGGGGCCGACGTCAACCTCGCCTGGCCGACCGCCCAGATCGCGGTCATGGGCGCCCAGGGCGCGGTGAACATCCTGTACCGCAACCAGCTCAAGGAGGCCGCCGAGCGCGGCGACGACGTCGAGGCGGCGCGCCAGCGGTTCGTCACCGAGTACGAGGACACCCTCGCCAACCCCTACGTCGCCGCCGAGCGCGGGTACGTCGACGCGGTGATCCAGCCCTCGTCCACGCGCAGCATGGTGGTCAAGGCCCTGCGGATGCTGCGGACCAAGCGCGAGTCGCTGCCGACGAGGAAGCACGGGAACATCCCCCTGTGAGCGACGGACGACGCGGCCCCGACCCCACCACCGGCGACGACCTCGACGCCGCCGTCGAGGACGCGGTGGCCGCGCTGCGCTCGTACGTGACGCTGGCACGCGGGGTGCGCGGGGAGTTCGACCCCGAGCAGGCCGACCTCGACCCGAGGGTCGAGGAGTCGGCCGTCTCGCTCGGTCTGGCGCTGGGGCGCCTCGAGGACGAGTTCGAGTCGACGGTCGGCTTCGTGCCCACCATCGAGCCGATGTGGGAGGACGACGGCGGGCCGGTCGAGGACGACGAGCCGGAGGCCGTCCCGCCGCTGGCCGCCGACGCGTTCAGCGTCGGGCTGGTCGTCGGGGTGGACGAGGGACGCTCCCCGGACCAGCTGGACGGCGTGATCGAGGTCCTCGACGAGGCGGCGGGCGACCTGGTCGCGCGCCTGGAGGCCGACGGCTTCGTGGTCTCGGAGTACTTCGTGGCCCGCGGCGAGCACGCCGGGGGCGGCCCGGGTGACGACGAGGGCCCGCTGGGCCCCGACGAGGAGGACCGGTGAGCGACCACGAGAACGCCGCGGACACCGCGCGCCCCGCGCTGCGGGTCGTGCACGGTGCGCCGACGGCCGAGGAGGTCGCCGCGCTGGTGTGCGTCCTCGCGGCGACGGGCGGCGCGACCGGCTCCGCGGACGCCGGGCCCACGAGCGCGTGGACGCACCGCGAGCTGGCGCTGCGGGGCACCGTGTCCCCCGGGCCCGGCGCCTGGCGCGCGTCGGCGCTGCCCCGCTGACGGGGCGCCACCCCGGCGCGGCCTTCCCCGGGGCGGGACGTCGGTAGGGTGCGCGCGTGACGAGCCAGCGAGACCCGCGCCCCACCAGCAGGATCGACGAGATCGCGAACGCGTACGTCGACGACGTCTGCGCCCTCGACCCCTTCACCGCCACCTACCTCGGCGTCGCCGGGCACGACGACGAGGTGACCGACCTGTCGCCGGACGCGGTCGACGAGCGCGCCGCGCTGGCCCGACGGTTCCTCGAGCAGGTGACCGCGGCCCGGCCCGCGGACGCGGTGGACGAGGTGACCGTCTCCGCCGTCCGCGAGCGCGTCGGCCTGGAGCTGGAGATCCACGACGCCGGCCTGGCGTACGGCGGGCTCAACGTCATCGCCTCCGACGCGCAGACGATGCGCGACGTCTTCGACCTGATGCCGACCGCCACCCCGGACGACTGGGCGACGGTGGCCCGCCGCATGTCGCGGCTCGGCCACAGCGTCGACGGCTACGTGGCGGGCCTGCGCCGCGCCGTCGCCGACGGCAACGCCCCGGCGCGCCGGCAGGTCGAGGCGGTCCTGGAGCAGGTCTCGCGGCTGTCGGAGCCGGGGTCCGGCTTCTTCGCCGACCTCGCCGGCCGCGGCGGGACGGGCGCCGGCCCCGCGCTGGCCTGCGACCTGGACGCGGGCGCGCGGTCGGCCGCCGAGGCGTACGGGCGGCTCGGGGCGTACCTGCGCGAGGAGCTGCTGCCCGCCGCCCGCGCCGAGGACGCGGTCGGTCGCGACGCCTACCAGCTGTGGTCGCGGTACTTCCTGGGCGCCACGGTCGACCTCGACGAGACGTACGCGTGGGGGCAGGAGGAGCTCGCCCGGATCGAGGCGGAGATGCGGTCCGTGGCCGACCACGTCCTGCCCGGCGGGTCCATCGAGGACGCCGTCGCCCACCTCGACGCGGACCCGGCGGTGAACATCGAGGGCAAGGAGGCGTTCCGCGACTGGATGCAGGAGCGCGCCGACGCGGCCGTCGAGGCGCTGGCCGGCGTCCACTTCGACGTCCCGGACCCGGTGCGCCGGATCGAGTGCATGATCGCCCCGACCAGCTCGGGCGGGATCTACTACACCGGCCCGTCGGAGGACTTCTCCCGTCCCGGCCGGATGTGGTGGGCGGTGCCGGACGGCGTCACGACGTTCGCCACCTGGCGCGAGACGACGACCGTCTACCACGAGGGAGTCCCCGGCCACCACCTGCAGGTGGGCCAGACGATGGTCCGGGCCGAGCTGCTCAACCGGTGGCGCCGGATGATGTGCTGGACGTCGGGGCACGGCGAGGGGTGGGCGCTGTACGCCGAGCGCCTGATGGCGGACCTCGGCTTCCTCGACGAGCCGGCGGACCGGCTCGGGATGCTCGACGGATCCGCCTTCCGCGCCATGCGCGTCGTCGGCGACATCGGCCTGCACTGCGGTCTGGAGGCGCCGGCCGAGCTCGGTGGCGGCACGTGGGACGCCGACCGGCTGTGGGCGTGGATGACCGCCCACACCCGCCAGCAGGAGGAGTTCCTCCGCTTCGAGCACCTGCGCTACCTGGGCTGGCCCGGCCAGGCGCCGTCCTACAAGGTCGGTGAGCGCCTGTGGCTGCAGCTGCGCGACGAGGTGCGCGCCCGCGAGGGGGAGGCCTTCGACCTCAAGGCGTTCCACCGTCGCGCGCTGGACGTCGGCTCCGTCGGGCTGGACACGCTGCGGGAGGCGCTGCTGCCGCGCTGAGCGCCCGCCCGACCCGTTCCCCTCACGCACTGTCCGCGGGACGTGACGGCGGGTTAGTGTCCCGGCATGGAGGCCAGGACGTCACGCCCGCGGGCGCTCGCCACCGTGCTCGCGGCCCTGGCGGTCGCCGCCGCGCTGGTGGTGGCCCCGTCGAGAGGCCAGGGACCGGCCGACGCCGCGGCGCCCACGCCCGCGTTCACCGGCTCGGTGCACCGGGTCACCTCCGCCGACCTGCCGTCCTCCTGGCGCGCGGGGTGCCCGGTCGGCCCGGCGGACCTGCGGCTGCTGCGGCTGCTGCACCACGGGTTCGACGGCGCGGTGCACCAGGGCGAGCTGGTCGTGCACGCCGACTCGGCGCACCGTGTCCTGCGGGTCTTCCACACCCTGTACCGCCAGGGGTTCCCGATCGAGCGGATGCAGCGCGTCGACGCGTTCGGCGGCTCGGACGACGCGTCCATGGCCGCGAACAACACCTCGGCGTTCAACTGCCGGCCCGTCGCCGGCGGCACCTCGTGGTCCGAGCACGCCTACGGTCGCGCCATCGACCTCAACCCGGTCCAGAACCCGTACGTGTCGGGCTCCACGGTGCTGCCACCGGCGGGCCGCGACTACCTGGACCGCCGGGTCGTGCGCCCAGGGATGGTGCTGGCCGGGGACGCCACGACCCGCGCCTTCGCCGACCAGGGCTGGGGCTGGGGCGGCTCGTGGACCCGACCCGTTGACTACCAGCACTTCTTCGCCGGCAGCGACGGCCGCAGGCCCCACCCCGACCCCGGGACGGCGCCCGTCGGCGCCGTCGACGGCGTCTGGAGCGACGGCAACACGGTCACCGTGTCGGGGTGGGCCCTCGACCGCGACCACCCCTGGGAGTCGATCCCGGTCGCGTTGTACGCCGACGGTCGCGGGGTCGGCTGGTACGCCACCGAGGTCCACCGCGCCGACGTCAACGCCGCGTACGGGGCCAGCGGCAACCACGGCTTCGTGCTGGAGGCGCTCCTGCCCGACGGGGTGCGGGAGCTGTCGCTGTACGGGATCGCCGTCGGGCCGGACGCCGGCGCCAACCCCCTGCTGGGACGGGTCGTCCACCACGTGAACCCCGCGCACCCGCCGGTGGGCAGCATCGACTCGGTGAGCACCGTGGCCGAGCGCCCGGGCGGCGAGAGGGTGCGCGTGCGCGGGTGGGCGGTGGACCGCGACGACCCCGCCGCGGCGATCTCGGTGGCCGTGTTCGTCGACGGCGCCGGCGTGGCGTGGTTCCCGACCGGGGTCCCGCGGCCCGACGTCAACCGCGTCCTCGGGGTCACCGGCGACCACGGCTTCGACCTCGAGCTGGACCTGCCCGACGGGCGCCGGCGCATCGACGTCGTCGGCATCGCCGTCGGGGCCGACCGCGGCCGCAACCCGATCCTGGGCACCCGCGTCGTCGACGTCGGACCGCGCGCGCCGTTCGGTCGCGTCGACAGCGCGGTCGGCGCCGGGGGCCAGGTGACCCTGCGCGGTTGGGCGCTCGACCCGGACACCCCGGCGGACCCGGTCACGCTCGTCGTGCGGCGCGACGGCGCCGTCGTCGCCGAGGTGGTGACGTCGCAGCCCCGTCCGGACGTGAACCGGGCGCACGGCACGACCGGGGACCACGGCTTCGAGGCGCGGTTCCCCGCGCCGGTCGGCCCCTCCGGCCTGACGGTCCACGCCCGGGACACCGCCGGGCGGCTCGCCGACGTCCTCGTCGACAGCCGGACCGTGAGCGTGGCGCCCCTGGGGCCCCTGGGCAGCGTCGACGCCGTCACGGCCGTCCCCGGGGGCCTGGAGGTCCGCGGGTGGGCGCTGGACCGCGACACCCCGGCCGCCGACGTCCCGGTGGCCGTCTACCTCGACGGCGTCGGCGTCGCCTGGTTCCCGACCGGCATCCCGCGGCCCGACGTCAACGCCGCCTTCGGGACGGCCGGCGACCACGGCTTCGCCGTCCGGCTGGACGCCGCCGCCGGCCGGCGGACCGTGACCGTGTACGCGATCGGCGCGCACGGCACCGCGCTCGCCGGGTCCGGCACGGTCACCGTCCCCTGACCGCGTCGCGGGCGCACCCGCCACCTCCGTAAGGTGGCCGCGTGCCCACGCTCGTCCTCGCCTCAGCGTCCCCTGCCCGCCTCGCGACCCTGAGGCGCGCCGGTCTCGACCCGGTCGTCGTGGTCTCCGCGGTCGACGAGGACGAGGTCGTCCGACGCTACGGCGTCACCGACGCCCAGGACGTGGCGCTGGTGCTCGCCCGCGCGAAGGCCGAGGACGTCGCCGGCCGCGAGGACCTCCCGGACGACGCCGTCGTCCTGGGCTGCGACTCGGTGCTGGAGCTCGACGGCGAGGTCCACGGCAAGCCCGCGGACGCGGCCGAGGCCGTGAGCCGCTGGCGGCGCATGCGCGGCGGCTCCGGCATCCTGCACACGGGGCACTGGGTGGTCGACGAGCGCGCCGAGGACGGCTCCGGCGCGACGCTGGGCGCGGTGGCGTCGACGACCGTCCACTTCGCCGACCCCACGGACGTCGAGATCGAGGCCTACGTGGCCACCGGGGAGCCGCTGCGGGTGGCCGGTGCGTTCACGGTGGACGGTCTCGGCGGGGCGTTCGTCCGCGGTCTGGACGGCGACCACCACAACGTCGTCGGGGTGAGCCTGCCGCTGGTGCGCGACCTGCTCGGCGAGCTGGACCTCACGTGGACATCCCTGTGGGCCGACCGGCCCTGACCCCGGCCGGCCTGACCGGGGTGGCGCTGCGCCACCCCTGCCGCGTCCGGACGCGGCACGCCCCCGGGTGCGGCGTGCACCCGGGGGCGTCCCCCGTCCGGCCGGACGGCGCCGACCTCAGCGCTCGTCGGTGCGGTGCTCCGCCCGGGTGTCGTGCTCGGTGAGGTCGACCCGGTGCGGGTCACTCTGCGCGTCGTCACGGCGCGCGTCGTCACGGTGCGCGTCGTCACGGTGCTCGTCGTCACGGTGCTCGTCGTCGGGGTGGCCGTCGTCCGTGGTCGGACCGCCGGCGGGCGGGTCGTCCGGCGTGCGGGCCTGGTGACGCCCGCCGCCGCTGGTGCTGTCGGCTGCCCCGCCCGCGGTGTCGGCGTCACCGACGAGCCGCTCGACGAGCGAGCGGTAGTGCACCATCGCCCGGCGCAGCTCCTCGGTGGTCGCCTCGTCACCGGCGTCGTGGTGACGATGTCGCGCGTCGAGCGCGGCCCGGTAGTCGCGGACGACGTCCGGGTGGTCGGCCGCGACCATGTCGGCGCGGGTGTCCATGTCGTCGACCGGGTAGCCGCGCTCACGCATCAGGTCGACGACGAGCGCGTCGGCGGCGTCCACCGACTCTCCCGGCCGGTCGACGAAGTCCGCCTGGACCGTCTGCCAGCGCTGCAGGTACCGCTCTCGGGCCGCCGGGGCCAGGTCACGGATCCGGACCTGCTCCCGCCGCTCCTCGACCTGCGACAGGTGACGGCGCGCGGCCCGCTCGTCGCCGGACTCCTCGACCCGGCGGTCGTACTCGTCACCGAAGCGCTCCCGCAGGTGCTCCTGCTGCCGGCGCTCCGTGCGCTTGCGCGTCAGGAACCACACCAGCAGCCCCACGAGCAGCAGCGCGGCCACCGCCACGACCACCCAGATCACGGTGTCGTCGTTCACGAGTCCTCCCTCGACGTCCTCCGCACCAGCCGGTCCGGCACGGTCGCAGGCCCCCGAACCCGCACCGATCTTGCCGCCGGAACCGAGGTCCCGCTCGTCGGAGCACGCGGCCCGGGCGGCGAGGTGCCGGCGACCGGGTGACGCCGAGGAGATGACGCCGAGGAGGTGACGCCGAGGAGGTGACGCCGACGCCGTGCGCAGCCACCCGGCAGCTCGGGCCCTCTACGCTCCCGCCCGTGACCGAACCGTCCCCACCCCCGGCGCCGCCGACCCCACCGCCGTCGGACCCCTTCGCCGTCTGGCAGCCGCCGACGGCGCGCGAGCCGGGCGACGGGACGCCCGAGACGTCGCCCGACGCCGGTGGGACCGGTGCCTCGACCTCCACCACGACGCACCCGTCCGCGCAGACGCCACCTCCGCCCGGGCCGTACCCGTACGCGCACCACCCGCACCCGGGCAGCACCCCGGCACCACCCCCTGCGCACGCAGCCGCCCCCCACGCAGCCGCCCCGTACGCAGCCGACCCCTACGCAGCCGCCCCGTACGCAGCCGACCCCTACGCAGCCGCCCCGTACGCCACGAACCCGTACGCACTCGGGCCCTACGCCCACCACCCCCACGGCTACCCGGGGCCGGGGTACCCCGCGCACCCCGTGGCCCCACCGGCCGGCCCGACCAGCGGGACGGCCGTCGCCGCCCTCGTCACCGGCGTCCTCGGCCTCGTCCCCGTGGCCCTGGCCCTCGGGACGGTCGCCCTCGTCCGGATCCGCCGCAGCGGCGCGGCCGGCACGGGGTTCGCGGTGGGCGGCATGGTCGCCGCCGCCGCGTGGACCGTGGTGGGTGCCCTGGTCGCCGTCGCGTTCCTCGGGTTCTCCGACCTCGACGACCCGTGGCCCCCCGCCGGGCCCGCGGCCGTGGTCGCGGACCTGGACGTCGGCGACTGCTACACCCTCCCGGGCCGCGGGCAGACCAGCGCGACGGCGGTGCCGTGCTCGTCACCCCACGACGGGGAGGTCTACCACCGCTGGACGCTCACACCGTCGGCCTCCAGCTCCGAGGACGACCTGCGCTGGCAGGCCGACGACCGGTGCTGGAGCCGGTTCGCGTCCTACGTGGGTACCGCCTGGGAGGACTCCGAGCTGAGCTACGAGTACTACCTCGCCGACCCTGCGGAGCGCGCCGACGGCGTGCGTGACGCGACGTGCGTCGTCGTGCCGTGGGAGGACGAGTCACTCAGCGGGTCCGCCCGCGGCTCCGGGCGCTGAACCGGGGCGCTGGCCGGGCCGCGGGGCGGAACCTCAGACCGGTGGGACGCCCCGCCGGCGCTCGGAGAACCGGCGGTCGCGCCGCGCCGCGTACCGCAGCCGCAGCACCAGCTCGGAGCGCAGGTCCTCGGGCTCGACGACCCCGTCCAGGACGAGGTCGGCCAGCAGCCGCTCGAGGTCGACGTCCTCCTCGTACTCGGTGCGCCGGGCCGCGACGAACGCCTCGCGCTCCGCGTCGTCCTCGATCGCCGCGATCTTGTTGGCGTACACCGCGTTCACGGCCGCCTCCGGCCCCATCACGGCGATCCGCGCCGTCGGCAGGGCGATGCACGCGTCCGGCCCGAAACCGGGCCCGGCCATCGCGTACAGCCCGGCGCCGTAGGCCTTGCGGACGACGACGCTCACCTGCGGGACGGTGGCCTCGGACACCGCGCTGACCATCTTGGCGCCGTGCCGGATGATGCCGCCGCGCTCGACCTCGCTGCCGATCATGAAGCCGGGGACGTCGGCCAGGTACACCAGCGGGATGCCGAACGCGTCGCACCACCAGATGAACCGGGCCGCCTTGTCGGCGCTGTCCGCGAACAGCACCCCGCCCTTGACGGCGGAGTTGTTCGCGACGATGCCGACCGTGCGGCCCTCGAGCCGGCCGAAACCGGTGACCAGCTCGGCCGCGAACAGCGGCTTGACCTCGAAGAAGGAGTCGTCGTCCACCAGGCCGTCGATGACGTCGTGGACGTCGAACGGCTGGCTCTCCACCTCCGGCACGACCCCCGCCGTCAACGGCTCGGACGGAGGCTCGGGCAGGTACTCCGGCGGCTCCTGCCGCCAGCTGCCCGGCAGGTAGGAGAACAGCAGCTTCGCCTGCTCGATCGCGTCCTCGTCGTCCGAGGCCAGCAGGTCGCCGCACCCGGAGACCGAGCAGTGCATCCGCGCCCCGCCCATCTCCTCGAGCGTGACCCTCTCCCCCACGACCATCTCGGCCATCCGCGGGCTGCCGAGGTACATCGACGCGTTGCCCTCGACCATGATGACGACGTCGCAGAAGGACGGCGTGTACGCGCCACCGGCCGCGCTCGGGCCGAACAGGCAGCAGATCTGCGGCACCCGGCCCGACAGCGCGACCTGGTTGTGGAAGATCCGGCCCGCGCCGCGCCGTCCGGGGAAGAGCTCGACCTGGTCGGTGATCCGCGCGCCGGCGGAGTCGACGAACCAGAAGACGGGCAGCTCCTCGCGCAGCGCGGCCTCGGTCGCGCGGACGATCTTCTCGACGGTGCGCGCACCCCACGACCCGGCCTTCACGGTGGGGTCGTTGGCGATGACGATCGCCGGCCGGCCGCCGACCGTCCCGCGGCCGGTGACCACGCCGTCGGCGGGCAGCCCGTCGGCCAGCGCGTTGGCGTAGCGGCCGTCCTCGACGAAGCTGCCCGCGTCGAACAGCAGGTCGATCCGGTCGCGGACGTAGAGCTTGCCCTGCGAGGCCAGCTTGTCGGCCGCCTTGGACGTGGGGGCGGCGGACGCCGCGTGCGCGGCGTGCAGCCGCTCGCGGACGTCGGCGACCCGCGGGTCGGCGGGGTAGCCGGTCGCGGTGCCCTCGGCGGGCTGGGGACGTGCGGTCACCGGGCATCACCTTCCGGGCCGTGGACGGGGCTCCTGCTCATGGTCGCCGCCTCTCAGGCCGACGGCAGGCCGAGACCGCGGGCGATGACCATCCGCTGCACCTCGCTGGTGCCCTCGCCGATCTCGAGGATCTTCGCGTCGCGGTAGAAGCGCGCGACGGGGTACTCCTCCATGAAGCCGTTGCCACCGAAGACCTGGGTGGCGATCCGGGTGGCGGTGACCGCGGCCTCGGTGGAGTAGAGCTTGCACACCGCGGCCGCCTGCTTGACCTCGGCGCTGCTGCGCCGCCCGGCGGCCAGCTCGTCCTTCAGCCACGCGGCCTTGTACGTCAGCGTGCGCGCGGCCTCGACCATGACGGCGAGGTCGGCGACCTGGAACGACACGCCCTGGTTGACGCCGATCGGCTTGCCGAACGCCGTGCGGGTGCGCGCGTAGTCGGTGGTCAGCTCCAAGCACGCCTGCGCCAGGCCGACCGCCAGCGCGGAGATCGCCACCCGGCCGTCGTCCAGGGTCGCCAGGAACTGGCGGAAGCCGTCGCCGCGGCGTCCGAGCAGGTGGTCCTCGGGGACGCGGCAGCCGTCGAAGGTCAGGCCGTGGGTGTCGGAGGCGTGCCAGCCGAGCTTGTCGTAGGCCGGTTCGACGGTGAAGCCGTCGGTGCCGGCGGGGACCATGATCGCGCTGATCTCCGCGGACCCGTCCTCGCGCGTGCCCGTGCGGGCGGTCGCGGTGACGACGGACGTGATGTCCGTGCCGGAGTTGGTGATGAACGCCTTGGCGCCGTCGAGGACCCACTGCCCGTCCTCGAGCCGGGCGCGGGTGCGGGTGGCGCCCGCGTCGGAGCCGGCGTCCGGCTCGGTCAGCCCGAACGCGGCGAGCGCCCGGCCGGCCACGAGATCGGGCAGCCAGCGCTCCTTCTGCTCCTGGGTGCCGAAGGTGAGGATCGGGTTGATGCCCAGGCCGACGCCGGCGGACAGGGTGATGCCCACGGACTGGTCGACCCGGCCGAGCTCCTCGATCGCGACGCACAGCGAGGTGAACGCCCCCTCGTCGGCGCCGGCGCCGCCGAACTCCTCGGGCGCGACGAGGCCGAACAGCCCCAGGTCCCCCATCCTCGGCACGAGGTGCACGGGGAAGTGGTGCTCCCGGTCCCACTGCGCGGCGTGCGGGGCGACCTCCGACTCGGCGAAGTCGCGGACGGCGCGGCGGAAGGCCTCGTGCTCGGGGCTCAGCTCGAACGACATGGGACAGCTCCTTGTGGGCGCTTGACGTTGACGTCAACGTAAAGCAGGCTGGTGGACCGTGGCAAGGCACGCGACCGAGCCGGTCGAGCAGCCCCCGCCGTCCGAGGAGCACGACCCGGACGGCGGCGACGGGCGCGCCTGGACCATCGCCGAGGTCGCCGAGGAGTTCGGCGTCACCCACCGGACCCTGCGGTACTACGAGGACAAGGGGCTGGTCACCCCGGAGCGCCGCGGCACCCAGCGGCTCTTCCACCCCCGCGACCGGGTCCGCCTGGCCCTCGTGCTGCGCGGCAAGCGGCTCGGCTTCCCCCTCGACGAGATCGCCACGATCGTCGACATGTACGACCAGACGCCCGGCGAGGTGGGGCAGCTGCGCTACCTGCTGGCGCAGATCGACGACCGGCGCGAGGACCTCGAGCGCCGCCGCGCGGACGTCGAGGCGGCGCTGGCCGAGCTCGCCACCCTGGAGCGCCGGTGCGCGGAGCAGCTCGCGGACCTGGGCGCCGGCCGGGAGACGACGGCAGCGGCACGGACACGGGACGACGCGCACGGGCGACCGACGTGACGCTCCCGACATCGGACGGAGGTCCGGCGGCCGATAGGCTCCGGACCCGCTGGGAGGAGCGTTGATGACCACGAGTGAGGCGGAGAGCATGGGACGTCGCGGGAACCGGGTGATCACCAAGGTCCTCATCGCCAACCGCGGTGAGATCGCGGTACGGATCGCACGCGCGTGCAAGGACGCCGGCATCGGCTCGGTGGCCGTCTACGCCGACCCCGACCGGGACGCCCTGCACGTCAAGGTCGCCGACGAGGCGTACGCGCTGGACGGCTCGACGCCCGGCGACTCCTACCTCGTCCAGGAGAAGCTGCTCGACGTCGCGGCCCGGTCCGGCGCCGACGCCGTCCACCCCGGCTACGGCTTCCTCGCGGAGAACGCCTCGTTCGCCCAGGCCGTGCTCGACGCCGGCCTGGTGTGGATCGGCCCCTCCCCCGAGGCGATCGACGCCCTCGGCGACAAGGTCAAGGCCCGGCACATCGCCGAGCGCGCCGGTGCTCCCCTGGTCGCCGGCACCAAGGACCCGGTCGCCGGCGCGGAGGAGGTGCTCGCGTTCGCCGACGAGCACGGCCTGCCCATCGCGATCAAGGCCGCCTACGGCGGCGGGGGCCGCGGCCTGAAGGTCGCCCGTGAGCGCGGCGAGGTCGCCGAGCTCTTCGACTCCGCGGTCCGCGAGGCGGTGTCGGCGTTCGGCCGCGGCGAGTGCTTCGTGGAGAAGTACCTCGACCGCCCGCGGCACGTCGAGACCCAGTGCCTGGCCGACAACCACGGCAACGTCGTCGTCGTCTCGACCCGCGACTGCTCCCTGCAGCGCCGTCACCAGAAGCTCGTCGAGGAGGCGCCCGCGCCGTTCCTGTCCGAGGAGCAGAACGCCGAGCTGTACCGGGCGTCCAAGGCGATCCTGCGCGAGGCCGGCTACACCGGCGCGGGCACCTGCGAGTTCCTCGTCGGCCAGGACGGCACCATCTCCTTCCTCGAGGTCAACACCCGCCTGCAGGTCGAGCACCCCGTCACCGAGGAGGTCTCGGGCATCGACCTGGTCCGCGAGCAGCTGCGGATCGCCGCGGGCGAGGAGCTGGGCTACGACGACCCGCCGCTGCGCGGGCACTCGATCGAGTTCCGCATCAACGGCGAGGACGCGGGGCGCAACTTCCTGCCCGCGCCCGGCGGGGTGTCGCGGTTCGAGCCGCCGTCCGGCCCCGGTGTCCGGCTCGACTCCGGCGTCGTCACCGGGGACGTCGTCGCGGGCGCGTTCGACTCCATGCTCGCCAAGCTGGTCGTGACGGGCGCCACCCGCCAGCAGGCCCTCGAGCGGTCCCGCCGCGCGCTGGACGAGTTCGTCGTCGAGGGCATGCCCACCGTCCTGCCGTTCCACCGCACGGTGGTGCGCGACCCCGCCTTCGCCCCCGAGGACGGCACGCCGTTCACGGTGCACACCCGCTGGATCGAGACCGAGTTCGACAACACCATCGAGCCGTGGTCCGGTGACGCCGCCGAGACCCCGGAGGCCGAGGAGCGGCAGCGGGTCGTCGTCGAGGTCGGTGGCAAGCGCCTCGACGTGGTCCTGCCCGCCGGACTGGCGCTCGGTGGCGGCGGCGCGGCGGCCCCCGGCCGCCAGAAGGCGCCGAAGCGCTCCCGCGGCGGCAAGGCCGCGGCGGCCGCCGGGGGCGACGCGCTGCCCTCGCCGATGCAGGGCACGATCGTCAAGCTCGCCGTCGCCGACGGTGACACGGTCGCCGAGGGCGACCTGGTCGTCGTCCTCGAGGCGATGAAGATGGAGCAGCCGCTGACCGCGCACAAGGCGGGTGTCGTGACCGGGCTGACCGCCGAGGTGGGCCAGACCGTCACCTCCGGCGCCGTCGTCTGCGAGATCAAGGACTCCTGAGCGCGACCTGAAGCACCGCACCACGCGGACAGGACCCGAGCCCGCACCACGCGCGCACGACCTGAGCCCGCACCGCGCGGACGGGGCCCGAGCCCGCACCACGCGCGCACGACCTGAGCCCGCACCGCGCGGACGGGGCCCGAGCCCGCACCACGCGCGCACGACCTGAGCCCGCACTGCGCGGACGGGGCCGTCTCCCTCCCGGGAGGCGGCCCCGTCCGCGTCCACCCGCCCCGTCGACCGCACCTTTCCACCAACCTGCGGGCCCTGACCCTCTAGCGACCGCACCTTTCCACCAAGCTGCGGGCCCTGCCCCTCCCGCGACCGCACCTTTCCACCAACCTGCGGGCCCTGCCCCTCCCGCGACCGCACCCTTCCACCAACCTGCGGGCGGGTCCCTCGCTCCGCGAGTCGGGCCGCACGCACGGCGAGTCGTCCACAACCCCCGAGGTGGTCGACGTCGTCCACAAACCGCCCTGGGTTCGCTGACGTCGAGCGAGGTCGCTGCCCCATCCTGCATCGCGTGCGCCGACGCCGAGATGCCCCTGTCCTCCCCGACGTCTTCCGGGGCCGTGACGCCGTCGACGAGGGCGTGCTCACGCCTTCGCAGCTGCGGTCGTCCGGTCTCGTCCGCGTGCTCCACGGCGTCTACCGACCGGTCGGGGTAGCAGACAGCCACGAGCTGCGATGCCGGGCGGCTGCACTCGTCCTGCCGCGGACGGCGCGATTCACCGGTCGCTCGGCAGCGCACCTCCTGGGCTGCTCGTCCTCGAGAGCCAGCGACGACATCGAGGTGCTCCTGCCCGAGGGCGTCCCCTGCAAGACGCGACCGGGCGTTCGCATCCGTCGGAGCAGGTTGCCGATCGACGGCGGGCCGACGACGGCCGACGGCTTGCGCCTGGCCCCCGTGCAGCGCATCGCCTTCGACCTCGCTGCGAGAAGATCACTGCCGGACGCCGTAGGTCACCTCGATGCGTTCGTGCGCTCCGGCACCTTGACGGCGGCGGACTTCCGGGACTGGTGCGACACCGTCCGTCTCAACGACGTCGTCGCGGTGCGTGCCGCCGCGGCGCTGGTCGACCCACGATCCGAGTCCGTCCCCGAGAGCCGGCTCCGAGTCGTGCTCCACCTCGCCGGGATCGACCTCGAGCCTCAGCACGTCGTGCGCGACGGTGGACGGGCGGTGGCGAGAGTCGACCTCGCGGACGTCGAGCGCCGGGTCGCCGTCGAGTACGACGGTGTGTGGCACGTCCTGAAGGAGCAGCTGGACCGAGACCGGCGGCGCCTCAACGCGCTGCGGGCGCTGGGGTGGTCCGTCGTCCACGTCACGGCCGAGATGATGGGCACCCCGGACGAGGTCGTCCACACGGTCCGCCGGGCCTTGCAGAGCGCAGACCGCCGCGACCTGGCGTAGCACTCGCAGGTTGGTGGAAAGGTGCGGTCACCACCGGTTCCGCAATCGCACGTTGGTGGAAAGGTGCGGTCACCACCGGTTCCGCAATCGCACGTTGGTGGAAAGGTGCGGTCACCACCCGTCCCGCAATCGCACGTTGGTGGAAAGGTGCGGTCACCACCCGTCCCGCAGCCGCAGGTTGGTGGAAAGGTGCGGAGGGTGCGGCGGGTCCGAACGGGGTGGCGATGGGGACGCGCGGTCAGTCCGTGACGTGCAGGCGCCGAGCGGCCTCGGCGATGGAGCCGGACAGCGACGGGTAGACGGTGAAGGCGTGGGCGACGTCGTCCACGGTGAGCCGGTGCTCGACGGCGAGCGCCACCGGGAAGACGAGCTCGGAGGCCCGCGGGGAGACCACGACGCCGCCGATGACCGTCCCGACGCCCTTGCGGCAGAACAGCTTCACGAACCCGTCGTGGATGCCCTGCATCTTCGCCCGGGCGTTGCCGGCCAGCGGCAGCTTGACGACGTCCCCGGCGACCTCCCCCGACTCGATCCGCGCCTGGCTGACGCCGACGGTCGCGATCTCGGGCGCCGTGAAGATCGTGGCCGACACCCGGCTCAGGCTCAGCGGCTGGACGGCGTCCCCGAGCGCGTGCCACATCGCGATCCGGCCCTGCATCGCCGCGACCGAGGCCAGCGGCAGGACGCCGGTGCAGTCCCCGGCGGCGTACACGCCGCGCGCCGACGTCCTCGACACCCGGTCGACCTCGACGTGCCCGCTGGGCGACAGACGCACCCCCGCCTCCTCCAGGCCCATCCCCTCGGTGTTCGGCACGGAGCCCACGGCCAGCAGGCAGTGCGAACCCTCCACGGTGCGCCCGTCCGACAGCGTCACGAGCACGCCGTCGTCCGTGCGCTGCACCGACTGGGCGCGCGAGCGCGACAGCACCGTCATCCCGCGGCGACGGAACACGTCCTCGATCACCTCGGCGGCGTCGGCGTCCTCCCCGGGCAGCACACGGTCGCGGCTGGACACCAGCACGACGTCCGCACCGAGGGCGTCGTAGGCACTCGCGAACTCGGCGCCGGTGACACCGGACCCGACCACGACGAGGCGGGAGGGCAGCTCGGTCAGGCCGTACAGCTGCGTCCAGGTCAGGATCCGCTCGCCGTCGGGCATGGCGTCGGGGAGCGTGCGCGGGTGCGCCCCGACCGCGACGAGGACGACGTCCGCGTCCAGCGTGCTCGTCGAGCCGTCGCGGGCCTCCACCACGACCCGGTGCGGGCCGTCCAGCCGCCCGCGCCCCTGGACGACGGTCACGCCGTCGGCGCGCAGCCGGCGCTCGATGTCGGCGGACTGGGCCTGCGCCAAGGCGTTGACCCGCTGGTTGACCACGCCGAGGTCGACCCCGACGGAGGACTCCGGGTTGTCGGAGGACCCGCGGCCGGGGAAGCGGACGCCGAGCTCGACGGAGTCGTCGACGAGCGTCATCACCTCGGCGGTCGCGATCAGCGTCTTGGACGGCACGACGTCGGTCAGGACGGCGGACCCGCCGCAGCCGGCGTCCTCGACGAGCGTGGTGCGCGCGCCGAGCTGCGCGGCGACGAGGGCGGCCTCGTAGCCGCCGGGGCCGCCGCCGACGACGACGACGTGGGTCTGCGGGGCGGGGGCGTCGGCTGGAGTGCTCATCGGGACCCATTGTGCCGGTCCGTGACCGGGACCACCGCCCCGCACACCGGCCGCACACCGGCACGCGCCCGGGCGGGTGCACCCGGGGTGGAGGTCACCGCGCGTGACCCGCTGGTCGCTAGGCTGCCCGCCCGTGGCCCTGTACGCGGCGTACGCCAGCAACCTGCACCCCGAGCAGATGCTCCGGCGCGCTCCCCACTCGCCCTCCCGCGGGACGGGGTGGCTGCACGGGTGGCGGCTGACGTTCGGCGGCGAGGAGCGGGGCTGGGACGGCGCCCTGCCGACCGTCGTCGAGGACGCCGACGGCTCGGTGTACGTGGCCCTGTACGACGTCACGGACGCCGACGAGGACCGTCTGGACGACTGGGAGGGCGTCGGGATCGGCCTGTACCGCAAGCTGCGGGTGCGCGTGGCGACCCTGGACGGCGAGCAGCTGGCCTGGGTGTACGTGCTCGACGACTACGAGGGCGGCCTGCCCAGCGCCCACTACGTCGGGCTGCTGGCGGACGCGGCCGAGGCGGCCGGGGCCCCGGACGAGTACGTCGCGGCGCTGCGCACGCTGCCCTGCCGCTCGGTCGGCTGACGGCACGCCGCCGCGCGCGCGTTAGCACGTCGAGGCGCCGCGCGGGGGCGCACGTTCACCTCCTGCCTCCCCGCCGTCGTCGCTAGCATCCCGACCCATGACTGCTGAGCGCCTGGACGACCCGGCGACCGACCCCAGGGACGTCGCCCGCGCCGCGGCCGACGTCATCGCCGAGCGCACCGGCGCGCAGCGGCACGACGTCGCCCTGGTGCTGGGCTCGGGCTGGGCCGCGGCCGGCGACCTGCTCGGGGAGACCCTGGCGGAGGTGCCGGCTCCCGAGGTCCCCGGCTTCCCGCCGCCCGCGGTGGAGGGGCACGTCGGCACGATCCGGTCGATCGCCGTCGGGGACACCGGTGCCCGGGCGCTGCTGTTCGGCTCCCGCACCCACCTGTACGAGGGTCGCGGCGTGCGCCGGGTCGTGCACGGGGTGCGCACCGCCGCCGCGGCGGGGTGCCGCACGGTCGTGCTGACGAACGGGTGCGGTGGGCTGAACCCCGCCTGGCCGCCGGGGACGCCGGTGCTGATCAGCGACCACATCAACCTGACGGCCACCTCACCGGTCGAGGGCGCCAGCTTCGTCGACCTCACGGACCTGTACAGCGCGCGGCTGCGGGCGCTGGCGCACGAGGTCGACCCGTCCCTGGCCGAGGGCGTGTACGTGCAGTTCCGCGGTCCCGACTACGAGACCCCGGCCGAGGTGCGGATGGCGGGCGTCCTGGGCGGTGACCTGGTCGGCATGTCGACCACGCTGGAGGCGATCGCCGCCCGTGAGGCCGGCATGGAGGTCCTCGGCATCTCCCTGGTGACGAACTTCGGGGCCGGCATCAGCGAGACGCCGCTGCACCACACGGAGGTCATCGAGGCCGGACGAGCCGCCGGACCGCGCATCGGCGCCCTGCTCGCCGAGGTGACGCGCCGGCTGGTGGTCGCGTGAGCGCCGTCCCGCTGGGCGAGGACCTGGAGCGCACCGCGCGGGCGTGGGCCGCGCAGGACCCGGACCCGCAGACCGCGGCCGAGCTGCGTGACCTGCTCGCGGCCGCCGCGTCGGGTGACGGCGGCGCGGCCGCCGACCTGGCGGACCGGTTCTCCGGCACGCTGCAGTTCGGGACGGCGGGGCTGCGCGGGGCGCTGGGCGCCGGGCCGAACCGGATGAACCGGGTCGTCGTGATCCGCGCCGCAGCCGGCCTCGCGGCCTTCCTGCACCGGCGGGTCGGCGCGGCCCGCGTCCGGCCGCGCGTCGTGGTCGGCTTCGACGCCCGGCGCAACTCCGACGTCTTCGCCCGCGATACCGCCGCCGTGCTGACCGCGGCCGGCGTGGACGCCCTGGTGCTGCCCCGGCCGCTGCCCACGCCGGTGCTGGCGTTCGCCGTCCGGGACCTCGGCTGCGACGCGGGCGTCATGGTGACTGCCAGCCACAACCCGCCGCAGGACAACGGCTACAAGGTGTACCTCGGCGGCCCGGGTGAGGAGGGTGCGCAGATCGTGCCGCCCGCGGACGCCGAGATCGCCGCGTGCATCGACGCGGTCGGCGACGTCACCGACGTGCCCCGCGCCGACGGCGGGTGGACGACGCTGGACGGGTCGGTGCGCGAGCGCTACCTGGCCAGGGCCGCGTCCGTCGCCCGCAGCACCGGACCGCGGGACGTCTCGCTCGTCCTGACCCCCTTGCACGGGGTGGGTGGCGACACCGTCGTCGACGCCCTGCACCGCGCGGGGTTCACCGACACGTACGTGGTGCCGGAGCAGGCGGAGCCCGACCCCTCTTTCCCGACGGTCGCGTTCCCGAACCCGGAGGAGCCGGGCGCGATGGACCTGGCGCTGGCGGCGGCGCGCGACCGGGTCGCGGACCTCGTCGTCGCCAACGACCCGGACGCCGACCGCTGCGCGGTGGCGGTGCCCGACCCCTCGGCGGACGGCGGCTGGCGGGTGCTGCGGGGCGACGAGGTGGGCGGTCTGCTCGGGGAGCACCTGGCGCGCCGCGGCCTGCCGGAGGGGTCGGTCCTGGCGTGCTCGGTGGTCTCCTCGCGGCTGCTCGCGCGGATCGCCGCGGAGCACGGTCTGGAGAGCGCGGTGACCCTGACCGGCTTCAAGTGGATCTCGCGGGTGCCGGGCCTGGCCTTCGGGTACGAGGAGGCCCTCGGGTACTGCGTCGACCCCGACGCCGTGCGCGACAAGGACGGCGTCAGCGCGGCGGTGCTCGTGGCCGAGCTGGCCGCGGGCCTGAAGGCCGAGGGCCGCACCCTGCTGGACGCGCTGGACGACCTGGCCGTGCGGCACGGTCTGCACGCCACCGACCAGCTGTCGGTGCGGGTGGAGGACCTCGCCGTGATCGCGACGGCGATGCGCCGCCTGCGCGAGACCCCGCCACCGGCCCTCGCCGGCTCCCCCGTGGTGTCCGCGGTCGACCTGGCGGAGGGCGGCGAGGAGCTGCCGCCGACCGACGGCCTGCTCTACCTCACCGAGGACGACGCCCGGGTGGTGGTGCGGCCCAGCGGCACCGAGCCGAAGCTCAAGTGCTACCTCGAGGTGGTGGTGGCCGTCCCGGGCGGGGACGCGGCGTCGGCGAGGGCCTCGGCGGCTCGACGGCTGGCAGCCCTGCGCGCCGACCTGGCGGCGGCGCTGGGTCTGTGACCCGCGGCTGACGCGCCGGCCCGGCGTGCGGTGACCGCGCTGGCCGCCCGCCGCCGCACGGTCGGCGCAGCCGGACGGTCGGCGCGCAGCCGGGCGGTCGGTCGGAGCAGGAAGGTCAGAGCAGGAAGGTCAGAGCGGTCAGCACCGCGGACACCGCGAGGACGGCGGCCAGGGGCGTCACCCACGTGACCCGCGGGCCGGCCGGACCCGCCGTGGACGCCGTGCGACCCGGCCCGTCGTGGCGCTCCTGCCACCGCAGCCAGCGGCTCTGGACGAGCAGCGCCGCGCCGCCGGACTCGGTGTTCGGTGCCGACGACGCCCGCAGCCCGTGCTCGACGTCGACCCCGAGGTGCCGGACGACGGCCCCCTCGCTGCGGGACAGCCCCATGGCCGAGAACCGCCCGGGGGCGGGCGCCGCCCACGCCGACCAGCGCCGTCCGCCGGACTCCAGGCTGAGCGCGTACCGGGTGTCGACGACGTCGAGGGCGGCGAACGGCACGCGCACGTCCCGCAGCACGTTGACCAGGGTGACCGCGTCGTCGTCCACCACGACGCAGGGGCGCCACAGCAACGCGTAGGCGGCCGCGCCGACGAGCACGAGCGCCGGGGCGGTGACCGCGAGCTGGCCCGCTCCCTCGAGCACGGCCAGGCCGGCGAACAGGGCGAGCAGCACCCACACGACGGCGGCGAGGACGCGCACCAGGACGGGGCGCAGCACCCTGCGCCCGTCCAGGTCACCGGGCGACGGGACCTCACGGCGCCCGGGACGTCGGCTGCTCACCCGCGCATCGTGCCACGCCCCGCGCGGACGTCGGTGAGGCCGACGTCGGCCCCGCACGGCGCGGGTAGACTCCCTTGGTGACCACGACGGCGTCCTCACCGGCAGACGCGCGCGCCTCCGACGGCGCTGCGCACCCCGCGGCGTCCGCGGACCTGGCCGCCCGCGCCCGCGAGGTGATGGGGGTCGCCACCCTCGACGACGCCTCGCTGCGCCGGTTCCTGCACGGCCTGCCCGGCGTGGACCAGGTGGGGGCCGAGCAGCGCGCCGCCGGCCTGGGCACCCGCTCGATCAAGACGACGGCCAAGGCCTGGGCCCTGGACACGACGATCCGGATGGTCGACCTCACGACCCTGGAGGGCGCCGACACCCCGGGCAAGGTGCGCACCCTCTGCGCCAAGGCGCGCGTCCCGGACGCCTCGGACCCGACCTGCCCCCAGGTGGCCGCGGTCTGCGTCTACAACGACCTGGTGCCCGTGGCGGTCGAGGCCCTCACCGGCACCGGGATCAAGGTCGCCGCCGTGGCCACCGCCTTCCCCAGCGGCCGGGCCCGGCTCGACGTCAAGCTCGCCGACACCGCCGACGCCGTCGAGTCCGGGGCCGACGAGGTCGACATGGTCATCGACCGCGGGGCGTTCCTGTCGGGGCGCTACCTCCAGGTGCTGGAGGAGGTCGCCGCCGTCAAGGAGGCGTGCCACGCCGGCGGCCGCGACGCCCACCTCAAGGTCATCCTCGAGACCGGCGAGCTCGCCGGCTACGACGACGTGCGGCGGGCGTCCTGGCTGGCGATGCTCGGCGGCGGCGACTTCATCAAGACGTCGACGGGCAAGGTCTCCCCCGCGGCCACCCTCCCGGTGACGCTGGTGATGCTGGAGGCCGTGCGCGACTGGCGGCTGGCCACGGGCGAGGTGGTCGGCGTGAAGCCGGCCGGCGGCATCCGGACGGCGAAGGACGCGATGAAGTACCTCGTGGTCGTGAACGAGACGGCGGGCGAGGACTGGCTGGACCCGGACCGGTTCCGGTTCGGGGCGTCCACGCTGCTCAACGACGTGCTCCTGCAGCGGCAGAAGCTCGCCACGGGCCGCTACTCCGGCCCCGACTACGTGACCCTCGACTGACCGACCGCCCGCACGGACGCCGGGCCGACCCGTCGACCGCACGAGCAGAACCCCTGGTGGTAGAGCGATGAGCCTCTTCGAGTACGCACCGGCCCCGGAGTCCCGGTCGGTCGTCACCCTGCGCAGCAGCTACGGGCTGTTCGTCGACGGCGAGTTCGTCGCCGGCAGCGGCACCCCGTTCAAGTCGACCTCCCCGGCCACCGAGGAGGTGCTCGCCGAGGTCGCCGAGGCGGACGCGGCGGACGTCGACCGCGCCGTCCGTGCCGCGCGGCGCGCGTACGACCGGGTCTGGTCGCGGATGCCGGGTGCCGAGCGGGGCAAGTACCTGTTCCGGATCGCGCGCATGATGCAGGAGCGGGCTCGCGAGCTCGCGGTGCTGGAGACGCTCGACAACGGCAAGCCGATCAAGGAGAGCCGCGACGTCGACGTCCCCACCGCGGCGGCGCACTTCTTCTACTACGCCGGCTGGGCGGACAAGCTCGAGCACGCCGGCCTCGGCCCGGCCCCGCGCGCGCTGGGCGTCGCCGGGCAGGTCATCCCGTGGAACTTCCCGCTGCTCATGCTCGCGTGGAAGATCGCACCGGCCCTGGCCACCGGCAACACCGTCGTCCTCAAGCCGGCCGAGACCACGCCGCTGACCGCCCTGCTGTTCGCCGAGATCTGCCAGCAGGCCGACCTGCCGCCGGGTGTCGTCAACATCGTGACCGGAGCCGGTGCGACGGGGCAGGCGCTCGTCGAGCACCCGGACGTCGACAAGGTCGCCTTCACCGGTTCCACCGCCGTCGGCAAGGCCATCGCCCGGTCGGTGGCCGGCAGCCGCAAGAAGGTCACCCTCGAGCTCGGCGGCAAGGCCGCGAACATCGTCTTCGACGACGCGCCCGTCGACCAGGCGGTCGAGGGCATCGTCAACGGGATCTTCTTCAACCAGGGCCATGTCTGCTGCGCCGGGTCCCGGCTGCTCGTCCAGGAGTCCGTCGCCGACGACGTCGTCGACCGGCTCAAGCGGCGCCTGGCCACCCTGCGTGTCGGCGACCCGCTGGACAAGAACACCGACGTCGGCGCCATCAACTCGGCTGCGCAGCTGGCCCGGATCACCGAGCTCGCGGACGCCGGTGAGGCCGAGGGTGCGACGCGCTGGTCCCCTGAGTGCGAGCTGCCGACGTCCGGCTACTGGTTCGCCCCGACCGTGTTCACCGGGGTGTCGAACAGCCACCGGATCGCCCGCGAGGAGATCTTCGGGCCCGTGCTGTCGGTCCTGACGTTCCGGACGCCCGACGAGGCGATCGCCAAGGCGAACAACACGCCGTACGGGCTGTCCGCGGGGGTGTGGACGGAGAAGGGGTCACGGATCCTGTGGGCCGCCGACCGGCTGCGCGCCGGCGTGGTCTGGGCCAACACGTTCAACCGGTTCGACCCCACCAGCCCGTTCGGTGGCTACAAGGAGTCCGGGTACGGCCGCGAGGGCGGCCGGCACGGGCTGGAGGCGTACGTGCGCACGGAGGAGACGGCATGACCCCGCCCGCCCAGCGGAGCACCCGGACGGCGGCCCGCGGCGACGCCGCGCCGCAGCGCCTCGACGTCCGCAAGACGTACAAGCTGTACGTCGGCGGGGCCTTCCCGCGCAGCGAGTCCGGCCGGTCGTACGAGGTGACGGACTCGCGCGGGCGGTTCGTCGCGAACGCCGCGCTGGCCAGCCGCAAGGACGCCCGGGACGCAGTCGTCGCCGCCCGCAAGGCGTTCGGCGGGTGGGCCGGCGCGACCGCGTACAACCGCGGCCAGGTGCTCTACCGGGTCGCCGAGCTGATGGAGGGCCGGCGCGCGCAGTTCGTCGACGAGGTCGTCCGGGGCGAGGGCCTGACGCGCGCACGGGCCGAGGCCGTGGTGTCCGCCGCCGTGGACCGCTGGGTCTGGTACGCGGGCTGGACCGACAAGGTCGCCCAGGTCGCCGGCAACGCCAACCCCGTCGCCGGCCCGTACTTCAACCTCAGCGCGCCGGAGCCGACCGGTGTCGTCGCCGTGCTGGCCCCGCAGCGGTCGTCGCTGCTCGGCCTCGTCAGCGTCGTGGCGCCCGTGCTCGTCACCGGCAACACGGCCGTGGTGCTGGCCAGCGAGGACCGCCCGCTGCCGGCGATCACGCTGTCCGAGGTGCTGGCGACGTCGGACGTGCCCGGTGGCGTCGTCAACGTCCTGACCGGGCGGACGGCGGAGGTCGCGCCCTGGCTGGCGTCGCACGGCGACGTCAACGCGATCGACCTGACGGGCGCCGCCGCGGCGGCGGACGTCGAGTGGGCCGACCTGGAGGCCGCCGCCGCGGAGAACCTCAAGCGCGTGCTGCGCCCCGCTGAGGGCGACGAGCCGAGCTGGTCGCGTCCCCCGGCCGGACCGCAGCGCATCCTGCACTTCACCGAGACCAAGACGGTCTGGCACCCCAAGGGCACCTGACGGCGGCGCACCGGCGGTCACCCGCCGGTATCGCCCCGCCCGCCGGCATCGCCCCACCCGCCGGCACCGCCCCGCCCGCCGGCATCGCCCCGCCCGCACCGGACCCGACGTCGGGTCAGGGGACGCTCTCGACGGCGGGAGCCCCCAGCGCCCGGCCGGGTCCCCCGTCCAGGGGGTCCTGCCCCGCGGCGGCCGCCCGGTGCGCCCGCTTGGCGACGTACATGCGTGCGTCGGCGTCGCGGATCACCTCGTCGGCGCTGCGCCAGGTGGCCGCCGTCACCGCGGTCGCCCCCACGCTGGCGCGGATGGGCACCCGGTGCTCCCCGAGGACCACCGGCACCCCCAGGGCACCGTGGATCCGCTCCACCACGTCGGGTGTGCCCTGGCACGACCCGGTGGGGCCGTCCTCCCAGAGCACGAGGAACTCGTCCCCGCCGAAACGGGCCACCACGTCCCCCGGTCGGACGCTCGCGCGGATGCGGTCGGCTGCGGCGACCAGGAGCGCGTCACCGGCCTCGTGACCCAGCTCGTCGTTGACGCGCTTGAAACCGTCCAGGTCGACGAACAGGACGACCACCTCCCGCGTCTGCCCGGTCCCCAGACGGTCCAGGGCCTGCTGCAGCCGCTCCAGGAAGCGGCCGCGGTTGACCAGACCGGTCAGCTGGTCGTGGCTCGCCTGGTGCGCCAACGCCGCTTCCGCACGGGCGCGCTCCCGCATGAGCACCGCGAACCGTGCCAGCACGAGCGGGACGACGAGCGCGCTGACGACCGCGACCCGGACGGCGTCCGCGTGGCCGTCGCCACCGTCCCCGACGGCGCCGAGCACCGGCGTGACGAGCAGGGCGGCGCCGAGCAGCACGAGGCGCAGGACGGACAGCCCCTCGGGCTGCTGGTCGCCGGGTCGGTGCAGCTGCCCGGCAGCCGGGTGCAACGCCGCGGCGCCCAGCAGGAAGTACGAGGCCAGGAAGGAGGTCACGACCCACGGCCCCGCGACGTCGTCCGGCACGTCCAGGGCGGCCGGGCCCACGTAGCCGAGGAAGGCGACCGTCAGGCAGCCGAAGACCAGGCCGAGGGCGCCGTTGCGGAACCCCGCCCCCCGGTACAGCCGCAGCATCGCGCCCAGCATCGCCACGAGGACGAGCAACCGGACCAGCGTCGACAGCTGGTAGGCGACGTCACCGGACGTCCCCAGCTCCGGCTGCAGCACGTACTGCCACAGCACCCCACCGGCCACCACCGACAGGATCATGGAGTCGACCACGCCGCCGGGGTCGCTGCGCCGCCGGGCGCGCAGCAGGGTGACGAGGCCGACCAGGTTCAGCAGGAAGCCCGCCGGGAAGAAGAGGGTGGAGACGATGTCCTCCTCGGCGCCCGGCACCGCGATCAGCCGCACGCTGTACGCGATGTTGCCGATGCCCATGCACGCGGTGCCGAGCTGCACCGCCCGCCAGGACCGGCGGGCCAGGCCCCCGCGCCGCAGGCCCAGCTCGATCGTCACCACCGGCGACAGCGCCCCCAGGCAGTACACGGCGGCGTCGGGCACCCCCGGGGGGACCACGGTCGCGTACGCCAGCGTCGTCGCGACGGCGAGGACGACGTAGATCCGGTACGCGGACAGGGGCACGTACCCCTTGTCGGCAGGTCACCCGGGCGGATCAAGTGGGTCCGGCGGGCACGCCCCCGACTGGCAGAATGGCCGCCCGTGACCGTCGACCAGCCGGGACTCTTCGACGAGCCGCCCCACCACGTCGCCCGGCCGGTGACCCGGGTGGTGCTCCTGTGCGGGCCGTCCGGGTCGGGCAAGACGTCCCTGACCCGCCGTCTCGGCCTGCCGGTGCTGCAGCTGGACGACTTCTACCGCTCGGGCGACGACCCCGCGCTCCCCCGCCGGTTCGGCATCGTCGACTGGGACGACCCGGCCTCCTGGGACGCCGAGGCCGCGTTGCACGCCCTGCTGGAGCTGGCCGCCCACGGGCGCACCGACGTCCCGGTGTACGACATCCCGACGTCGCGGCGCACCGGGACGTCGCACCTCGACCTCACGGGGTGCCCTCTGGTCGTGGCCGAGGGCATCTTCGCGGCGCACCTGGTCGACGCCTGCCGGCGGGCCGGCGTGCTCGCCGACGCGATCTGCCTGCGGCTGTCGCCGCGGGTGACGTTCTGGCGGCGGCTGCTGCGCGACCTCGGGGAGGCGCGCAAGCCGCCGGTGACCCTGGTGCGCCGTGGGCTGGCACTCATGCGCGAGGAGCCGGCGCTGGTGCGGCGGTGGACGGACCTGGGGTGCCGCCCGCTGGGGGTCGCGGAGGCCGAGCGGGTGATCCGCACCGCCGTGCCCGTCTGACGTCGCGGTCTGACGGTCTGACGGTCTGACGGTCAGGCGCCCAGGGCGGCGTACCCGGGCTTGACGACGTCCTCGATGAGCGCGAGCCGCTCGTCGAAGGGGATGAAGGCGCTCTTCAGCGCGTTCACGGTGACCCAGCGCAGGTCGGCGAGGGTCCACCCGGCCTCCTCGACGAGCAGCCGCATCTCCCGGGTCATCGACGTGCCGGACATCAGCCGGTTGTCGGTGTTGACGGTCACCCTGAAGCGGAGGTCCTTGAGCAGGGTGACGGGGTGCTCGGCCACGTCCGGCGCGGCGCCGGTCTGGACGTTGGACGACGGGCACATCTCCAGCGGGATCCGCTTGTCGCGCACCCAGCCGGCGAGGCGGCCCAGGTGCACCCGGGAGCGGTCGAGGACCGGGCCGTCCCCACCCGGCCGGTGCGCCCCCGGCCCGACCGTGATGTCGTCGACGATCCGCACGCCGTGGCCGAGGCGGTCGGCGCCGCACACCTGGACGGCGTCCCAGATGCTCGGCAGGCCGAAGGCCTCCCCGGCGTGGATGGTGAAGGGGAAGTTCTCCCGGTGCAGGTACTCGAACGCGTCGAGGTGGCGGGACGGCGGGTACCCGGCCTCGGCGCCGGCGATGTCGAAGCCGACGACGCCCTTGTCCCGGAACGCCACCGCGAGCTCGGCGATCTCCCGGCTGCGGGCGGCGTGCCGCATCGCGGTGAGGAGCGTGCCGATGCGGACCGAGCGGCCGCGGCGGGCGGCCTCCTGCTCACCGGCGCGGAAGCCCGCCTCGACGGCGGCGACGACCTGCTCCAGGCTGAGACCGCCGTCGAGGTGCTGCTCGGGGGCGTAGCGGACCTCCGCGTAGACGACGCCGTCCTCGGCGAGGTCGACCGCGCACTCGCGGGCGACCCGGACCAGCGACTCCTCGGTCTGCATGACCGCCACCGTGTGCGCGAACGTCTCCAGGTAGCGCTCGAGGGAGCCGGAGTCGGCGGCGTCGCGGAACCAGGTGCCCAGCGAGTCGGCGTCACCGGCGGGCAGCTCGTGCCCGACCTCGGCGGCGAGCTCCAGCACGGTCTGCGGCCGCAGACCGCCGTCGAGGTGGTCGTGCAGGAGCACCTTGGGGGCGGCGGCGACGGGGTCGGTCGCGGTCGGCTGGGACGCGTCGGCTGGGGTCACGTCGGGCGCTGGGGTCACGTCCGGCACCGTACCGTGGCCGCGCGCTCGGCTCAGGCGGTGTCGGCGCGCGCGGGGCCGACGGGCGTCCCCTCCGGGAGCAGCTCGGCGACGAGCTCCTCGGTCTCGGCGTCCGGTGGGACGTCCGCCCGGCGCAGCTCGCTGATCATCGCGTCGACGACCTGCGGGACGTCGCGGCTCGCGCCGCCCGCGGCGGTGGCGCCGAGCAGCGCCCGCCACAGGCGCTGGTCGGTGGGCGCCGCCCGCAGCCCGGCACGCAGGGCGTCTGCCGCGGCGTCGTGACGCCCGGCTGCGGCGTCCAGCTCGGCCAGGCGCGTCGCGGCGGCCACCACGAGCACGGCGGCCTGCCGCTCCAGCCCGGTCCGGGCGAGCCACGCGTACCGACCGGGCGGCACGTCGTCGAACGGCTCACCGCGCACGAGCCGCAGCGCCTGGCGCAGCGCCTCGGTCTCGGTGTCACCGCTGCTGGCCTGGGCCCGGCGGAGCAGGGCGGCGAGCAGGTCCACGTCGGCGACGACCTGCTCGGTCAGGCACAGGCGACCGTCCTCGCGCTCGCCGAGGCGGTAGCTCCCCGACTCCTCGCTGCCGAGCAGGTCCCGGGCCCGGGCGACGGCGGCGTCGCGGACCTGGTTGGTGACGCCGCGCGGCCACACGTCACCGGCGAGAACGGTCGGGTGCACACCGTCGCGGTGGGTGGCCAGGTGGACGACGACCTCGGTGACGAGGTCACGTCGGCTGTCGTCCACGGGGCCGGGCGCGTCGAGGCGGACGGGTCCGAGCAGGTGCAGCCGCACCGGAGCGGTGGCCCACGCGGACTCGTCGACACCGCCGGCCGGGGCGGGCGGCAGCGGCGGGCACCAGCCGGACCCGGCGCCGGCCGCGTCGGCGGGCACGGACCGGGCGGCGTCGAACAGGCCGGCGAGCGCGCTCGCGTCGTCGGCCCGCAGCCGGGTGCCCTCGACCGCCAGGTCCAGCAGCGGCACGTCGAGGTGCCCCGCCGAGTCCACCCGCAGCTCCCAGCGGGCGCCGCGGACGGGCCCCGCGGACACCAGCGCCAGGGGGCTGCGCCCCTGCCCGGCCGGGACGACGAGCTGGTCGACGAGCTCCGCGGCGGGCGGTCGGCCGAGGACGAGGTACTCCCCGACCGTGCTGCCGCGGCCTCCCACCCTGCCGGTGAGGACGTCGCCACCTCGGTGGGGACGGGCGGCGCGGCGCAGCAGCACGCCGGCGTCCTCGACGACGTCGACGACCCCGGACGCGGCCTGTCCGAGCGCGTCGGGAAGGTCCATGACGCTGACCCGCACGTCGTCCGACCAGGGGTTGGTGGCCAACCCGAGCGCCAGCGCGCTGACGACCTCGAGCGCGGCCCCGGGGTCACCGGTGACGGCGACGGGACCCTCGGCGGCCTCGAGGTCGAGCAGGACGTCGCGTCCCCGGGCGTCCCGTCCGAGCCCGACGAGCGCCGGGTAGGGCGCCCGCTGGTCGTCCGGCGCCGGGACCAGGTCGGCGGGGGTGAGCCGCCACGTGCGTCCGTCGTCCTGCGCCGACCACGGCGGTACGACGGCCTCGTCGGCGGGGGCGAGCCGCAGCTCGACGGCCTCGTCGTCGAGGACCGCCGCGTACACGGCGGGGAGCGGCCGGCCGGCCTCGCGGCACAGGGCCGCCAGGGACCGCAGCGCCTGGTCGAGGAAGCGTGCGCGACGGACGTCGGCCGCGGCGCGCAGGGCGACCTCCGCCTCTCGCGCCGCGTCGTCCGGCTCGGTGCCGAGGCCGCGGCGGCGCTGGCGGACGAGCGCGGCGAGGACGCCGGCCGCCGCGAGCCCGCCGAGGCCGAGGTCGCCGGCGCGCCCGTACCCGGTGACGCCCCCGTCGGTCCAGGTCTTCGGGGCCGAGCCGTCGTGCGAGCCGGAGCCCCCGGCACCACCCGCGCCGGCGCCTCCCGCACCCTGCGACGCGCCGTCCGGGCCGGCGGTGTCGCCGGTGCCGTCGGAGGCGTCACCGGCAGCGGGCGCTCCCGTGTCGGCCACGGGGCTCGCGGGGGCGGGTGCGTGGAAACGCTCGACGCCGACGGCGTCCTCGGGCATGACGAGCTGCCAGCCGGGCTGGATGAGCCGGGCGAGGTCGAGCGTGCGGCCGTCGGGCTGGGTGCGGCCGTGGTTGAGCTCGAAGATCTCGGCGTAGCGGCGCCCGTCCCCGAGGTGCCGTTCGGCGATGTCCCAGAGGTTGTCGTGGTAGCGGCCCTCGGGCGGCATCACGGTGTAGACCTTGCGGCCGTCGAGGGCGGCGAGCTCCGGGGGCAGCGCGGGCGCGGCCTGCGCCTGCGCGTCAGGAGCCTCGGCGGTCGGGGTGGCGGGAGCGGCCACGGCGGTGCCGCCACCGGCCTGCGGGCCGGTGGTGACGTCGGCGACGGGCGCGTCGACGGTCTGGACGGCGGCGACGTCGCCACGCTCGGCGACGCCCTGGTGGGCGGTGACGGCGGCGGACGCCTGCCCGGCGACGGTGCCGGTCAGCAGGAGGGCGCCGACGAGGGCGCGCGCGAGGCGCTGGCTCGGCCCGGCGAGGGGCACGGGACGGGCGAGCAGTCCGCCGCGCGTGGCGGCGACCACCTCGGTCACCAGACACCACATGAACTGCAGCCAGGCGAGCCAGACGACGGCGACGAGCAGGGTGAGCAGCTGCTCGGCGCCGACCTCCTGGGTGAAGGTGTCCCGGTCGGGCAGGGAGGTGGGGACCGGGGGCAGCCCGTGCAGGTACAGCAGGGCCGCGGGGACGCCCACGACGAGCAGGAGCAGGGCCAGGGCGGCGCCGAGCACCTCCAGCGGTGAGCGCTTGCGGCGGACGAGGGCCGGCTGCTGCTGGAAGCGGGCGGCGCCCCGGGCCTGGTCGGGCCCGCGGCTGGTGCGCGCGTCGGTGGGCATGGGTCCTCCGGTGGTCCTCACTGGTCTCTGCGGTTCGGCTCGCTGCTCGGCTCGCAGATCTGCTCAGAACTCGGCATCGATACCTGCCGCGGGTCGTGCGGTGGCCTCGCCGGTGACGGTGAACTGGCCGAACCCGACGATGCCGAGGATCGTCGACTGAACGGTGGTGCTGGTGCGGACGGTGACCTCGGTAGGGGTGGCGACGACCCGGGCGTCGGCTCCGCTGTAGCCGCCGCCGGGGGCTCCGGCGAGGTACCCGTAGGCGGCGGACGTGGCGGCGCCGGGGTCGATGACGACGTCCCCGCGGGTGCGCAGCGCCGCGACGTCGACCTTGTCGGCACCGACGCGGGCGGCCTGCTCGGCGTCGTCCGCGACCCGCTGGCGGGCGTTGATGGCGCGGCCGCCGTCGATGACGAGCCCGCCGATCGCGAAGAGCGCGACGGCGATGGCCACCACGAAGGCGGCGACGGCCCCGGCCTCACGGTCGGCACCGCGGACACGACCGAGGACGGCGCGCAGCAGCCGCCGTGGTCGTCCGCTCCGGGCCAGCGGCTGTGCGTCGCGGCCGGTCATCCAGTCCTCCGGTAGGTGTCGATGGGCGCCTGGCTGGTCGACTGGACGTTGACCGTCCCGCTCAGCCCGATGAGCCCGAGGTCGTTGAGCGGCACGCGGCAGCTCACCGTGGCCGTGACCGACCCGCCGGACCGGAAGTCGGCCGTGTTGAGGGTGACCGGGCAGACCCGGCCCTGGAGCGTCGTCGTCGCGGCGGCCGACGCGCTGGCCGTGGCGGACCCGACGGTCCTCTCGAGGGACGCGGCGCGGGCCGCCTCCCGGCTGGCCGCCTGGACCTCGCCCTGGGTGTTCACGTACCGGCCGAGGCCCACGATGAGCAGGACGAACGCCATCAGCACCGGGACGAGCAGGACCACCTCGACGGACATGGACCCGGTGTCCCGTCCCCCGGGTGGTGGTGCGCCCCCCGAGCGCAGCCCCCCGCTCACGCGTCCGGCCTGAACGACTCGACCGGCCCCTGCACGGTCTGCGTGATCCGCCCGCCGAACGCCGGCAGCAGGGTGAAGGAGTCCGCGGTCACCGTCGCCCGGACGGTGTCCGGGCCGACGGCCACCACGTCCACCTGCACGTCGAGCAGCACGCCGCGGCCGACCTGTCCGGCGTAGGTACGCCCGCGGGCCTCGGCCTGCGCCAGCCCGGCGGGGGTGGGCCCGACGGTGCGGGCCACCCGCGCGGCCTCCCGGGCGGTCGCCGTGGCCGCCTGGTTGCCCAGGTGGACCATGCCGAACTGCACCGCGAGGAACGTGATGAACATGATCAGCGGCGCGTAGAGGACGAGCTCGACCGAGCTCGCGCCGGCATCTCGTTCTGAGGACGCTGAGGAAGCACTGGCCCGCCGTGAGTGACGCCGCAGGCTGACACCGGAGACGGGACGGGCCTCCTCAGTTGTCGTCAGCCGAGGTCGATCTCCTCGGCCTTGGTCTCGACGAGCTGGGTCAACAGGACTCCGAGCCCCACGGCGATCCCCACGAGGACCGCGGTGATGATGACCCACTCGACCGCCGAGGCACCGTGGTCCGACCGCGTGTCGACACGCGAGCGCAGGTGCATCAGCAGGAAGCCGACCGGGTGCAGCGGGTTGTTCCAGGGCATTGCTCCCCCTCAGGGTGACGGCCCCGACCCGGGCGGGTCGGGGGTTCGGGCTGACCGGGCTCACAGGCCCACCACCTCGGCGACCGCAGGGTACGCCAGGAAGACGAGGAAACCGGCGCACAGCAGGAGCTGGGCGACGAGCATGGACTGTGACCGCTCCTCCGCCGCCCCCTCCAGATCGGCGAGCTCCTTGCGGCGCAGGGTCTCGGCCCGGGCGGCCAGGGACTCGCGGACCTTGGCGCCGTCCTCGGCGACGAGGGCGAGCGCGGCGGACAGGTCGACGAGCTCCTCGACGCCGGTGTCGCGGCCGAGGTCGCCGAGCGCCTGCCACGGGGTGACGCCCTGGAGCCGGGCGGTCTCCAGGTGGTCGCGGATGCGCCGCATCGCCCAGTGGTCGCTGATGCCCGTGGCCGCCTGCAGGGCCTCGGGGATGCCGCGCCCGCCGGCGAGGTTCATCGAGACGAGGTCGAGGAACGCACCCACGGCGTGCCGGAAGTCCCGACGCCGTTCCTTGGCCTCGCCCCGGATCTGCAGCGTGGGCAGCAGCGCGCCGACCACTGCCCCGAGGAGGCAGAGCCACAGCGGCGCGACGGAGCCGACGCCACCGGTGCCGAGTGCCCACATCAGCAGGGCGAAGACCGGGAGCAGGGCGCACATCACCGCCGTCAGGACGCTCTGCGCGAGGTGCGCCTCGAGCGACTTGCCGAGGACCGAGAGGTCCGCCTGGACCGAGGGGAGCGTGATCGCGCGATCCTCGAGGACCTCGCGCAGGCGCTCACCGACACGCCGCATGCCGGCGGACCCACCGGCCGCCGTCTGCTGAGGCACCGTCGGGCGGCGCCCGGCCCGTCGCCGCTGCAGGTCCAGACGTGCGAGCGCCGCCGGGCCCTGGGGCTGCGGGCTCCAGAGCGCTCGGGTGAGGAGCAGGAGGCCGAGACCCGCGAGCGCCCCTCCGAGCAGGATGCCGGTCACCGCGCCACCCTCGGCGCCGGGGACGCGTCACCCTGCAGGAACCGGCCAGGCAGGTCGTAGGCCGACAGGCGGCGCATCCACCAGAAGCCGGCGGCGAAGAGGCCGATGATGACGAGCAGCACCACCTGGCCGAGCACGCTGCCGTAAGGCGCCAGGTAGCCGGGGTTGACCACCCGCAGCAAGAGGACGAAGCCGACCGTGACCAGCATGATGATCTGCACGCTGCGACGGGTGCTCCGCCGCTGCGCGGCGATGCGGCGGCGCATGTCGAGCTCCTCGCGCGTCGACACCGCGAGCGAGGACAGCACGTCCTTCAGCCCCGGGCCGCGCAGCCGCGCGTTGAGCATGAGCGCCGCGACGGTGAGGTCGACGCTGGGGTCCGCCAGCTCGTCGGCGAACCGCTTGAGCGCGGACACGAGCGGCGTACGGACCGCCAGGCGGTTGGCGAGCGTCATCAGCGCGGGGCGGACGGCCGGTGACGCCGCGTGCGCGGTCGCGGGGATGGCCTGCTCCAGCCCGACCGCACCGGCGATCGTGTCGCGCAGCGACTCGATCCACGTGGCCAGGCCCTCGAGCCGGTCCATCGCCCGCTGCTCCTCCTTGGCGCCTCCAAAAAGCTGGTCCCAGACCAGCACGATGACGGCGACCGCCACGGCCAGCACGACCCACCGCGTCACGACGAGGACGAGCAGCGCCGCGCCGATCGCGACCGGCACCCGCCGCCCGGCCGCGACGCCGAGGCGTCGCAGGTCGTCGGCCAGGCCGGTACCGCTAGGGGCCGCCTGCTGGACCGGCCGCGGGACGAGCGCGAGCACGAGCAGCGCCAGACCCCCTCCGACGGCCGCGCCAGCGACGACGATCCCCAGCAGCCCCAGGGTGATCCCGGACGTCACGACGTCCACCCGGCGGTCGGGGCGCTCTGGTAGCCGTGCTCCATCAGCTCGTCCATGCACGAGATCGGTGCGGCCGGCACCGCCCGGCCGTCCGGGCCCGCGGCGAAGACCTCGCTGGACAGCACCCGGCCGTCCACGCCGTTGACCTCGCGGACGCTCGTGACCATGCGGCGCAGGGTGCCGCCGCGCGAGTAGTCGTTGCGGCGCTCGACGAACACCACGAAATCGATGGCCCCGGCGATGAGCATCGCGGTCGCGTCCTGCGGCAGGCGCTCCTGGGACTGGATCGCGTACGTGGCGATGCGGTTGAAGACCTCGAGGGAGCTGTTGGCGTGGATCGTCGACAGCGAGCCGTCGTTGCCCTGGCTCATCGCGTTGAGCATCGTGACGATCTCGTCGCCGAGGACCTCGCCGACGATGACGCGGCTGGGGTTCATGCGCAGCGAGCGCCGGACCAGCTCGGCCATGGTGATGGCGCCGTTGCCCTCGGCGTTGGGGAGGCGCTCCTCGAAGGAGACGACGTTGGGGTGCAGGTCCTCGTGGTCGCCGAGGCCGAGCTCGAGGGCCCGCTCGACCGTGATGAGCCGCTCGTGCGGCGGGATCTCGTTGGCCAACGCCCGCAGCAGCGTCGTCTTGCCGGCGTTCGTCGCCCCCGCGATCATGATGTTCTTGCGCGCCGCCACGGCGGCGGAGCAGAACGAGGCCAGCTCGGGGGTCATGGACCCGTTCTCCACCAACGTGTCCAGGCTGACGCGCTTGACCCGGGCGCGGCGGATCGACAGCGCCGGCCGGGCGCACACGCCCATCACGGCGGACAGCCGGCTGCCGTCGGGCAGCCGCAGGTCGAGCTGCGGGTTCGCGGAGTCGAACGGGCGGGACGCGAGGCCCGAGTAGGCGCCGAGCAGCTGGACGAGCTCGACGAGCTCCTCGTCGGTCTCGGCGACGGGCGGCAGGCTCGCCTCCCGGCCGTCGGCGTACCCGACGAAGACCCGGTCGCACCCGTTGATGTCGATGTTCTCGACCATCGGGTCGTCGAGCAGCGGCTGCAGGCGGCCGACGCCGAAGAGCGCGGCGTGGATGCCGTCGGCGAGCGCCTCCTCCTCGGCCGCGGACGGCGGCGTCCGGCCCGCCGCGATCTCCTGCCGGGCGTGCTGCTCGAGCACCCGGCCGATGACGGCGCGGGCGAACTGGCGCTCGTCCTCGGCGCTCATCTGCGGCAGGCCGCTCACCGCGTCCTCGCGCCGCTGGCGGGCGAGCAGGTCGGCGACCTCCTCGCGCAGGCGCCGCATCAGGATCTGGTCCACCGCTACCTCCTCAGGCCCCGACCCGGGCGCTGCGCACGACGAGCTCCTGCACCGCCGGCACCAGTCCGCGCACGGAGCGGACGTAGGCGCTGCGGCCGGCCCGGCCCTGCTGCCCCTCGACCGCTCGCACGCCCTTGGCGTCCTCGGCCACCAGGCCGAGGACCGGGACGGCGAGACCGGACGAGCGCAGCAGCTTCTCGACGTCCTGCGCCGCGGAGCGCTGACGCTCCGGTGCCACCACCACGACGCCGGTGGTCATCCGCTCGGGGCGACCGATCCCCAGCGGCTCCTTCAACGAGTGCAGCCGCTCGCGCAGGTGGGCCAGCTGCTCGACCCGGGGCCGGACGACGAACACGACCGCGTCGGCGGCCTGCAGCACCGGCTGCACCGGCGATCCCGGCACCACCCGGCCGCAGTCGGCGACGACGTCGTGGTCACCGTCACCGGCGAGGGTGCGCGCGAGGTAGGGCCAGACCGGGCCGAGCCCGACGAGCTGGTCGGGGCTGCGCACGCCGGCGAGGACGTCCAGCCCGCCGCCGACGGTCTGCAGGTGCGGCCACAGGTCGGTGTGGTCCCCCCGGCGCACGGCGGCACCGAGGGACAGCAGCCCGCGCTCGACCTCCAGCGGCTTGCCCTGGGCGTCGCGGTAGCGCAGCGCGACGTCCCCGCCGGCCGGGTCGCAGTCCGCCATCACCGCGGCGCGCGGCCACAGCGCCGCGAGGGTCACGGCGAAGGCGGTGGTGCCCGGCGACCCCTTGGACGACGTCACGGCGACGAGGGCCATCAGCCGGCCCGTTCCACGAGGACGAAGGCCAGCTGGTCCGCAGCCGAGGCGGCTGCGACGGCCGTGGCGTCGGCCGGGCTGACCACGAGCGTCGCCACCGGGTCGCCGGTGGCCGACGTCGACAGACCGCCTCCCTCGGAACCGGGCTCCGCCACGTGCGCCACGGTCGCGCGCGGCACGACCTCCTCGCCGGTCCCGTCGACGACCCGCACCACCTGGACCACGTCACCGGGCTGCAGCCCCTGCGCGGGTGCCCGGCCGGGCAGCAGCTTGACGCCCACCGCCGCCTGCCCCGGCGCGTACAGGCCGTCGGTGGTGAGCATCTGCGCGTCGAGCAGCCGGCCCTGCGGGATCCGGCCGGCGCTGAACCGGCCGACCACCTGGCCGGCGACGTCGGCGGGCAGCAGGTCCACGTCGCCCGGGGCCACGGACACGGTGGCCAGGTCGGCCCTCGTGATCTCCTGGCCCGCCGGGATGTCGCGGCTGGCGACCAGGACGGGGACCCGGTCGTCGGCGCGGACGGCGAGCAGGCCTGCCGTCGCGGCGCCACCGACCACGAGCAGCACGGCCAGCGCCGCGAGCGCAGGGCGACGCTCGCGCGGCGGGGCCGGCAGGCGCTCACCCGCCGGCGGGCCGGCAGGGCCGGCGGGACGGGCGCCGCGCGGCGTCCACTGCCCCTCGCGCCTGCCGTCCACCTGGTCCCCACGTCCGGTCGTGACCACGCTCATCGTCGTGCCCCTCGCGCTCGCGGCCGTCCACCGGCCCTGGTTCCGCCGGGTGCCGCCTCGCCCCCGTCACCGTCCGGTCCACCCCGCGCTCTGCTCCCCGTACCCGGGGCGGACCGGCCGCGACTGTACCCGACCTCGACGGCCTCCCGAGGGCTCCGTCCACAGCCCGCGCGGGCCGGTCGAGGCCGTCGCCGAGGGCTGTGGACGAACCGCCCGCGGGCCCGACGGCCCGGCCTATCCTGACCAGCGCTGACGACGACGGGCCGCCACCAGGGCGTCCGGTCGCAGCCGAGACCTCGCCCGCCGCACGGTTGGGGGGGCACGACGGCGAAGGAGAGACCATGGCTAACGGTGGTGGCGGCGTCCACGTCGAGCACGGCGCGCTCGAGGCCCAGGCGGCCAACCTCGCGAACACCAAGAACGAGCTGGAGTCCGTGCTCACGCGGCTCCAGGGCCAGATCCAGGAGCTCATCTCCAGCGGCTTCGTCACCGACGCGGCGTCGGGCAGCTTCGGCGAGGCGCACGAGCGCTGGACGACCGCTGCGCGCCAGTGCGTCTCCGAGCTCGAGCTGATGAGCCAGTACCTCGGCAAGGCCTCCGAGGCCTTCGCGAGCGTCGACCAGCAGTTCCGCGTCAACCTCTGAGTCACCCCCGGCGGGCTCTCCGCCGACCCGGCGGAGGACTGCCCCAGGAGCCCCGGACCGCGTGCGGTCCGGGGCTCCTGCCGTCCCCCGCGACGCCCACGGGTCCCGGCCGGTGTGGCGTGGGTCATCGCTGCGACGGTCCCGCCCGTGACCCTGTCGGCCGACAGCCACCACGCAGGGTCCGCGGGCCCGACGCACCGTCACCCCCCACCGTCACCCCGCACCGTCGACCCGCACCGTCACCCCGCGCCGTCGGTGCGAGGTGCGTGCCCGGGTCGCCGACTCCGACGCCTCGGCCGGGCTCCCGTCAGCCGGTCTCGTCGACCAGGGGCACCTGGACGCTCACCGCGTCCTCTCCGGGCGCCACGAGCAGGCCACGGCCCGGCAGCACCCGCCCGGCCAGCTGGCTGCGCTGCACACGGACCCCGACCGCGTCGCCGTCGGTCAGGCTCTGCGGTGACAGCAGCAGCCCCTGCCGACCGCGGCGTGCCTCGACCAGCCAGCCCGTCAGCCCGGTGGTCAGCTCGCTCGTCAACCCCGCCAGCAGGATCCCGAAGCCCTTCTCGCGCGCCTGGCGCACGGCGGCCTGCATCGCCGGGGCCAGGGCGCCCTCGCGGAGCGCCTCGGCGTCGTCGACGACGACGAGCCCGGGCGACGGCAGGGCCCTCAGCCGCTCCACCAGACCCTCCAGCGGACCGGACGTCCCGACCTCCACCGCCCCACCCGCGGCCCGCACCTGCGCCGCGAGCGGCCCCTCGCCGCGGGGGCACAGGGCGAGCAGACCCACCCCCCGGGCGCTCGCCGCGGCGGCCGCGAACCGCAGGACGGAGGTCCGCCCGGACCGCGCCGGACCGGCGACCACGGCGACCGGCGAGGCCGCCAGGTCCAGCCCCAGCAGCTCCAGGTCGTCGCCGCCCACGCCCAACGGCGTCCACAGGGGCCCGCCACCGGCCGCCCCCGCGACGAGGTCGGCCAGCACCGGCGCGGCGGGCGCCGAGGTGGGCAGCGCCTCGAGCCGGAACGGCCGGCGCCCACGCGGCACGGCGGCGTCCCGCTCGTGGCAGGCCGCCGCCACCTCGCGCACCGCGGCCGCCTGTCCCGCGCCGCTGAGGTCGCCGGGCAGCACCGCGACCTGGACCTCGACGGCGGACTCCGCCCACAGCCCGCGCCCGTCCGGCATCGACGTCGGGACCTGCTTGAGGGACAGCCCGGCGAGGGTGTAGTCCGAGCGGTCCGGCAGCCGCAGGACGAGCTTGCGCTCCACCGCGGTCCCCATCCGCCCCGACATCAGCGACCGGTCACCGGTCAGGACCACGTGGACGCCGGCCGAGGAGCCCTCGCGCAGCAGCCGCTGCACCTCGTCGGACAGCCGGCCGGCGTCGACCTCCCCCAGGCTGGTGACGAAACCCTCCCAGCGGTCCAGCAGCAGCACCAGGTAGGGCAGCCGCTCGTCCGGGTCGACCGCGGCCCGCTGCTCGCCCACGTCGGACCAGCCGCCGAGGGACAGGAGCTCCTGGCGGCGCGTGACCTCGGCGGACAGGCGGCGCAGCAGCCGGTCGGCGCGCTCGGTCTGGGTGCGGGTCACCACGGCGCCGGTGTGCGGCAGGTCCTCCAGCGGCAGCAGGGCGCCGTTGCCGCAGTCCAGCCCGTACAGGTGGACGTCCGCGCTGGACGCCGACCGAGCCAGGCCGGTCGCGATGGTGCGCAGCGCGGTGGAGCGCCCGCTGCGCGGCCCGCCGATGACGTAGAGGTGGTCGTCGACGCCCGGGGTGAACGTGCGGGGCTCCTGCGCCTGCCGGGCCGGGTGGTCCTCCAGCGCCCAGGCGGCGCCGCGCGGGGCGGCCACCTGCGAGCCCGGGACGCGCGGGTCCCCGTCGGCACCGTCGGCACTGCCGGCCCTGTCGGCACCGCCGGCCCCGACCGCCGGCAGGTCGTCGACCGTCAGCACCTCCGGCAGCGACGGCAGCCACGGACTCGGCTGCCGGGCGACCCCCAGGCCCTCGGCGGCACCCCGGACCGCGTCGACGAGGGCCTTGAGGTCGGTCTCCCCCTCGTCGGTGTCGCTGCCCCGCGCCACCGGCCGGGCCGGTGCGGGCAGCCCCACGGCCGACCAGGGCAGCGGCCAGGCCAGCGGGCGGGGCGGACCGGAGTCCGCCCGTGCCCCGGGCCGCCGCCCGCCGACCCGACCGGACTGGAACGGCAGCAGGGAGGAGTGGCCGGTGCGGGCGTAGCCGCGGCCCGGCGTGGACTTGGCGATCCGGGCGGCGTCGGGTGCGTCGATGACGTCCCGGCTCTCGCCGTCGTCGGTGACGCGCAGCGCGATCCGCAGGTTCGTGTTGGCGCGGATCTCCGGGGAGACCACACCCGTCGGCCGCTGGGTCGCGAGCACGAGGTGGATGCCCAGGGACCGGCCCCGCTGGGCGATGGAGACCAGCCCCTTGACGAAGTCCGGCAGCTCGGCGACGAGGCTGGCGAACTCGTCGATGACGATGGCCAGCCGGGGCAGCACCGGCAGCGACGGGTCCTTGTCCGCCAGCGCCCAGTAGTCCTCGAGGTCCTTCGCGCCGGGCACGCCGAGCAGGTGCTCGCGTCGCTTGAGCTCGGCCGACAGCGACTCCAGCGCCCGGGACACCAGGTGCTCGTCCAGGTCGGTGACCATGCCGACGGTGTGCGGCAGGCGGGCGCAGTCCTTGAACGCCGAGCCGCCCTTGTAGTCGACGAGCACGAACGTCAGCGCGTCGGGCCGGTTCACCAGCGCGAGGGAGCCGACGAGCGTCTGCAGCAGCTCGGACTTGCCGGAGCCGGTGGTGCCGGCCACGAGCGCGTGCGGGCCGTCGCGACGCAGGTCCAGCCGGAACAGGCCGTCGTAGCCGTAGCCGAGCACCGCCTCGGTGGTGCGGCCGTCGGCCCTCCACCGCGCCACCACCCCCTCGGGGGTCGGCGGGTCGAGGTCGACGCACTCCAGCAGGCGGGCCGAACCCGGCAGGCCGGCGTCGTCCTCCTTCGGCGTGGTGTCCCGCACCGGCGCCAGGGCCCGCGCGACCCGGTCCGCCCACTCGACGTCCACCAGGTCCGCGAGCACGTCGGAGACGTCCTCGGCGAGGGTCTGGCGCACCTCGAGCCGGTCGTCGGCGACCCGCACGACCCCGCGGCACTCCTCCGGCAGGTACCGCTCCTCGGCGTCCAGGCAGACGACGTGGACGCCGGCCAGAGGCCCGTCGCGCAGCAGCGCCACGACCCCGGGCAGGGCGCGCAGCCGCCGCGCGCCGTCCAGCACGACGACGACGTCCGGCCCCGGCGGGGTCCACGAACCGGTCACCGGCCGGTCCGCGAGCCGCTCGGTGACGAGCTGGCCGAGCTCGGCGAGCCGGCGTCCGACGGACTCCTGCTCGGTGCCGACGACGGCGCCCACCAGCTCGCCATCGACCCGGCAGTGCGGCAGCCACCGCACCCACGCCCACTCGCGCTCACCGTCGCCGTCGGTGAGGACGACGACCCGCACGTCCCGCGGGCTGTGCAGCACGGCCGCCTGGGCCAGCAGCCACCGCCCCACCGCTTGCGCCGCGCCGTCCGCCCCCGCGACGCCGACGACGCCGAGACGGCGCAGGTCCAGGGCGACGGGCACGTGGCTCAGGCTGCGGGGCGCCGGGTCCTCGTCGTCGCGGAAGCCCGCCTTCTTGACCGTCACGGTGCTCGGCCGGTCGGCCAGGCCCACTCGCAGGGACAGGTGGTCGGGGTCGCTGCGCCGGCGCTCCCACAGGCGCCGGCCCGGTCCGTGGGCGGTGAGCAGGACCGTGGCCGGGTCCGGGTGGGCGCTGCGCCGCTCCGCCCGCTCGGCCAGCTGCGCGACGCGGATGCGCTCCTCGACCTCCTCGGTCTCCTTCTCGAAGCGGGCGAGGTCCTCGAGGTACTTCTTGCGCCCGCCGCGCCGGTCGGACAGCCAGTTCGCGAGCGCCATCAGCGGCGACATCACCACGAACAGCAGCACCCGGGCGTTCTGGAAGACCAGGTACATGGGGACGACCATCGCCACGGGCGCGAACACCATCACCCAGGGGATCGGCCGCTTGACCTGCTCGCCCGGCTCGCGCGGCAGGGTGAACGACTTCTCCCGGGCCGGTGGCAGCAGCCGCGGCGGGCGGTTGAAGTCGCTGCCGAGCTGGTCGCGGGCCGGGGTGACGTCGACGTCCGGGGGCTCGACGTCGACCAGCTCGAGCACCGTGCTGCCCGCGGCCAGGTAGCTGCCCGCCTCCCACGTCGTGGCCCCGTCCAGGGGCTCGTCGGCGAGGACGGCCTCGACGTCCCCACCCGCCTCCACCTCGACCTCGCCGTCAGGACGGACGCGGACGGCCAGGGCGTCGGCAGGCAGCAGCAGGTCGGGCAGGGACAGCCCCGGGGCGCCGCAGCCGACGAGCGTCTCCCCGAGCGCCAGCCGGTGCACCCGCCCCGCCCCCGGCCCGCTCACCACCCGCAGCTCGGCCACACCCGACGGCGAGCCCACCGTCCGCCCGTCCGGGCCGCCCAATCCGAGGACGCTGCCGGGCCGCACGCCGTTCTCACGCAGCGTCCGGGTGGGGTCGGCGGTGACGCCGTCCACCCAGACGTCCATCCGGGCGGCGAACGAGGGGTGCACCTCGCCGCCGAGGGCGCCGACCACGGACGGCAGGACGTCGGCGAGCGGCTGGTCCGGGTCGGCGTCGAGCAGGACGTCGTGCCGCGACCGCGAGCGGGCGTCCGCCACGGTGACGCTGAAGCGCACGGGTCGACCTCCTGCTCGTCTGCTGTCGTACCGGCACGGGAGGCCGGGCCGCGACCCTTACCAAACCCCGCCGAGTATGGCGGCTCGCCCTCACCCGCCCGCGCACCTCCCCCGCGAGCCTGTGGACGACGCCGGCCCGCGCCCGCACGCCCGACCTACGATGCGAGCGGTCACCAGCCGTCACCAGCCGCCGCCACGAGGAGGAGGACGACGATGTCGGTCCACGCCGAGTACGGGACGCTCGACGCCGCGAGCAACCGGTTCGACGACCTCGCGGCCGCCTTCCGCAACGCGACCGGGCCGCTGGAGCGGCACCACGGGCAGGCGATGGCCGGGGCGGGTGAGTTCTCGGGGGCGCTCGCGGACGGCGCGGCGACCTTCCTCATCTCGTGGTCCGAGGTGTTCTCCGTGTGCTCCCAGACGGCCGGTCTGATCGCGGGGAACATCGGCCGCACCGCGGTGGACCTGCAGGCGGTGGACGTCGACGCCAGCACCACGATCACGCTCTGAGGGGGCACCGCATGGCCGACCACTTCACCCTGGACGTCGACCCCGACGCGACGCAGGCCGCCGCCGACGCGCTCGGCGAGCTGTCCGGTGTGCTCGGCTCACGCGCCGAGCAGGTCGCCGGCGAGCCGTCGGCCATCGGGTCGGCCTGGACGGGGCAGGCGGCCACCGCGGTCAAGGCCGAGATGCGCGGGCTGGCCGACCACACCGAGACCTTCTCCACCCACTTCGCCACCGCCTCGCAGGCGCTGTCCACGCTGGCGCAGACCTACCGCGACGCGCTCCGCCAGGTCGAGGACGCCAACCGCCAGTGGGTGCTCGCCGACGAGGCGTACGAGGAGGCGGTCGACGCCGCCGGGCGGGAGTACCGCCGCTCGCTCGACGCCCTGGACCCGGGGCCCGGGCGCACGTTCCTGCAGCACGAGCTCGAGCAGTCCCGGGGCTGGGCGGTGTCGGAGGCGGGTGACGCCCGCCGCCGGCGCCGGCACGACCTGGAGTACTCCGTCGGCATGCTCAGGCTCTGGCTGGGCCAGCAGACCCGCGCGGCCGGGGACGCGATGGCCGCGGCCGTCGTCGCCCCCGTTCCCGACGAGACCGTGAGCACCTACGTCGCCAGCGGCGTCTCCGACGGCTTCGCGGCCGCCCCGTACCTCGTCGCCGGCATGCCGCTGTCCGAGCAGCGCAACCGGCAGGCCGCCGAGCTGACCGCGGGCCGGCTCTGGGAGCGCGTCCTGCCGATGGTGCAGGGCGGGCGGTTCGACGACGCCGCGCTCGACGAGCTCGAGGCCGCGCTCGCCGACCCGTGGGTGGCCACCGCCCTCGTCGAGCGGATCGGCCCGGAGAACCTGGCGACGCTGCCCTTCTGGGTGGCGCAGGGCGCCGACTCCTACGGGCCGCTGCGCTTCCCGGAGCAGGGCTACGGCGACCCCGACGACCCGTACGGCGGCCAGGACTACCTCGAGGACGGGGAGCGACTCGTCGACCTGCTCGCCGGTGCCCTCACCACCGCCACGCACGACCCCGGTCTCGACCCGGGTTTCGTCCAGGGCCTGCAGGACGCCGTCGGGACGCCCGAGGGCGGGTACGGCCTGTCCGCGCTGATGACCCGTGGCGGGACGTGGGACACCGACGTGGCCGTCGCCGTGTCGCAGGCCGTCCTCGCCCGGGACCGCCAGGTCGACGGCGCGCTCGGCTGGGTGAACGGCCTGCCCCCGGGGGCCGGCATCCCCCGGCTGTTCGGGACCGACAACCACGGCGACCCGCTCATCGGCGTGTCGAACCTCCTCGCGCGCGACCCCGCGGCGGCGCAGCAGTTCCTCGTGGAGGACGGCGTCGTCGAGTACCTCGCCGGCGAGCGGGAGTGGCCGTGGCACGACGACAAGGGGGCGGCGTTCGGTGCCCTGCTGGAGACGGCCACGACGACGCACCGCGACTCCGGCCCGGTCGGCGGACCGGGGTGGACGTCCGCGGAGATCACCGGCCGCCTCGTCGAGGCGCTCGGTGGCGAGCGCGGAGGGGACGTGCCGGACGGGATGCAGGCCAGCATCGGCACGATCCTGTCGCAGTACGTCGACGACGTGCACCGCGTCGGGGCCAGCCGCAGCGGCGACTCCGTGCACGGGGCGCAGCAGGGTGAGGGCGCCTGGGGCGCCGGGATGGACCGGGACAGCCTGCGCGCGCTGGTCGGCGGTCTGTCCGACGAGGCGTACGCGGACCTGCTGGCGCACCAGGGGCTCAAGGCGCAGTCCGTGATGGACGCGGCCGCCGCGTCCGGCGACCCGGAGCGCATCGACGCCGCCCTGCAGGACATCGCCTCGACGCTGGGCATGCTCACCGAGGGCATCAGCTCCGAGCGCATCGCCGAAGGGGCGGCGAGTGACGCGCGGACCAAGGCGTTCCTCGACCTGGCCGGCGGGGTCCTCGGCCTGCCGACCGTCCCCGGCGGCTCCGTGGTGAACTTCGTGGTCGGCCAGGGGACCGAGCAGGTCCTGTCCCGGTTCGAGACCGACCACGCGGGCGACGCGGTCCGCGACGCCAACGGCCGCGTCGACGTCGTCCGGGCGCTGATGGAGGACCTGACGTCGAGCGCGATGCTCGAGCACGGGTTCTTTCACGAGCCGGACGGCGACGGCGGGACCCGGCCCGCGCCGACCCACCCGTGGAACCAGCCGTACGCCGAGCGCGGCAGCGCGGGCGACTTCCTCGACCGCAGCGGCGACCTGCTCCCCTGGGACGAGATGACACCGGCCCAGCGCGACGCCTACCAGAACTGGCGCTTCGCCGACCCGGAGGTCGGGGCCGTCTTCGAGGACCGGGACACCTCGATGGAGGCGCACCTCGGTTCGCAGTTCCCCGAGTACCGCGACTGACCCCGGCGGCCTCGCCTGGCCTGACTGTGAGTCTGGCCGGGTCCCGGCCCCGTGGTCAGTCCGCCGCGACCCGCTCGAGGACGACGTCCGGGGTGTCCGGGCGGCTGCCCTCGGGCACGACCTCGAAGGCGTCCTCCAGGGCCGCGACCGCGCGGTCGAAACGCTCCGGGGTGTCCGTGTGCAGGGTGAGCAGGGGCTCGCCGGACCGCACGGTCGCCCCCGGCTTGGCGTGCAGCTCCACGCCCGCGCCGGCCTGCACCGGGTCCTCCTTGCGGGCCCGTCCGGCGCCGAGACGCCACGCCGCGACGCCCACGGCCAGGGCGTCGAGCCGGGTGAGCACGCCGTCCGCGGGTGCGAGCACCTGGTGCGTCTCGCGCGCGACGGGCAGGTCTGCGTCCGGGTCACCGCCCTGGGCGGCGACCATCCGCCGCCACACGTCCATCGCACGACCGTCCCGCAGCGCGTCCGCGGGGTCGACGTCGCCCTTGCCGGCGGCGGCGAGCATCTCGCGGGCGAGGGCGAGGGTCAGCTCGACGACGTCGGGCGGGCCGCCGCCGTCGAGCACCTCGACGGACTCGCGCACCTCGAGGGCGTTGCCCGCGGTCAGACCCAGCGGCGTCGACATGTCCGTCAGCAGCGCCACCGTCGTGACACCCGCGTCCGTCCCCAGCGCCACCATGGTGCGGGCGAGCTCGCGGGCCGACTCCAGGTCCTTCATGAACGCGCCGGACCCGACCTTGACGTCGAGCACCAGAGCCCCGGTGCCTTCGGCGATCTTCTTGCTCATGATGGAGGAGGCGATGAGCGGGATCGCCTCCACGGTGCCGGTGACGTCGCGCAGCGCGTACAGCCGCTTGTCGGCGGGAGCGAGGCCCGAACCGGCGGCGCAGACGACCGCGCCGACGTCCTCGAGCTGGCGGAAGAACTCGTCGTTGCCGAGGCTCGCCCGCCACCCGGGGATCGCCTCGAGCTTGTCGAGCGTGCCGCCGGTGTGCCCGAGGCCGCGGCCGGACAGCTGCGGGACGGCCACGCCGTGCGCCGCGACCAACGGGGCCAGCGGGAGGGTGATCTTGTCGCCGACGCCGCCGGTGGAGTGCTTGTCGGCGGTCGGGCGGCTCAGGCCGGAGAAGTCCAGCCGCTCACCGGAGGCGATCATCGCGGCCGTCCAGCGGGCCACCTCCCGACGGTTCATGCCGTTGAGCAGGATGGCCATCGCCAACGCGGCCATCTGCTCGTCGGCGACGGCGTCGCGGGTGTAGGCGTCGACGACCCAGTCGATCTGCTCGTCGGACAGCTCGCCGCGGTCGCGCTTGGTGCGGATCACGTCCACCGCGTCGAACGGCTCGTCCTGCCGTGGGGGCCTGGGTGCGGCGTGCCTGCTCATCGTCTCTCCTCCAGGTCGTCCGGACCGAACGCGTCGGGCAGCACCTCACCGAGCGGGCGCACTCCCCGGACCGTCTCCAGCAGCATCTCGGGTCCGCCGTGCTCGTGCAGCAGCTGTCGGCACCGACCGCACGGCATGAGCACGCTGCCCTGGCCGTCGACGCAGGTGAACGCCCGCAGCCGCCCCCCACCGGTGGCGTGCAGCTGGGACACCAGACCGCACTCCGCGCACAGGCCCAGCCCGTAGGAGGCGTTCTCCACGTTGCAGCCCACCACCACCCGGCCGTCGTCCACCAGCGCCGCGGCACCGACGGGGAAGCCGGAGTAGGGCGCGTAGGCACGGCCCGCGGCGTCGACCGCCGCGGCCCGCAGGCCCTGCCAGTCGACGGCGGGCGCCGGCTCTCTGGGGTCCGGCTCGCGGGGGTCCGGCTCGCTGCTCACCGGGTCAGTGCTCCTCGCCTCGTCGGAACCGCGACCCGACCGCCTTGGGGGGTCGGAGCCGTTGGGAGGCGGTCGCCAGCACGACGAGGGTGACGATGTAGGGGGTCGAGGTGGTGACCTCGCGGGGCAGGGAGTCCAGCGCCGCCCACCCGGTCACCGCCAGCACCGCACCCGCCGCGAGCAGGCCGCCCTGCAGCCGCCGCGCCCGTCGCAGGGCCCTGACCGCGAGCACCGCCAGCACGATCGCGATGACCAGCAGCAGCGCGAGGACGGCCTGGGAGCTGCTGTCGCGCAACCGGATCGCGTCGGCGTACCCGAACAGCGCGGCGCCGGTGGCCAGCCCCCCGGGACGCCAGTTGCCGAAGATCATCGCGGCGAGACCGATGAACCCGCGGCCGCCGGTCTGGCCCTCGTTGTACTGGCCGGCGAAGAGCACGAGGAACAGGCCGCCCAGCCCGGCGAGCGCGCCGCTGACCACGACCGCCAGCCACCGCAGGGCGCTCACCCGCACCCCGAGGGACTCGGCCGCCCAGGGGTTCTCGCCGCTGGAGCGCCAGCGCAGACCCAGCGGGGTACGCCACAGCAGGAACCCGACGGCGGGGATGAGCGCGATGGCGATGAGCTCGAACGCCGTCAGGTCGCTGGTCAGGCCGCGCAGCACCCCGGCGGCGTCGGCGAGCACGACCAGGTCCGTCGACTCGAGGCGGCCCAGCAGGTCGGGCCCGCTGGACAGCACGGGCAGGGCGTAGGAGTCCCCCCGGCTGGCCAGGCTCGGCGACTGGGTGGGCCCTCCCCCGCTGCCGGCGCTGAAGCTGATCTCGGACAGGAAGCGGACCAGACCCGCGGCGAGGATGTTGATGGCGACGCCGCTGACGATGTGGTCGACGCCGAAGGTGACCGTCGCCAGGGCGTGCACGACGCCACCCAGGACGCCGCCGAGCACCGCACCGGCCAGCGCGGCCCACGGACCCCACTGGTACCCGGCGAAGCCGGCGCCCCACGTACCGAGGATCATCATGCCCTCGAGGCCGATGTTGATGACGCCCGCGCGCTCGGCCACGAGCCCGCCGAGGCCGGCCAGGGCGATCGGCAGGGCCAGCGTCACCAGCGCCTGCACGGTGCCGGTGTTCGTCAGCACCTCCTGCCCGGTGACCGCGCGGGTCACGGACAGCGCGACGAACGCCATCACCGCCACGTAGACCCACACCCCGAGGCGCCGGCGCCTACGGGACGGCGCGGCGGTGTCGGCGAGCCTGGTGTCGACGCTCATGCCGTCGCCTCCTGCACCTGGTCACGGCCGGTCGCGGGCGGGTGCGTGCGCGCCCAGCGCTCCTCGGCCCGGCTCAGGGCCCGGCCGACGACCTCGTTGACGATGACGACCGTCATCACGATCGTGCCCTGGACGATCGTGGCCACGGACGGTGGGATGTCCACGCCCTCCAGGCTGGGACCGGCCCGGTCGAGGAAGGCGAACAGCAGCGCGGCCAGCGCGATCCCGGCGGGGTTGTTGCGGCCGAGCAGCGCGACGGCGATCCCGGTGAAGCCCAGCCCGGCGGTGAAGGAGACGCCGTAGCGCATGTCCTCGCTGAGCAGCTCCGGCAGGCCGATCAGGCCGGCCAGGGCACCCGACAGGAGCATGGCCTGCATGACCATCCGCTTGGACGGGATGCCCGACGAGGCCGCGGCGCTCGGGTTGGCGCCGGAGGCCCGCAGCTCGAACCCGAACCGGGTCCGCGACAGCATCAGGCTGACCGCGACGCCGACGACCACCGCCACGACGATCATGCCGGTGACCGGGCGGGTCGGCGGCTGCAGGCCCAGGGTCAGGAACAGGTCCTGGAACCCGGGGAAGCGCGCCGACTCCGGCAGGACCTTGGTCGAGCCGTCCGTGGTCGGGTCGAGGAACGGCCCCCGCACCAGGTACGCCGCCAGGGCCACCGCGATGCTGTTCAGCATGATCGTGGTGATGACCTCGTTGACGCCGCGCGTGACCTTCAGGACGGCGGGCACGGCCGCGTAGGCGGCCCCGACGAGCATCGCCACGAGCACGATGACGAGCAGGTGCAGCACCTGCGGCAGCGCGAGCATCGCGCCGACGCCGGCGGCGACGACGGTCGCGACCCGGTACTGGCCCTCCACGCCGATGTTGAAGAGGTTGGCGCGGAAGCCGATGCTCACGGCCACCCCGGCGAGGAACAGGGCCGTGGTCCCGTTGAGCATCGCCCGCATCTGGTTGGCCTGCGCCTGGCTGGTGGGCCCGAAATCGAACAGGGCCACCAGCGCCTGGATCGGGTCGACGCCCAGGACGGCGAGCACGACCCCGGAGACGAGCAGCGCGACGAGCACCGCCGTCACCGGGACGAGCAGCTGCAGCGCCTTGCGTCCGCGTGGGCTCACGGGGCCTCCTGCCCTGCGTCACGGTCGGCCGGTCGGTCCGCCGGCCGGTCGGTCGTGCCCGTCGGGTCCCCGCCGGTCATGTAGCTGCCGAGCACCTCGGGGGTCGCCTCGGCCGGGTCGACCGTGGCCACCACGCGACCACGCAGCAGGACGTGGATGGTGTCGGACAGGCCGATCAGCTCGTCGAGGTCGGCCGAGACGAGCACGGTCCCGAGCCCGGCGTCCCTCGCCTCGCGGATCCGGCCCCAGATCGCGGCCTGCGCCCCGACGTCGACGCCGCGGGTGGGGTGAGCGGCGACGAGGACCTGGGGGGACCCGCTCATCTCGCGGCCGATGATGAGCTTCTGCTGGTTGCCCCCGGACAGGGCCCGGGCGGGCGTCTCGACGCCGGGTGCCCGGACGTCGTAGTCGCGCATGATGCGGGCGGTGTCCTCGCGGGCGGCGGCGCGGCGGACGAGGAACCGACCACCGACGGGCGGTGACGTCTGGTGACCCAGGACGCGGTTCTCCCACAGCGGCGCGTCGAGCAGCAGCGCCTGGCGGTGCCGGTCCTCGGGGACGACGGCCATGCCTTCGGCGCGCCGCCGGATCGTGGGCCAGCCGGTCACGTCCTGGCCCCGGTAGACCACGCGCCCGGCGTCGGCGGTCACCACCCCGAGCAGCGCCTCGACCAGCTCGCTCTGCCCGTTGCCCTCGACACCGGCGAAACCGACCACCTCGCCACGACGCACGGTGAAGGACACGTCGGACAGGGCGGGGGCACCCGCTCGCTCGACGGTCAGGCCCTCGACGCGCAGCACCTCCTCGGTGCCGACGGACGTGGTGCGCGGCGGTGCGGTGGGCAGCGCGCTGCCCACCATCATCTCGGCGAGCTGGCGGGAGGTGACCTCGCCGCGTCCGACCGTGCCGACCGTCGTCCCGCGGCGGATGACGGTGACGCGGTCCGCGACGGACAGCACCTCGTCGAGCTTGTGGGAGATGAAGACGACGGCGAGCCCCTGGGCGCGCAGGCCGCGCAGGCTCTCGAAGAGCTCGTCGACCTCCTGCGGGACGAGCACCGCGGTGGGCTCGTCGAGGATGAGGACGCGGGCGCCCCGGTAGAGGACCTTCGCGATCTCCACGCGCTGGCGGTCGGCGACGGACAGCTCGTCGACCAGGCGCTCGGGGTGCAGGTTCAGCCCGTAGCGCTGCGACAGCGCCTCGAGCTGCTCCTGGACGGCGCCCCGGTCGATGACGCCGCGACGGCTCGGCTCGCTGCCGAGCACGATGTTCTCGGCGACGGTGAGGTTGTCGGCCAGCATGAAGTGCTGGTGCACCATGCCGATCCCGGCCGCGATGGCGTCGCGCGGGCTGTGGAACACCACACGACGGCCCTCGACCTCGATGGTCCCCTCGTCGGGACGGTGCATCCCGTACAGGGTCTTCATCAGCGTCGACTTGCCGGCGCCGTTCTCCCCCACGACGGCGTGCACCTCACCGGTGCGCACCTCGAGGTTGACGTCCGAGTTCGCCACGACACCGGGGAAGCGCTTCGTGATCCCCGACAGCCGGATCGCGGTGGTCGTGCCACCGGCGTCCGCCGCGTCGGTCCGACCCTCCCCCGACCGGTTCGATCCGTTCTCCATGAGTACCGCCCTTCCCCGGCCCGCCGCATCGGGACCGGGACGTGAGGGCGGGGCCCGACGCGCGGACCCCGCCCTCGTGGAGGCTCGTCGACCGTCAGGGGGTCGGCGAGACCTCGACGTCACCGTTGAGGATGGCCTCCTTGGCCTCCTCGAGCTGGGGCACGATGTCGTCGACCATCCCACCGCTGGTGGAGTAGCCGACGCCGTCCTCCTCGAGCGTCAGCTCGGCGGACTCGACGGTGCCGTTCTCGTCGATGCCGACGAGCGCCTCGGTGACCGCGCTGTCGACGCGCTTGAGCATCGAGGTGAGGATCACCGACTGCAGGCGCGGGTCACCGACCGTCTCGTACTGGTCGGCGTCGACGCCGATCGCGAGCTTGCCGGCGTTGGCGGCGGCCTCGAAGACGCCGAGCCCGGACAGGCCCGCCGCGTGGTAGACGATGTCGGCGCCGTTCTGGTACATGGCCTCGGCAGCGACCCGGCCACCGGTGGTGTCACCGAAGCCGGAGCCGTCGTCACCGGGGGCGAGACGCTGCTCGTCGATGGTGATGCTGGGGTCGACCGACTCCACGCCCTGCTTGAAGCCGGCGTAGAACTTGTCGATCAGCGTCGACTCGTTGCCGCCGACGAAGCCGACGTGGTTCGTCTGGGTCTTCAGGGCGGCAGCCACGCCGACGAGGTAGGAGCCCTGGTGCTCGGCGAAGGTCAGCACCGCGACGTTCGCGCACTCGGACGGGCCGCCGTCGATCCGGATGAACTGGGTGTCGGGGTACTCGGCGGCGACGGTGTCCATGTCCTCGCCGTAGGCGAAGCCGACACCGAAGATGGGGTTGTGACCGGCGTCGGCGAGCTGGCGGAGCAGCTCGGCGCGGTTGCTCGCCTCGGCGTTGGGGCTGAGCTCCTGCGCCTCGAAGCCGAGCTCGGCCTGCGCGTCCTCCAGGCCCTTGACCGCGAGGTCGTTGAACGCGCGGTCACCGCGGCCGCCGATGTCGAAGGCCAGGCCGACGTCGGTCAGCTCGTCGATCGTGACCTCGTTACCGCAGCCGCTCGCCTCGGTGGTGCCGTCCCCCTCCGAGGACGTCGTGTCCTCGGCGCAACCAGCCAGGACCAGGGCTCCGAGGGCGGCGACGACAGCCCCACGGACAACTCGACGCACGGGCGTCTCCTTCCAGCGTGTGGGCCGGTGGCAGACGTTGCACCCCACCGGCTTGGCGGGCTGAGTCTGGCACACGCCGACGGCACCATCGCCGCATCCTCGGCGCCGTGCTCGATCCGTTATAGAGCCGGTGCAGCCGCCTCGACCGTCCGGCGGAGCGCTCACGGACGGTGGCCGGCGGTCGACACCCGGTCGATCCCGTGGGCCGCCGTCAGTCCCGGTAGGCGTCGTCCAGCGCGACGGCGGCCAGCACCCGCGCGCCGATGCCGACCGCCCGCTCGTCGACGGTGAGGTCGCCCTGGTGCAGGTCGTAGGTGCGCCCGCCCGGGGTGCGCGTCCCCAGCCGGGCGAGCGCGCCGGGCACGCCCTCCTCGAGGTACCAGCCGAAGTCCTCGCCGCCCAGGCTCTGCTCCGTCGGCGCCTCGGCGTCCTCGCCGACCGCGGCGCGCACGGCGTGGCGCAGGACGAGGACCGTGTCCGCGTCGTTCACGACCGGCGGGACGCTGTGCACGACGTCGACCTCGGCCCGCACCCCGTAGGGAGCGACGATCTCGTGGACGGCCCGGGTGATGACCTCCCCGGCCTCCTTCCACGCGGAGGTGTCGAGCACGCGCAGGGTCCCCTGCGCGCAGCCCGTCGCCGGGACGACGTTCGGGGCGCCACCGGCCTGGACCGTGCCCCAGGTGAGGTTGCTGCCGGCGCGCGGGTCGAGCCGGCGGCCGAGGACCGCGGGGACGCCGACGACGACCTGCCCGAGGGCGAAGACGAGGTCCTGCGTGCGGTGCGGGCGGGAGGTGTGGCCGCCGTCGCCGTGCAGGGTGACGGTGACGTGGTCGGACGCCGACGTGATCGGCCCCGTCCGCAGGCCCACCCGGCCGACGTCGAGGTGGGGGTCGCAGTGCAGCGCCACGATCCGGTGGACGTCGTCCAGGCCGCCGTGGGCGATGACGTGGTGGGCACCGCCGGGCTGGGACTCCTCCGCGGGCTGGAAGACCAGGCGGACGCGACGGCGCAGCCGGCCGGCGGCGTGCTCACGGGCGAGCAGCAGCCCCGCACCGAGCACGCACGTGGTGTGGACGTCGTGCCCGCAGGCGTGCGCCACGCCCGGGACCGTCGACTCCCAGGGCAGGCCGGTGCGGTCCTGCAGGGGCAGGGCGTCCATGTCGGCGCGCAGCCCGAGGACGGGACCGCCGTCCGGACCGACGTCGCAGACCAGCCCCGAGCCGGGCAGGAGCCGGGGCTCGAGGCCCTCGGCGCGCAGCCGGTCGGCCACCCGCTGGGTGGTGCGCCGCTCCTCGTGGCTCAGCTCGGGGTGGGCGTGCAGGTCCCGCCGGAAGGCGAGGAGCTCGTCCTGCAGCGCCGCGGACAGCGCGGGAACGTCCTCCGGCGCCGGGTGGTGCGTCGGGTGCTCGGACCGCGGTGTCGACCCACCGGGCGCGCCGTTGGACGTGTCGGCGCCCCTCACCGCGCGCCGGTCACGAGGGACTGGGACTCGGCCACCGGCACCTGGACGACGGTCGCGAGGGTGTCTCCCGCCAGCGGGCCGCTCTGGCCCGCGCTCGTGGTGAACGTCGCGGCCCAGGTCGCGCTCGCCTGCACGTCGTACCCGCCGGGGTGGCCCACCGACGAGCGCACGAACCGCACGGTGCAGCCGGCCTCGTCGTCCGCACCCGGTGCCCAGGCTCGCAGCGCCACCTCCGGCGGGCAGTCCGCGGAGCCGGCCGGGGACATCACGCGCAGGCCACCGCTCGTCGCGACGACCTCCGCCCAGACGGGACCCACCTGCGCGCGGATGGTCCGGGTGCCGTCAGCACCGCCGACGGCAGCCGGGTTGGTGACCCAGAACCACGTGTCCAGGCCGACGAGGGTCGCGCCCTGGGCGGAGCCGGCCACGGCCGGCGGGTTGCGCTCGATCACGGGCGTCTCGAGAACCATCTGGTCCCGGGCCACGTCGGCGAGGTCGCGCGGGTCGACGACCGGCGGCGGCGGCGCAGAGCCCTCGGCGAGCAGCCGCATGATCACGGGGTAGGTGCTCCCCCAGGCCGTGATGGTCTCGTGCGCGACGGCGAGCACGTCCGGGTCGGTCAGGTCGGTCAGGCCCTCGCGGCACTGCAGGGAGTACCAGGCCAGGTCCTCCCCGGCGGCCTCACGCTGCTCCGCGGCCTCGTAGCGGTCGCGCGAGCCGAGCAGCCGGACCCAGTCCGCGCCGCTGTAGTGCGGGACGCTGTACTGGTCGTCGACCCACTGGCGCACGGCCGCGGTGTCGCTGCCGCTGGGGCGGTCCCCGCCGCCGAAGAGCGTCCACCAGCACTTGGCCGGGACCGACACCGACCGCGTGCCGCCGCCCCCGGGGGCGGCGTCGCCGGTGAACACGATGCTGGCCACGACGCTGTACCCGCTGCCGGTGCCGACGCCGCCGGTGATGTCCGCCTGCGCGGCGGTCGCCGGCGCGACGGCCACCGCCACCGCAGCGAGGACGGCGACGCCGGCCCTCCTCAGCCACCTGGTCGGCATCGGCCCCGCTCCTCCTGCTCCGTCAGCCCGCACAGCGCTCCAGCCCCGCCTCTCGGATCTCGTCCACGACCCAGCCCCCTCCCGGGGTGCCGGCCAGCGTGCCCTCGAAAGAGTAGAGGGGCACCACCGGCGCGACCGGCTCCCCCTCGGTGTCGACGTCCACGGTCCCGTTCTCCAGGCAGCTGTGCAACGTCGCGGTCGCGCCGTCCACGGTCACCTGCGTGACCCGGACGGTGACCTCGCCGACGGTCCGGCGGCCCGCGGCCTCCAGGTCGGCCACCTGGGTGAGCACGCCGTTCAGCGCGTCGCCGCGCGACACGCGGCCGAGGCCCGTCAGGTCCGGCTCCAGGGTCGAGAGAGCCTCACCGCGCAGGGTCCAGTAGGTCATCCACGCGTCGGCCGCGGCCCGGGCCGGCGCACCCTCCGCCGCGACCTCACCCCGTTCGACCCGGATCCCGTCGGGCAGTCCGGACGCGAGGGTCGGCAGGGCGTCGGCCGGCTGCGGCGTGGCGTCCTGCGTGGGCGCGGCGGCCGAGGGCGTCGCGTCCGGGTCGTACTCGGGCAGGCCGCCGGTGCCACCACCCCCGTCCGAGCAGGCCGTCAGCGCCGCCAGCGCGACGCGGAGTGCACGGCGCGACCCTCCTCGCGCTCGACCACCTCGCGTGCTCACAGCGAACCCCCTCGACGTCGCGCGCACCCTACCCGCGCCCGGCACCGCCCCGCAGGACGCCTGTGGACGACGCGTCAGAAGGAGTCGGTCGGCGTGTACGTGCCCCAGACCTCGCGCAGCGCGTGGCACACCTCGCCGACCGTGGCGCGGGCCGCCAGCGCGTCGCGCATCGGGTACAGCACGTTGTCCGTCCCCGACGCGGCCCGCTTCATGGCGTCCAGGGCCGCGTCCACGGCCGCCTGGTCGCGCTCCGAGCGAAGCACCCGCAGCCGCTCGCACTGCTCGGCCTCGATCGCCGGGTCCACCCGCAGGGGCTCGTACGGCTCGTCGGCGTCCACGGTGAACCGGTTGACCCCGACCACCGTGCGCTCGCCGGAGTCGATCTGCTGGCTGATCCGGTACGCGGAGCGCTCGATCTCCTCCTTCTGGAAGCCCTGCTCGATCGCGGCGACCGCACCGCCGCGGTCCTCGACCGCGTCGATCAGCGCCGTGATCGCCTCCTCGAGCTCGTCGGTCATCGACTCGACGACGTAGGAGCCGGCGAACGGGTCGACGGTCTTGGTCACGTCCGTCTCGTAGGCGATGACCTGCTGCGTCCGCAGCGCGAGCCGGGCCGCCTTCTCCGTCGGCAGCGCGATCGCCTCGTCGTAGGAGTTGGTGTGCAGGCTCTGCGTCCCGCCGAGGACCGCCCCGAGGCCCTGCAGCGCGACGCGGACGAGGTTCACCTCGGGCTGCTGGGCGGTCAGCTGCACCCCGGCGGTCTGGGTGTGGAACCGCAGCATCTGGGACTTGGGGTTGGTGCTGCCGAACTCCTCGCGCACGATCCGCGCCCAGATCCGCCGGGCGGCGCGGAACTTCGCGACCTCCTCCAGGAACGTCGTCCGGGCGACGAAGAAGAAGGACAGCCGCGGTGCGACGTCGTCGACCGTCAGACCGGCGCGTTGCGCCGCACGCACGTACTCCTTGGCGTTGGCGAGCGTGAAGGCGACCTCCTGCGCGGGCGTCGCCCCGGCCTCGGCCATGTGGTAGCCCGAGATCGAGATGGTGTTCCAGCGCGGGAGCTCCTTCGCGCAGTACGCGAAGACGTCGCTGACCAGCCGCAGGGACTCCGCCGGCGGGAAGATGTAGGTGCCCCGGGCGATGTACTCCTTGAGCACGTCGTTCTGGATCGTGCCGGTGAGCTTCGCCCCGTCGACACCCTGCTCGGCCGCGACGAGCTGGTACAGCAGCAGCAGCACCGAGCCCGGCGCGTTGATGGTCATCGACGTGGACACCTCGTCGAGCGGGATCCCGCCGAACAGGACCCGCATGTCCTCGAGCGAGTCGATCGCCACGCCGACCTTGCCGACCTCCCCGTGGGCGATCGCCTCGTCCGAGTCGTAGCCCATCTGCGTGGGCAGGTCGAACGCGACGCTCAGCCCACCGGTGCCCGCGCTGACCAGCTGGTGGTAGCGCTCGTTGGACTCCTTGGCGGTGCCGAACCCGGCGTACTGGCGCATCGTCCAGGGCCGGCCCGTGTACATCGACGGGTAGACGCCGCGGGTGAACGGGTAGGCGCCCGGCCGGCCGAGCCGCTCGCCGGCGTCCCAGCCGTCGAGGGCCTCCGGGCCGTACACCGCGTGCAGCGGCAGCCCCGACTCCGTGCTGCCCCCGGGGTCGGCGGCCGGCGCGCGCCCGGGAGGGGCGTCCTGCGGGCTGGTCGTGCTGTCGGCACCGGTGCTGTCTGCCATGCGCGTGACTGTAGCCGCGAGACCCCGCGACGACGGCGCGGAGTTGCCCGGCTCACACCGCTCGGGGGCGGGCCGGCGCCCACCTCCGGGCGGCCGGCTCAGGTGAGGTCGACGCGACCCGCGCCCTTCAGCGCCGCGACCAGGCCCTTGACCTCCTGGGCACGCGAGCGGGTGCTGACGAGGACCGCGTCCTGGGTGTCCACCACGACGACGTCCTGCAGGCCCAGGACCGCCACCATCCGGCCGGCCGTGGGCACGACGAGGCCGGAGGCGTCCTGGGCGACCACCTGACCGGGGTCACCCAGGACCTGCACGCCGTCCGCACCGCCCGCGACCGTCGTCCCGGCCGGCAGCAGGCCCGCGAGCGAGCGCCAGTCCCCGACGTCGTCCCAGCCGAAGTCCCCCGGGACGACGGCCACGCCCCCCGTCGCGGCGACCGGCTCCGCGATGGCGTGGTCGATGGCGATGCGGGTCAGCCCCGGCCAGGTGCGGGCCATCACCTCGTCGTAGTCGGGGGTCCCCCACGCGTCGGCGATGGTCGTCACGCCCTCGTGCAGGCTGCTCTGGTGGGTCCGCAGGTGGTCGAGCAGCACGTCGGCCCGCGACACGAACATCCCCGCGTTCCACAGGTAGCCGGCCTCGACGTAGCCCGCGGCGGTGGCGGCGTCGGGCTTCTCGACGAACTCCTCCACCCGCAGCGCGTCCGGCGCGCCGTCCGCCTGCATCGGCGCGCCGGGGCGGACGTAGCCGAAGCCCGTCGCGGGGTGCGTCGGCGTGATCCCGATGGTGACCACCGCCCCCGCCCGGGCGGTGGCGACGGCCTGGCGCACGGACGCTGCGAAGGCCTCGTCGTCACCGATGCTGTGGTCGGCGGCGAAGGAGCCGACGACCGCCTCGGGGTCGCGGGCGAGCACCACCGCCGCGGCCAGGCCGATGGCGGCCATCGACTCGCGCGGCGAGGGCTCGAGGAGGAGGTTCACGGTGGGCAGCTGCGGCAGCTGGGCCCGGACGGCGTCCCCGTGCGCCGCCCCCGTCACCACGAGCAGGCGCTTGGGGCCGGCGAGCGGCACCAGCCGGTCCCAGGTGGACTGCAGCAGCGAGCGCCCCGTGCCGGTCAGGTCGTGCAGGAACTTGGGGGCCCCGGCCCGCGACAGGGGCCACAGGCGGGTACCGGCCCCGCCTGCGGGAACCAGCGCGTAGAAGCCGTCGACGGTCATGCGGCCGTACTGTGTCACACGGTGTCACAGTCGGGGCAGGCCGTTCCCCCGGACGTCCCCGCGGCGACGGGTCGTCGTCGGCCCGGCGTCACCGTCGGCCGGGACCGTGGGCGCGTGCGCGTCGCCGTGGTCACCGAGTCCTTCCTGCCGAGCGCCAACGGCGTCACGACGAGCGTGCTGCGGGTCCTGGACCACCTGTCGCAGCGGGGGCACGAGGGCGTCGTCGTCTGCCCCGGACCGGCTCCGAGCCGGTACGCCGGCCGGCACGGGGACTGGCCGGTCGTGACGGTGCCGGCGGTGACGCTGCGCGGCTTCCGCCTCGGCGTGCCGACCCGGACCCTGGTCCGGGCGCTGGACCGGGCCCGCGCCGACGTCCTGCACGCCGCGTCCCCCTTCGTGCTGGGGGCGCACGCGCTCGCGCACGCCGGGCGCTGCGGGCTCCCGTCGGTCGCCGTGTTCCAGACGGACGTGGCGGGGTTCGCCCGCCGGCACGGGCTGGGGGCGGCGCGCGCGCCGGTCTGGCGCTGGCTGCGCACCGTGCACCGGATGGCCGACCTCACCCTGGCGCCGTCGAGCAGCACGATGGCCGACCTGGCGGCGGCCGGGATCGACCGGACCGCCCTGTGGGGCCGCGGGGTGGACGCGGCGGGCTTCCACCCCGGTCACCGCACGTCCCCGGCGGGACGGCGGCTGCGGGCTGCGCTGGCCGCGGGCGACCGCGTGGTCGTCGGCTACGTCGGCAGGGTGGCGCCGGAGAAGTCCCCGGAGCGGCTGGTCCCGCTCGCGCGGCTGCCCGGGGTCCGCCTCGTGGTCGTGGGCGACGGGCCGAGCCTGCCCTGGCTGCGGCGGCGGCTCGCCGGGACGGACGCCGTCCTGACGGGGCGGCTGGACGGCGTGGCGCTGGCGACCGCCTACGCCGCGCTGGACGTCTTCGTCCACCCCGGGACCGAGGAAACGTTCGGCCAGACCCTGCAGGAGGCGATGGCCAGCGCGGTCCCCGTCGTCGCGCCGGCCGCCGGTGGTCCGCTCGACGTGGTCGCGGACGGCGTCAGCGGGCTGCTCGTCGCCCCGGGGGACGAGGCGGCGCTGACCCGGGCGGTGGGGACGCTGGCCGCCGACCCGGTGCTGCGGGCCCGCGCGGGGGAGGCGGGCCGCCGCCTGGTGCTGCCGCGGTCGTGGACGCGGGCCGGCGACGAGCTGCTCGGGCACTACCGGACGGTGCTCGCGCCGGGCGCGGTGGCCCGTCCCGCTGCCGGCTCGGCGGCGGGGGCGCAGGTGGTGGGGTCGGGCCCGACGCCGGCCGCGTCCCCCGGTCCGGGGTGAGCAGCGGGCCGGGAGACGGGACCGAGGACCCTGGCACGGCCTGAGGCATTTCTCACGAACGCCGCCCCGTGCGGGCCCTGCGTGCTGGGCGTCACTACAGTGAGATGTCATCTGACGCCGCCGTCGGCCCCTTCTCGCGTGACGGCGCGTGCCGACGAGGAGGGACTGTCGTGAGTGCACCTGCCGCGCCCGCACCGGCCAGACCGCAGGGGACCCTGTACCGAGGCCGCGAGGGCATGTGGTCCTGGGTCGCCCACCGGATCACGGGCTTCCTGATCTTCATCTTCCTGCTCGTGCACGTCCTCGACACCTCGCTGGTGCGGGTCTCCCCGGAGCTGTACGACGAGGTCATCGAGCACTACAAGAACCCGGTCGTCGGCCTGGCCGAGGTCGGCCTCGTGGGGGCCGTGCTCTTCCACGCCTTCAACGGCGTCCGCGTGATGCTGGTCGACTTCTGGTCGAAGGGCACCCGCTACCACCGCCAGCTCCTGTGGGGCGTGCTGGGCGTGTGGGTCCTGCTGATGGTCCCCTTCCTCATCCGCCACCTCGGCATCGTCTTCGGAGGCTGACCCGTGAGCGCACCCGCCCTGGACACCCCGCGGTCCCCCTACACGCGCCGCAAGTCCACCCGGAGCAACTACGAGCTGTACAGCTGGGTGTTCATGCGGATGTCGGGCCTGCTGCTCGTCGTCCTCGTCATCGGGCACCTCTTCGTCAACCTGATGGTCGGCGAGGGCATCAAGTCCGTGAACTTCGCGTTCGTCGCCGGCAAGTGGTCCTCGCCGTTCTGGCAGGTCTGGGACCTGGCGATGCTCTGGCTGGCGATGATCCACGGCACGAACGGCGTCCGCACCATCATCAACGACTACGCCGAGCGCGACGGCACGCGCTTCTGGCTGAAGATGCTGCTGTACGCGGCCTTCGTCCTGACGGTCGTCCTCGGCACCCTCGTGATCTTCACCTTCGAGCCGTGCCCGAGCGGCGCGGACCCCGCGCTGCTGCCGTCGTTCTGCAGCTGAGCCGGCCCGACCCGCAGGAGAGACCATGAACATCCACAGGTACGACGTCGTCATCGTCGGGGCCGGGGGCGCCGGGATGCGCGCGGCCCTCGAGGCCGGCCAGCGCGCCCGCACCGCGGTGCTGACCAAGCTCTACCCGACCCGCTCCCACACCGGCGCCGCCCAGGGCGGCATGTGCGCGGCCCTCGCGAACGTCGAGGAGGACAACTGGGAGTGGCACACCTTCGACACCGTCAAGGGCGGTGACTACCTCGTCGACCAGGACGCCGCCGAGGTGATGTGCAAGGAGGCCATCGACGCGGTCCTCGACCTCGAGAAGATGGGTCTGCCGTTCAACCGCACGCCCGAGGGCCGGATCGACCAGCGCCGGTTCGGCGGCCACACCCGCAACCACGGCGAGGCCGCCGTCCGCCGCTCCTGCTACGCGGCCGACCGCACGGGCCACATGATCCTGCAGACGCTCTACCAGAACTGCGTCAAGCACCAGGTCGAGTTCTTCAACGAGTTCTACGTCCTGGACCTACTGATGAACGAGGTGGACGGCGAGCAGCGCACCGCCGGCGTCGTCGCCTACGAGCTGGCGACCGGCGAGATCCACGTCTTCGAGGCCAAGTCCGTCGTGTTCGCCACCGGCGGGTACGGCAAGGTCTTCAAGACCACCTCGAACGCGCACACCCTCACCGGCGACGGCATGGGCATCGCGTTCCGTCGCGGCCTGCCCCTGGAGGACATGGAGTTCTTCCAGTTCCACCCGACCGGGCTGGCCGGGCTCGGGATCCTGCTGTCGGAGGCGGCCCGCGGCGAGGGCGGCATCCTGCGCAACAGCGAGGGCGAGCGCTTCATGGAGCGCTACGCCCCCACGATCAAGGACCTCGCGCCGCGCGACATCGTGGCGCGGTCGATGGCCAACGAGGTCCGCGAGGGTCGCGGGTGCGGGCCGAACAAGGACTACGTGCTGCTCGACCTGACGCACCTCGAGCCGGCGCACATCGACGCCAAGCTCCCGGACATCACCGAGTTCGCGCGCACCTACCTCGGGGTCGAGCCGTACACCGAGCCCGTGCCGGTCTACCCCACGGCCCACTACGCGATGGGCGGCATCCCGACCAACGTCGAGGCGGAGGTGCTGCGCGACAACGACACCGTCGTCCCCGGCCTGTACGCCGCCGGCGAGGTGGCCTGCGTCTCCGTCCACGGATCGAACCGCCTCGGGACCAACTCGCTGCTGGACATCAACGTGTTCGGCCGCCGCGCGGGCATCGCGGCCGCCGAGTACGCCCTGTCGGCGACGCCGGTGCCGCTCCCGCAGGACCCGGACCGCGAGGTCGTCTCGCTGCTGGAGTCGATCCGCGAGCGCCCGGCCGGCGAGCGGGTCGCGGCCCTGCGCACCGAGCTGCAGGAGACGATGGACCGCAACGCGCAGGTGTACCGCACGGAGGCCAGCCTCAAGCAGGCCGAGAACGACATCCACGCCCTGCGGGCCCGGTACGCGAACGTCTCCGTCCAGGACAAGGGCAAGCGGTACAACACGGACCTGCTCGAGGCGGTCGAGCTGGGCTTCCTGCTCGACCTCGCCGAGGTCTCGGTCGTCTCCGCCAGGGCGCGCAACGAGTCGCGCGGCGGGCACTTCCGGGAGGACTACCCCAACCGGGACGACGTCAACTTCATGCGCCACACGATGGCGTACCGGCACCTCGAGGCGGGCGTCGCGGACGCCGGAGTCCACTCCCCCGAGACCCCGTGGTCCGTCCGGCTGGACTACAAGCCGGTGGTCACCACCCGTTACCAGCCGATGGAGCGCAAGTACTGATGGCGGACGACATGAGCGCGAGGGACAAGGTCTTCGGCACGGGCGACCCCCAGGGCACCAGCACGCCCCAGGGCACCCCGCCCGTCGACCCCGAGACCTCCACCACGGGCGAGGACAAGCCGGCCCAGGCGTCCGACGCGGCGCAGCCGGCAGGGGCCCCGCGGGACGAGGCCGGCGGCGCCGCGGCGACGGAGCAGCCGGTCGAGCCCGACCCCGAGGACGAGAAGGCCGCCCGCGAGCAGGTCAAGCAGCAGGAGAAGGGCGAGGAGGTCGGCGCCGTCCCGAGCTTCGAGGTGACGCTGCGCGTCCGCCGGTACCAGCCCGAGCAGGACGACGCCCCGCACTGGGAGGACTACCGGGTCACGGTGCACGGCACCGACCGGGTGCTCGACGCCCTGCACAAGATCAAGTGGGAGCAGGACGGGTCGCTGACCTTCCGGCGGTCGTGCGCCCACGGGGTGTGCGGCTCCGACGCGATGCGGATCAACGGCCGCAACCGGCTGGCGTGCAAGATCCTCGTCAAGGACCTCAACCCGGACAAGCCGATCACCGTCGAGCCGATCAAGGGCCTGCCGGTCGAGAAGGACCTCGTCGTGGACATGGAGCCGTTCTTCCAGTCCTACCGCGAGATCATGCCGTTCCTCATCACCACCGGGCACGAGCCGACCCGGGAGCGGATCCAGTCGTCGGCCGACCGGGAGCGGTTCGACGACACGACCAAGTGCATCCTGTGCGCCGCGTGCACGTCGTCCTGCCCCGTGTTCTGGACCGACGGGCAGTACTTCGGCCCGGCCGCGATCGTCAACGCGCACCGCTTCATCTTCGACAGCCGCGACGAGGGCGGTGACCTGCGCCTGGAGATCCTCAACGACCGCGAGGGCGTGTGGCGCTGCCGCACCACGTTCAACTGCACCGAGGCGTGCCCGCGCGGCATCGAGGTCACCAAGGCGATCGCCGAGGTGAAGCAGGCGCTGCTGACCCGCAAGGTCTGACCTGCACGATCTGACCTGCACGATCCGACCTGCACGATCCGACCAGCACCCGGGCGGCGGGTCCGGGACGACACGACGGCCACGTCGGCCGGAGCGGCTCACGCTCCGGCTAGCGTGGCCGTCGATGCGTCCGCGACCCGTCGTCCTGCCCGCGGACCCGCGCCGTCCGCCGGTGGTCCGGCGACCACCCGCGGGTCGCGTCCGGCTGGCCATGGTGCTGGCGCTGGCGCTCTCCGTCGTCCTCGCCGCGCTCGTCGCGCCCGGGAGGGCCGTCGCCACGCCCCTGGCCGAGCCGGGTGTCCACGTCGACCCCGCCGCCTCGCCGCTCCCCCCTGTCCCCGCGGCCGCGTGGCTCGTCGCCGACGCCGACACCGGCGACGTCCTGGCCTCCTACGGCGCGCACGACCCCCTCGCCCCGGCGAGCACGCTGAAGGTCCTCACCGCGATGGCCCTGGTGCCGCGGATCGACCCGCAGGCGCGCTACACCGCCCGGTTCGAGGACGCGGCCGTCGACGGCAGCAAGGTCGGCCTGGTCGAGGGCTCCACGTACTCCGTCGACGACCTCGTGCACGGTCTGCTGCTCGGCAGCGGGAACGACACCGCGACGGCGCTGGCGGAGCTGGCCGGCGGTCAGGAGCCGGCGGTGCGGCGGATGCAGGAGGTCGCGGAGGCGGCCGGGGCGACGTCCACCGTCGTGCGCAACACGAGCGGGCTGGACCACCCGGAGCAGGTGACGACCGCCCACGACCTCGCGGTGGTCGGCCGGGCCGCCCTGGAGCAGGAGTGGCTCGTCGAGGTGATGACGACCCCCCGCTACGCCTTCCCGGGGGCAGGGGTCGCCGGCGACCCCTCCCGGCCGACGTACGAGGTGGGCAACCACAACCGGCTCCTCGGCGGCTACGAGGGCACCCTGGGTCTGAAGAACGGCTACACCGAGCTGGCCCGCGGGAGCTTCCTCGGCGCGGCCCGGCGCGACAGCCGCACGTACGTGGTCGCGGTGCTGCGCGTCGAGGGGCCGAGCTGGCGCCCGGCGCGCGACCTGCTCGACTGGGCGTTCGCCAACCCGGCGGCCGAGCCCGTGGGGCGGCTCGCCACGGGGCCCGCCCCCGGTGAGGACGGTGTCTCCGCGGAGGGCGGCGGGATCGCGGGGACCGGCGCGAGCACGCAGGCCCGCGCCGCGGCGGGCGTCGACGACGGCTCGGGGCTCCCGTGGCCGGTGCGCGCCCTGCTCACCGCGCTGGCCCTGCTCGCGGCGGCCGTGGTGCTCCTGCGGGCCCGCGTCCTGGTGCGCCGACGGCTCCGGTCGCGACGACGGTCCGCCAGCCGCTCCACAGGCCCTCGCAGCCGCACCGCACCACCGGCAGGACGCCGCGAGCCGGTCAGTCCGAGGAGCGCAGACCGTCCCTGACGGTCCGGGCCGCGCCGGCCACGGCACGCGCACCGGTCAGCGCGATCGCGCCGAGGACCGCGCCGGCGGCCAGAGTGGTGCGGTCCGCCGACCGCTGGCCGAACGAGGGCGTCAGCGGCGCGCGCGGGCCCGCGGCGGTGGCACGCGGGGCGGCCGGCTCCCCGACCGCGGACGCCGGCAGCGGCTCCGGCTCGGGACGGCGGTGCGTGGCGGCCCAGGCCGCGGCCAGCAGGACCACGCGCGACATGATGTTCATCCACAGCAGCAGGCCGGCCAGCACCGCGCTACCCGCCAGCAGCGGGTTCGAGCCGCCGGTGGCGCCGAGGAGCAGGCCACCGAAGAGCTTGAGCACCCCGATGCCCACGGCGCCGACGAGCGCACCGCTGCGCAGCGCGTCGATCGGCACCCGGACCCCGGCGAGCCACCGGAACAGCACGAGCAGGATGCCCGTGTCCACCGCCAGCACGACGAGCACGCCGAGCGCCCGCAGGAGGAACGCCCCGACGGGCGAGTCCTCCACCCCCACGAGGCCCAGCAGCCACTCGGCCGCCGTCGACACCACCAGCCCGAGGACCGCGGAGGCGAGCACCGCCAACCCCAGCGTGGCCAGGACCGCGGCGTCGCGCGCCATCTGCCGGACGACGAACGCGTCCTCCGTCGGCAGCACGAAGACGGACCGGATCCCCTGCCGGATGGCCCCGACCCACCGCACGCCGCTGACGAGCGCGAGGACGAACGCGACGACCCCGGTCCAGCTCAGCACGTCGGCCGCGAACAGGTCCTCCGGCGCGACGAGGCCGCCGTCCGGTGGCAGGTCCAGCAGACCGGGCAGCTGCTCGTCGACGGCGGCCAGGACCCGGTCTCGCAGCTCGCTGTCGCGCCCGAGCACCGTGCCCAGCACGGTGAACCCGACGACGAGGCTCGCCCCGACGGAGAACAGGGCGGTGAACGCGATGCCACCGGCCAGCAGGTTGCCCCGGCGCTGGCCGTAGTGCTGCCAGGTGCGCACGGGGCGCGATGCCGTCACGCGTCCCAGCAGCGCCCTCACCGCGGCGTCCTGCGGCGCTCCGGCTGGAAGCAGAACCGCTCCTGCGGCCGCCACACGCCGTCCGCGCCGTGCTCGAACAGGTCGAAGCCCGGGACGTGGAAGGTCACCTCGTAGTCCGCCAGGGCGGCGAAGGCGCGGTCGAGCGCCTCGTCGGAGAGGTGGTGGGCGACGGTGACGTGCGGGTGGTAGTAGAAGCTCAGCTCGCGCTCCAGCACCCCGGAGCGCACCCCCCGCTCGACCTGCTCGCACTCGGCGAGCCCCTCGGCCACCTGGACGAAGACGACGGGCGAGACGGGGCGGAACGTCCCCGTGCCCCGCAGGCGCATGTCGAACGCGCGCTCGCGGCCGGCCACCTGCGACAGGTGGTCGCGGACGGCCGGCAGGGCGTCCCGGGCCACGACGGTCGGCGGCAGCAGCGTGACGTGGGCGGGGATGGCGTCCGCGAGGGGGTCACCGAAGGAGTCGCGCCAGCGCGTCAGCTCCGTGGCGTAGGGCTCGGGCACGGCGATGGCCACGCCGATGACGACCTCGTCGTCACCGGGCTGCGCGGCGGCGTCCATCACCGCGCCCCGGGCAGGAACCCGACGCGGTCGTAGACCCGGGCGAGGGTGTCACGGGCGATCGTCCCGGCGCGCTCGGCGCCGTCGGCGAGGACGGCGTCCAGCTCGGCCGGGTCCTCCAGGTAGGTGGTGGCGCGCTCCCGGATGGGGGACAGCGCGTCGACGACCACCTCGGCGAGGTCCTTCTTGAGGTCGCCGTACCCGCGGCCGTCGTAGGCGTCCTGCAGGTCCTCGATGGTGCGGTCGGTCAGTGCCGAGTAGATCGTCAGCAGGTTGGACACCCCGGGCTTGCCCTCCGGGTCGTACACGACCTCGCGGCCCGTGTCGGTGACCGCCGACCGGATGCGCTTGGCGACGGCCTTCGGGTCGTCGAGCAGCTCGATGATGCCGTTCGGCGCGGACGCCGACTTGCTCATCTTCGCGGTCGGCTCCTGCAGGTCGGTGATCTTCGCCGTCTCCTTGACGATCCGCGGCTCCGGGACGACGAAGGTGCGGCCGTAGCGGGAGTTGAACCGCTGCGCGAGGTTGCGGGTGAGCTCGAGGTGCTGGCGCTGGTCCTCGCCGACGGGGACCCGGTCGGCGTCGTAGAGGAGGACGTCGGCGGCCATCAGCACGGGGTAGGTGAACAGGCCCACCGTGGTGCGGTCCGTCCCCTGCTTGGAGGCCTTGTCCTTGAACTGGGTCATCCGGCCCGCCTCGCCGAAGCCGGTCAGGCAGCCGAGCACCCAGGCGAGCTGGCTGTGCTCGGCGACGTGGCTCTGCACGAACAGCGTCGAGCGCCGGGGGTCCACCCCGGCGGCCAGGTACTGGGCCGCGGTGCGGCGGGTCCGCTCGCGCAGCCGGGCCGGGTCCTGGTCGACGGTGATCGCGTGCAGGTCGACGACGCAGTAGATCGCCTCGTGGTCGTCCTGCATCGCCACCCACTGGCGCAGCGCCCCCAGGTAGTTGCCCAGGTGCAGCGAGTCGCTGGTGGGCTGCATCCCGGAGAACAGCCGCGGGCGCCGACCGGCGCCCTCGACCGTCCCGGGCGAGGACGAGGTCTCGTCGGTCGCGTCCGGCATGGGCGGCATTGTGTCAGGCCCGCTCCGCGACGAGGTGCAGGACCACCGCCTGCGCCGGGCCCAGCACCGGCATCGCCAGACCCGCGTGCACCAGCACCGAACCGGAGACCAGCAGGCCGCCGGCGCAGGCCGCGTCCCACCAGCCCGGCGGCCGGGTCTGGACCGCGCGGGCGACGCCCACCTCGGTGCGCACGCGCACGCGGTACCGGAGCCCGGGGTCCAGCCAGGGCAGCCGCCGGGCACCGGGGACGGCGTCGCGACCGGTGGTCAGCCGCACCCACGCCAGCGCCGCCTCGGAGCGGTCGGGGGCGACGACGCCGTGCAGCACCTCCGGGTCGTCGTCCCGGCCGTCGGCGGCGGGCGGGCCGTGCGGCGGGTCGGCCCGCACGACCCGGCCGGTGTGCAGCAGCGAGCGCAGCTCGCGGTGCAGGCGCACCCACGCCGCGACGGCGTCCAGCTCCTCGCCCGTGCAGGCGGTGAGGTCCCACTCGAGGCCGGCGTGGCCGAACAGGGCCGTGACCAGCCGGACGCCGAGGTCGGTGGTGCGGCCCGTGGTGTGCGCGGTCGCCGGCCCGACGTGGGTGCCCACCAGCTCCGGGGGCAGGAGCAGCTGCGTCCACCGCTGGACGAGCTGGCGCTCGACGGGGTCGTTGCAGTCCGACGCCCAGACCCGGTCGGTGCGCTCGATCACCCCCAGGTCGACCCTGGCCCCGCCGCTCGCGCAGCTCTCGACCTCCAGGTGCGGGTGGCGCCGGCGCAGCTCGTCGAGCAGGGCGTACGCGGCCAGGGTCTGGGCGCGCACCCCCGGCGCGGGACCGTCCGGGCCGGGCACGACCGCCTCGTGCAGGTCGCGGTTGTGGTCCCACTTGAGGTAGTCCAGCCGGTACTCGGTGACGAGCGCGTCGAGCCGGTCCAGCACCTCCTGCCACGCGGAGCGGTCGGTCAGGTCCAGCACGTGCTGGTGGCGCCACGACCGCGGCGGCCGCCCCCGGCGCCCGAGGACCCGCTCGGGGTGGCTGCGGACCTGCTCGGAGTCGAGGTTCACCATCTCCGGCTCCACCCAGAGCCCGACCTGCAGGCCGAGGGACCTGACGTGGTCGACCAGCGGGTGCAGCCCGTCGGGCCACACGCCCGGGTCGACCTGCCAGTCCCCCAGCCCCCGCCGGTCGTCGCGCCGGCCGAGGAACCAGCCGTCGTCGAGGACGAAGCGCTCGACCCCGACCGCCGCGGCGGTGTCGGCCAGGGCGCGCAGGCGGTCCAGGTCGTGGTCGAAGTAGACCGCCTCCCACGTGTTGAGCACGACCGGGCGCGGCGACCTCGGGTGGCCGGGCCGGGCCCGCAGCCGGCGGTGGAGCCGGTCCGAGAGCCCGTCCAGCCCCTCCCCCGACCAGGCCAGGACGACGTCCGGGGCGCGGTAGGAGCCGCCCGCGGGCAGCCGCACCTCGCCGGGACGCAGGAGCTCCCCGGCACCGAGGACGGCGGCGTGCCGGCCGGCTCCCTCGGGCAGCCGCTCGACGAGGTGCTCGTGGTCACCGCTCCACGCCAGGTGCGCCGCCCACACCTCGCCGGCGCCGAACCCGAACCCGGGGGTGCCGGCGCACAGCAGGAGGGGCGCGTCGTGCCCGGTGCGCCCACGACGACCGGTCCGCCGGTGCGCGCCGTGCAGCAGCGGACGGCGCTGCGGGGCGCGCTCGCGCGTCCACCGTCCCGTCAGGTCGAGGACGTCGGTCGCCTGCCCCGGCAGCGGCAGCAGGGTCCGGACGGCGAGGACGTCGAGCGGCGCCCGGCCCGTCGTGGCCGTCGGGTCGGGCGCGTCCCGCGCGTCGGCGAGGTCGGTCAGGGTGGTGGAGACGACGACGACCCCGTGGGCGTCGAGCGCGAGGACCACCTCGACGCGCGCACCCAGGGCGGCGTCCTCGGCGCGCGCGGTGACCGTGCCTCCCCCGGTGGCGTCGCGCACGACGACGGGCTGCTCCACCGTCACCCAGCGCGGCGGGGCGCCGCAGCCGGCCCGGTGCACCTCGACGCCCGGTGTCCCGGACCAGCCGTCCGCCTCCGAGGGGAGGAGCGTGAGCGTCCACGGCTCGTCCAGCGCGCTGTGCGGGACCGGTGGGGCGCCTGCGGCGAGCAGGCCCAGCGGGCCGTCCGGACCGTCGTCCGCACCGTCCGGGAGGTCGGCGCCCCAGTGCAGGACGCGCGGCAGGTCGGGGCCGGCGACGTCCAGGACGAGCGCCGTCCCGGCGGCGCGCAGGGTCACCACGCGCGGCTGCTCGGAGGCCGGCGGCGGGCTCATCCCTTGGTCGACCCCAGCGTCAGCCCGGCGACGAAGTGCCGCTGGAGGAGGAAGAACACGAGCAGCACGGGCAGCGCCACGAGGACGGACCCCGCCGACAGCAGGTTGTAGTCGACGAAGAACTGGCCGCGCAGGTTGTTCAGGGAGCTGGTGATGGGGAACTTGTCCCCCCGCTGCAGCAGCACCGTCGCCCAGAAGAACTCGTTGTAGATCCACGTGGTCTGCAGCACGGCGAGCGCCGCGAGGGCGGGCCGGCACAGCGGCAGCGTGAGCTGCCAGAACTGGCGCCAGACGCTGGCGCCGTCGAGCATGCCGGACTCGTAGATCTCGTGCGGCAGCGTCTTCATGTAGTTGCTGAGGACGAAGGTGCAGAACCCGAGCTGGAAGGCGACGTTGACGAGGACGAGGCCCCAGTGGCTGCCGAGGAGCGTCCCGGTGTCGCTGAACCACTCCGGCACCTCGATCAGCCGGTAGGCGCGGAACACCGGCACCAGCAGCGCCTGCGGCGGCAGCAGGTTGGCGGCGAGGAAGACGCCCAGCATGAGCAGGTTGAACCGGTAGCTGAACCGGGCCAGGACGAAGGCCGCGCAGCTCGACAGCGCCAGCACGAGCAGGACGGCGGGCACGGTGATGACCAGCGAGTTGACGAAGCTGCGGCCGAAGTCGCCCCGCTCCCAGGCGGTGACGTAGTTGTCGAGCGTCCACCCGCCGAGGGACAGGTAGCCGTTCTGCGAGGTGTACGCGTAGTCGCGGAAGGAGTTGAGCACCGCCCACGCGACGGGGAACAGCCAGCCGACGGCGACCACGAGCAGGAAGACGTGCAGGACGACGCGCGCGGGCCGGGTGCCCCGACGGCGGCGGTCCGGCGCGGCCGGCGCGTCGCCGCGAGTGGCGGGGGGTGCGGTGGCGCTCATCGCCGGTCCTCCGTGAAGACGACCCGCAGGTACACGGTGATGAACACGGAGGAGATGAGCAGCATGATGACCGCCATCGCCGACCCGAACCCGATCCTGCTGGCCTCGCCGACGACGTTCTGGGTGAGCAGCGCGGCGATGAGCTCGAGGCCGTTGGTCCCGCGGTTGATGACCCACACGATGTCGAACGCGCGCAGCGACTCGATGACGACGATGACGAGCACGATGACGTTGATCGGGCGCATCACGGGGAACACGACGCGGAAGAACGTCTGCACCTGGGAGGCCCCGTCCATCTGGGCCGCCTCGCGCAGCGCGTTGTCCACGCCCTTGAGCCCGGCCAGGTACAGCAGCATGACGTAGCCGGTGTGCCGCCAGCCGAAGGCCACGAGGACCGCCCAGAGGTTGACGTCCGGGTCGCCGTACCAGTCGACCTGGGTGCCGAGGACGCCGTTGAGCAGGCCCTGGTCGCGCGAGTAGATCAGCTGCCAGATGAAGCCGATCAGGGCCAGCGACAGGACCACCGGCAGGTAGAGGGCCGTCTGGTAGAAGCGGCTGCCACGGATCTCCTTGTCCAGCAGCACGGCGAAGAAGATGCCGAGCGGGGTGAAGACGAGGAAGGTGGCCAGCAGCCAGACGAGGTTGTTCTGCAGCGCCGGCCAGAAGGGCGGGTAGTTCGTGGCGAGGTTGCGGTAGTTCTCCAGGCCGATCCACTCGATGTCCTCGACACCACCGAAGCCGGCCCACCGGGCGAACGACAGGGCGACCGACGCCAGGGCGGGCAGCCACACGAGCAGGACGACGAACAGGGTGGGCACCGCGACGAAGAGCGCCACGGTGAGCCGGTCGCGGCCGTTCAGCCGGCGGTCGCGGCGCGGCGGCGGTGGTGTGCGGGCGGTCTGCGGCGCGACGGGCTCGGCAGTCGTCGACACGGGTCCTCCAGGGGTCGGCGGCGCCCGGCCCCCGCGCTCGCGGGGACCGGGCCCCGGCGTCAGTCGACGAAGATCGTCTTCTTCTGGCTCTCGATGTCGGCGACCAGCGAGTCGACGTCGTCGGGGTTGCCGATGAACCGCTGCAGCGCGGGGATGATCACGGTGGAGGCGAAGTCCGGCCGGGTGTCGCGGTCGAGGAACTGGGCGATGTTCTCGGCCTGGCTGACGAGCTCGACGGACTTCTTCTGCAGCTCGGAGTACTGGCTCGTGTCGGCCTGGGAGTTCGCGGCGATGAACGGCAGGCCGGTGCTCGCGGCGGCGTCGGCGGCCTCCGGGGAGGCGAGGAACGCCAGCCACTCCTTGGCGCCCTCCTCGTTGTCCGGGTCGGCGGACATGCAGAAGCCGTCGATGGGGGCGTCGATCGCGCCCGCGCCGATGGACGGGTCGATCTCGGGGAAGGTGAAGAAGTCCAGGTCGTCCTCGTCGTCGGGGAACTGCTCGTTGAGGAACGTCCCGAGGATGTACAGGCCCGCCTCGCGGCGCTGCAGGGTCTGGGCGGCCTCCTGCCAGGTGCGCCCGAGCGCGTCGGGCTGGTGGAAGGGCAGCAGCTCGCGCCACTGGTCGAACACGGCCTTGACCTCGGGACCGTCCCACGTCTCGTCCCCGGCCATCAGGGAGATGTGGAAGTCGAAGCCGTTGATGCGCATGTTGAGCATGTCGAAGGTGCCCATCGCGGGCCAGCCGTCGCTGTCGCCGAACGCGATCGGGACCAGCCCGTCGGCCTGCATGCCCTGGCACAGGCTGATGAGCTCGTCGTAGGTGGTCGGGACGGCGTACCCGGCCTCGGCGAACATCGACTTCCGGTAGAAGACGGCCCACGGGTAGTACGACTGCGGGACGAAGTACTGGGCGCCGTCGTTGCCGGTGGACGCCTCCTTGAAGGAGTCGGCGATCCCCTCGATGGGCCACACGTCGCTGACGTCCCCGATGAGGCCCTGCTCGGCGAAGAAGCGCATCCGGTAGCCGGCGAACCAGGAGAAGACGTCGTCGGCGTTGCCCTGCAGGTAGGTGTTGATGTTCTCCTGGAACGTGTTGTGGTCGACGGCGTTGATGTCGATCGTCGTCCCGGACGCCTCGGAGAAGGCCTGGGCCATCGCCTCGCGCTGCTCCGCGAACGTGTTGCCGGTCTCGTTGGACCCGAAGGTGACCGACCCGGTGGCGTCACCGCCGGAGTCGGACCCGCAGGCGGCCAGTCCGCCGGTGAGGCCGAGCAGGGCCCCGGAGCCCAGCACGCCCTTGAGCAGGCTGCGGCGCCCGATCGCGGTGGCACGCACGGACGGTGGGACGAGCCGGGCCAGGTACTCGGCCTCGGACTGGGGACGGGACATGACGCCTCCTGAGACGGGTGCCGACGGTCGAACACGTTCCAACACGTTCGCCCACGATCACTCGTCAGCCTGTGTGGTCGAGGTCACCCCTGTCAAGACGTCCGGCGGACACGTTCCGGCAACGTGCACGACCCGCGATCCTTACCTGGACACGGCTACTCGGCCGAGCGCGTCCTCGACCGCGGGCGCCGTCGATGCACCGCACCCACCACCAGCACCGACCGCCAGCGTGGCGCAACGGACACACCCGAACACACTTCGTGATGGAACACGTTGACTTCACCACGCGGGCCGGGGCAGGCTGCTGGCATGCGCAGCTGGCCGTCGGACCGCGTCGTCCTCGGGGGCGACTACAACCCCGAGCAGTGGCCACCCGAGGTCTGGGAGGAGGACGTCGCGCTGATGCGCGAGGCGGGGGTCTCCTTCGTCACCCTGGGTGTCTTCTCGTGGGCGACGCTGCAGCCCGAGCCCGACCGGTGGGAGCTCGACTGGCTCGACCGGGTCATGGACCTGCTCGACGGCGCGGGCGTCGCCGTCGACCTCGCCACCGCCACCGCCTCCCCGCCCCCCTGGTTCTCCCGGGCCCACCCCGACACGCTGCCCGTCGACCGCGAGGGCCGGACGCTGTGGCCCGGGGGCCGGCAGGCCTGGTGCCCGAGCTCGACCGTGTTCACCGAGCACGCCACCGCCGTCACGGCGACGCTGGCCCGTCGGTACCACGACCACCCCGCGCTGGCCATGTGGCACGTCTCGAACGAGTACGGCTGCCACAACGCGCCCTGCTACTGCGACCGCTGCGCGGCGACCTTCCGGGTCTGGCTGGCGGAGCGCTACGGCGACGTCGACGCCCTCAACGACGCCTGGGGGACGGCGTTCTGGAGCCAGCGCTACTCCACGCTCGAGGAGGTGCTCCCCCCCAGGCTGGCGCCCACGCACCCCAACCCGACCCAGGTCCTGGACTACCGACGGTTCACGTCCGACGCCCTGCTGCGCCAGTACCTCGCCGAGCTCGACGTGCTCCGTCGGCTGTCGCCCGGCGTCCCCGTCACCACGAACTTCATGACGCTGGACTCCTTCCGGCACCTGGACTACCCCGCGTGGACCCCGCACGTCGACGTCGTCAGCACCGACCACTACCTCACCGGAGCCCTGGACGACCCCGAGGCCGAGCTGGCGTTCGCCGCCGACCTCACCCGCGGGCTGGCGGGCGGCGACCCGTGGCTGCTCATGGAGCACTCGACCAGCGCGGTGAACTGGCAGCCCGTCAACCTGGCCAAGCGACCGGGGCAGATGCTGCGCAACAGCCTCGTGCACGTGGCCCGGGGTGCCGACACCCTGGGGTTCTTCCAGTGGCGGGCCTCGCGCGCCGGTGCGGAGAAGTTCCACTCCGGCCTCGTGCCGCACGCCGGCACCGGCACGCGGCTGTGGGACGAGGTCAGCGGGCTCGGCCGGGCCTGCCGGGCGCTCGGCGAGGTCGTCGGCACCCGCGTCGAGGCCGAGGTCGCGCTGCTCTGGGACTACCAGGCCGGCTGGGCGTGCGACCAGGAGGCCCACCCCAGCTCGCGCGTGCGGTACGGCGACGTCGCGCACGACCTGCACGCGGCGCTGCGCCGCGCCCACGTCACCGTGGACGTCGTCCCGCCCGGCACGGACCTGACCGGCTACCGGCTCGTCCTCGTCCCGACGCTGTACCTGTGCAGCGACACCACCGCCGCCGCGGTGGCCGACGCCGCCGCGGCGGGTGCCCACGTCGTCGTCACCTACTTCTCCGGCATCGTCGACGAGAACGACCACGTGCGCCTCGGCGGCTACCCGGGGGCCTTCCGCGACCTCCTCGGCGTCCACGTCGAGGAGCTGCTGCCCCTTGCCGACGACGCCGTCGTCCACGTGTCGGCGGCGGACGGCGGCGACGCCCGCGGCGGCACGGGCACCCTGTGGACCGAGCACCTGCACCTGCGCGACGCCCGCGCCGTGCTGGCCTACGACGACGGCCCGGTGCCCGGCGTCCCCGCCGTGACCCACCGGACCGTCCCCGGCAGCGGCGCGGGCGCCTGGTACGTCGCCACCCGGCTCGACGCCGGCTGCCTGGACGCGCTGACGGCGCGCGTGTGCGAGGGTGCCGGGGTGGCGGCCGCCGCCGACGCGCCGACCGGCGTCGAGGTGGTCCGCCGCCGCGGGTCCGGCCGGTCGTACCTGTTCGCGGTCAACCACGGCGACGAGCCGGCGCGCGTCGAGGGGGTGCGCGGCGTCGACCTGCTGGTGGGGGGCGACGTCGACGGGCTGGACCTCGCGGCCGGTGGGGTCGCCGTCGTCCGGGAGAGCTGAGGGGGCACGGTGCTGGCACGGCAGCGGCAGGAGCTGATCCTCGAGCAGGTGCGCCGGGACGGGGGCGTGCGCGTGTCCGAGCTCGTCACCCGCCTCGGGGTGTCCGACATGACGGTCCGGCGCGACATCGAGGCGCTCGCTGCCCGCGGGCTGGTCGCCCGGGTGCACGGCGGCGCGACGGACCTGCGCTCGCACAGCGCCGACGAGCCCGGCTTCTCGGCGAAGTCGTCCCTGCAGACCCACGAGAAGCAGGCGATCGCCGTGGCCGCCGCCCGGCTCGTGGAGCCGGGCTCCTCGATCGCCCTGTCGGCCGGGACGACGACGTACGCCGTGGCCCGCCAGCTGCTCGACGTGCCGGAGCTGACCGTGGTGACGAACTCCGTCCCGGTCGCCCAGCTCATGCACGACAGCCAGCGCAAGGACCTCACGGTGGTGCTCACCGGCGGGGTGCGCACCCCGTCCGACGCCCTGGTCGGACCGGTCGCCGTCGCCGCGCTGCGCGGCCTGCACGTCGACCTGGTCTTCCTCGGCGTGCACGGCCTGGACGCCCGCGCCGGCCTGACCACCCCCAACCTCGTCGAGGGCGAGACGGACCGGGCGATGCTCGACTGCGGTCGCACGAGCGTCGTGTGCGCCGACGCCAGCAAGTGGGGCGTGGTGGCGCTGAGCACGATCGCCCCGCTGAGCGGCGTCGACGTCCTCGTCACCGACGACGGCCTGCCCGGCGACGCGCGGCAGGCCGTCGCCAGCCAGGTCGGGCGCCTCGTGCTGGCCCCCACGGGCGCCGGCCGCGCCGACGGGCTCGAGCCCGGGGACCTCCCGGCGGCCGGTGGCGCGCGGGAGGGCGCGTGAGCAGCGGGCCCGGCCGCCCGACGGTGCGGCCCCGGGTGCGCCGGACGGCCGCCCGCCTCGCCGACGGTCGCCCGATCGTCTACTTCGACGACCGCGAGCCGTGGGTCTCCGGCGCGGCGGACCGCACGGCCGCCGACCAGCGGGACCTCGGGCCGGCCGCCGGCGCCGGGACGCTGCGCTACGACGTCCTGACCGGCGAGTGGGTCGCCGTGGCGGCGCACCGGATGACCCGCACGCACCTGCCGTCGCGCGCCGAGTGCCCGCTGTGCCCGACACGCGACCCCGCCGTCCCCACCGAGGTGCCCGAGGCCGCCTACGACGTGGTGGTCTTCGAGAACCGCTTCCCCAGCTTCGCCGGTGAGGCGGAGCAGCCGCCCCCCTGCGTCGACGGCCAGCCGCTGTGGCCGTCGCGCCCCGCCCACGGCCGGTGCGAGGTGGTGTGCTTCTCCGACGACCACGGGGCGTCGCTGGCCGACCTCGGTGTGGGTCGGGTCCGGACCGTCGTCGAGGCGTGGGCGGACCGGACCCGTGAGCTGTCCGCCGTGCCGGGCGTGCGCCAGGTCTTCTGCTTCGAGAACCGCGGCGAGGAGATCGGCGTCACCCTGCACCACCCGCACGGCCAGATCTACGCCTACCCGTTCGTCCCGCCGCGCGCCGCGACGCTGCTGCGCCAGGCGCAGCGGCACCGCGAGGCGACGGGGCGCAACCTGCTGCGCGACGTCCTGGACACGGAGCGGCGGTCCGGCCGGCGGGTCGTGGCCAGCGGCGAGCACTGGACGGCGTACGTCCCCGCCGCCGCGCGCTGGCCCGTCGAGGTGCACCTGGCCCCGCACCGCGACGTGCCGGACCTCGCCGCCCTGGACGACGGCGAGCGCGACGACCTGGCCGCCACCTACCTGCGGCTGCTGACCGCGCTCGACCGCTTCTTCGACGGCGTGCAGCGGCTGCCGTACGTCGCGGGCTGGCACCAGGCGCCCGTGGGACCGCAGCGCGACCTGGGCCGCCTGCACCTCCAGCTGTTCTCCGTGCTGCGGTCCCCCGGCAGGCTCAAGTACCTGGCGGGCTCGGAGTCGGCGATGGGTGCGTGGATCAACGACACCACCCCGGAGGCGGTCGCCGACCGGTTGCGGGAGGTGGCCGGGTGAGCCGGCCGGCTGGGGAGACGGGGCGATGAGCCCCGACGTCGCGCCCGCGCCCTCGGCCGCCGAGGTCGCCGCCGGTGCCGTCGCCGCGTTCCGGATGTCCTTCGACGGCGAGCCCGACGGCGTCTGGTCCGCGCCGGGACGGGTGAACCTGGTCGGCGAGCACGTCGACTACGTCGGCGGGCTGTGCCTGCCGCTGGCCCTGCCGCACCGGACCGCGGTCGCCGTCCGCCGCCGCGACGACGACGCCGTCCGGTTGGTCAGCCGGCAGGACGACGCCGGCTGGCGGGGCCGGGTCGGCTCCGTCGGCCCGGGCACGGTCGACGGGTGGGCGGCGTACGCCGCGGGTGTGCTCTGGGCCCTGCGGGAGGACGGGCTGGACGTCCCGGGGGTCGACGTCGCCGTGGACGGCCGCGTCCCGCTGGGGGCGGGGCTGTCCAGCTCCGCCGCGCTGGAGTGCGCCGTCGCGCTCGCCGTCGCGTCGCTGGCCGGCCTGGACGACGACGAGCCGGGCCGGCGCCGCCTCGCCCGCGCGTGCGTGCGCGCGGAGAACGAGGTCGCCGGGGCGCCCACCGGCGGGATGGACCAGTCCGTCGCCCTGCTGGCCCGCGCGGGCCACGCGCTCCTCCTGGACTGCCGGGACGGCGCCACCGCCCACGTCCCGCTGCCGCTGGACGACCACGGGCTCGCGCTGCTGGTGGTCGACACCCGGGCGCCGCACCGCCTGGTCGACGGCCAGTACGCCGACCGCCGGGCCGCGTGCGAGCGCGCCGCCGCGGCGCTGGGCGTGCCGTCGTTGCGCGAGGTCGCGGACCACCCGGGCGCCGCCGCGGACGTCGAGGCGCTCCTCGAGCCTCTCCAGGACGACGTGCTGCGCCGTCGCGCCCGGCACGTCGTCACCGAGGTCGCCCGGGTCCGGCAGGTCGTCGACCGGCTGCGGGACGGTGACCTGCGCGGGGTCGGGCCGCTGCTCGACACCTCGCACGAGTCCCTGCGCGCCGACTACGAGGTGTCCAGCCCCGAGCTGGACACCGCCGTGGCCGCAGCGCGGGACGCCGGGGCGCTCGGCGCCCGGATGACCGGTGGCGGGTTCGGCGGCTCGGCGATCGCGCTGGTGGATGCGGGTTCGGTGCCGCTCGTCGCCCTGGGCGTCAGGGAGGCGTTCGCCCGCGCCGGCCACGGACCGCCCGGCCTCCTGCTGGCCCAGGCGTCGAGGGCGGCGGGTCGGGAGAGCTGAGGTCGGGGCCCACGGGAGCCGGATCCGCGGCGCTGAGCGCCCGGCGTCAGGCGCCTCGTCGTCGTCCGGGGCGCCCGCGGGCCGCCTCGGGGTGGAGCGCGACGAGGAGCGACCAGTCGCGACCGCCGGGTGCCGGTGGCCGGGCCGCCATCTCGGCCAGCAGCGCGTGCAGCCGGCGGCCCAGCTCGGCTCGGCCCTCGTCGTCCAGGCGCAGCCCCAGCCGCCAGATGTCGAGGTCCTCCTCCGGGACGTCCGCGGACTCGGCGAGGAAGGCGTCGACGATCGCCCGCGAGCCGGTGTCCTGCGTGAGGTACCAGGACTTGCCGGTGGCCCGGTAGGGCACCTCACGCGCCCCCCGGGTGCCGCGGCGCTCGTCGTCGGCGACGAGGAAGCCGGTGGCCACCAGGGTGCGCACGTGGTGCAGGACGGACGCAGGGTTGCGGTCGAGGCGCTCGGCGATCTCCTTGTTGGTCAGCGCGTCGCGCAGCGTCAGCCGCAGGATCTGCAGCCGCAGGCCGGACGCCAGCGCGCGGGCCTCGGCGTCGTCCGCGGGGCGGTGGCTCCAGGGACCGAACGGCGCGCCGGGCGGGTGGGGACCGTGCGGCGGCGGGGGCGGCGGCGGGGGCGGGCCCTCGTCGGGCTGCTCGGCGGGGTGCTGGACGGCGTCGGCCACGGTCCGAGGCTAACTGATTGACGGATCCCAATCGCTTGGGCCACCCTGGCCCGGTGACGTCCCCCGACACCGGCGTGACGCCTGCGCCCCCTGGCGGCGCCGGCGGTCGCCGGGACTCCCTCTTCCGCCACCACGACTTCCGCCAGCTCTGGTACGGCGACGCGGTCAGCCAGCTCGGCGTGCAGCTGACGATGCTCGCGCTGCCCGTCCTCGCCGTCCGGGAGCTCGCGGCGGACGAGGCGCAGATGGGCCTGCTGACGACGTTCGAGATGCTCGCGTTCCTCGTCATCGGCCTGCCCGCCGGCGCCTGGGTGGACCGCTGGCGCAAGAAGCGCGTCCTGATGGCCGGGGACGCCGTGCGCGGTGCGCTCCTGCTCACCCTGCCGGCGGCGTACGTGCTCGACGTCCTGACGATCTGGCAGCTGTACGCGGTGGCCGTCGGGGTCGGTGCGGCCACGGTGTTCTTCGACGTCGCCTACCAGTCCTACCTGCCGGACATCGTGCCCTCGGACCGGATCAGCGAGGGCAACGCCAAGCTGCAGGCCGTCCAGTCGGTGGCGCAGGTCGCCGGGCCGGCGGTCGGCGGCTCGCTGATCCGCGTCGTCGGCGCGCCGTTCACGCTCCTCGGCACGGCGGTCTGCATGATCGGTTCGATCGCCTTCGTGGGGCGGATCCGCCAGCAGGAGAGCCCACCGGACCGCAGCACGCGCCGTCCCCTGCGCACCGAGATCGGCGAGGGCCTGCGGTTCGTGCGCGACCACCCGCTGATCCGGCGGATCACCGCCTGCACCGCCCTGGCCAACCTCTTCGGGGCGACGTCCGGGGCCCTGCTCGTGCTGTTCGCGCTGCGGGACCTCGACCTCACGGCCGCGGCCCTGGGGACGGTCTTCTCCGTGGGGGCCGTCGGCGGTCTGCTCGGCGCGGTCGTGTCCGACCGGGTGCAGCGGCTGGTCGGCGAGGGCCGCGCGATCCCGCTGTCGGCGCTCGCCTGGACGCCCTTCTTCGCGCTGACCCCGGTCGCCGCGCACGCCGCCGACGTGGTGCCACCCGTCGTCCTGCTCGCCGTCGGCTCGTTCGGCGGGATGTTCTGCGTCGTCGTCTACAACGTCACCCAGGTGAGCTTCCGGCAGCGGGTCTGCCCGCGGCCGCTGCTCGGCCGGATGAACGCCTCGATCCGGTTCGTGGTGTGGGGCATCCAGCCGTTCGGCGGCCTGCTCGCCGCCGTCCTCGGCACCCGGTTCGGGATCGTCCCGACGTTGTGGGTCACCGTGGCCGGCAGCCTGGTCGCGACCCTGCCCGTCGTGCTGTCACCGCTGCTGCGGATGCGCGACCTGCCCCGCGAGCTGGACCAGCACGCGTGAACCACGCACCCGGGCCGCCGCCCCGCGACGGGACTCAGTAGCCGACGAACACCTGGACGGCGACCCAGCGGCCGTCGGGCGCCTGGGCGACGGCCATGCCCGAGTGCGTGTAGGCCCCGTCGACGATGTTGGCCCGGTGACCGGGTGAGCCCATCCACGCGGAGACGGTCTGCGCGGCGTCGCCGCTACCGCGCGCGATGTTCTCCCCGACGACGGCGGCGGCGCAGCCGTCGAGGACCGGCCGCAGGTCCTGGTGGGCCCACCGGCCCGTGGACGCCACGTGGTCGGCCCAGCGCTGGGCGTACCGCAGGGCACAGGACGACGGCCCGAGCGCCCGCAGGCCGCGGCTGGTCCGCTCGGCGTCCACGGCCGAGGCCAGCGCGTCGGCCCGGCCGGAGGTGGAGGGAAGCGGGTCGCGGGCGGTACCGCGGGACGCCGCCTGCTGCCCGCCCGGCCGCGCCACGGCCGGCGTCCCGGCCGCGTCGTGCGGCTCGGGCGCCGGCGGGGGGACGACGGAGGTCAGCGCCGCCGCGGCCGGCACCGGAGCGTCGGCGGGGGCCGTGACGGCCAGCGGCTCGGCGACCCGCAGCGCCTCGGCGGCCGGGGACGGGACGGTCCCGCCGCGCGCCGCACCCGGGTCCTGACCGCAGGCAGCCAGCGCCGGGAGCACGGCGACGGCCGCGATGGCAGTGACACTGCGAGTCCAAATGCTCACAGGGAGTCACTGTACGGCGACTCACCTCGCCCCGTCACGCCGAGGAACCCACCCCGGGCGCCCTGGAGCCCGTGCTCAGAGGTCGTACGACACGACCACGGGGGCGTGGTCGCTCCACCGCTCGGCGTACGAGGGAGCCCGGTCCACCTCGGCCTTGACGGCGGCCGCGGCCAGGGCGGGGCTGGCGATCTGGTAGTCGATCCGCCAGCCGGTGTCGTTGTCGTACGCCCGGCCCCGCCACGACCACCACGAGTACGGACCGGGCCCCTCCCCGGCCAGGGCGCGGACGACGTCCACCCAGCCGAGCTCGTCGAACCACCGGTCCAGGTACGCCCGCTCCCGCGGCAGGAACCCGGACTTCCTCAGGTTGCCCCTCCAGTTGCGCAGGTCCTCCTCGCGGTGCGCGACGTTGAGGTCCCCGCAGACCAGCACGTGGTGCCCGGCCGCGCGCAGCACCGTCATCCGGGAGGTCATCGCGTCGAGGAAGGCGTACTTGACGTCCTGCTTCGGGGTGTCGGCCTCGCCGGTGTGCACGTACACGCTCACCGCGGTGAGCAGCCCGCCACCGGGCAGCTCGAGGTCGGCCTCCACCCAGCGGCCGGCCCCGGCGAACGCCGCGTCCCCCACGTCGTCCCGGACCTCCCGGACTGGCAGCCGGGACGCGACCGCGACCCCCGCGCGTCCGGCGTGCCCGTCGAGCGTCGGCTCGCTGTGCGCCAGCCCCCAGCCCTCGCCGAGCGTCTGGCACAGCACCGCGTCCGGGGCGCGCACCTCCTGCAGGCACAGCACGTCCGGACGCCGCTGCTCGAGCCACGCGGGCATCCCGCGACGGTGCGCGGCACGCACGCCGTTGACGTTGACGGAGGCGACGGTGAGCACCCGGGGATCGTAGGAGGGGCCTGCTGGCGCGCGGGCGCCGGCCACGTGTGGCCCACCACCACGGCGCCGTGGTAGAGACGCCCCATGACCTTCTCCGAGGACGCCCGCGCCCTCCAGGGCGACCTGGCCGAGCTGCGGCACGCGCTGCACCGCATCCCCGAGGTCGGGCTCGACCTGCCCCGCACCCAGGCGACCGTCCTGGAGGCGCTGGAGGGGCTCGACCTGGAGGTCACCACGGGCACCGGGTGCACGAGCGTCACCGCGGTGCTGCGTGGCGGCGCCGACGTGCCGGACGCCGAGCGCCGCACGGTGCTGCTGCGCGGGGACATGGACGCGCTGCCGGTGACCGAGGAGGTCGACGTCCCGTTCCGCAGCGAGCACGAGGGACGGATGCATGCGTGCGGCCACGACCTGCACACGTCGATGCTCGTCGGCGCCGCGCGGCTGCTGCACGCCCGGCGCGACGAGCTGCCCGGTGACGTCGTCCTCATGTTCCAGCCCGGTGAGGAGGGCTTCGACGGCGCCGGGGTGATGATCGACGAAGGCGTCCTGGACGCCGCCGGGCGTCGTCCCGACGGGGCGTGGGCGCTGCACGTGTTCTCGGCGTCCATCCCGACAGGGGTCGTGACCGGCCGCGGCGGCCCGCTGATGGCCTCCAGCAACGAGCTGCACGTCACCGTGCGCGGCGCGGGCGGGCACGGGTCGGCCCCCCAGATGGCGAAGGACCCGGTGCCCGTGGCCGCCGAGATGGTGCTCGGCCTGCAGAACCTCATGACCCGCACCGTGTCGCCGTTCGCGCCCGCGGTGCTCACCGTCGGGCAGTTCTCCGCCGGCACCAAGGCCAACGTCATCCCCGACACCGCCCAGTTCGCCGCGACGGTGCGCTGCTTCGACGACGACGTCCTCGCCCGGCTCGAGAAGGACACCGTCCGGTACTGCCAGGGGGTGGCCGCCGCCCACGGCGTCGAGGTCGACGCCCGGTTCGTGCGGCAGTACCCCGTCACCGTCAACGACGCCACCGCCGTCGGCTTCGCGGAGCGGGTCGTCGGCGAGACGCTGGGGTCCGACCGGTGGCAGACCATGGACGACCCGATCACCGGGTCCGAGGACTTCTCCCGCGTCCTGCAGGCCGTGCCCGGGGCCATGCTCTTCCTCGGGGCCCCGGCGGGGGGCGACCACGAGAACGCGGCCTACAACCACTCGCCGTTCGCGGCGTACACCGACGACGTCCTCGCCGACGGCGCCGGCCTGTACGCGGACCTCGCCGCCGCCACGCTGGCGGCCAGGTCGCTCGGGTGACCCCGCCGACCGGTTGAGCCGGGCGGGGGCCTGCGTGCCGAACCCGCTGCGTCGCGCGGACGGCGCGCGCGAGACTGTGCGCCGGCGGGCGGCAGGCGCCCCGCACGAGACGGAGGCGCGCGGCGTGACCGAGCAGGATCGACAGGACGGCAGCCAGGCGACGCCCGACTGGGGGTCGCCCGGGCCCCCGTCGCACCTCACCACGCTGCCACCGCCACCGCCACCGCCACCGCCACCGCCGCTGCCGGCGGCACCGGCACCCCCGTGGGCACAGCAGGTTCCCCGCTCGGGCCGCACCAACGGCCTCGCCGTCGCCGCCTTCGTGCTGTCGTTGCTCGGTGGCGTTCTGCTCAGCGTCGTGTTCGCCGTCATCGCCCTGAACCAGATCCGCGCCCGGCGGGACGACGGCAAGGGGCTGGCCGTGTGGGCGCTGGTCATCAGCGGCCTGTGGGTCGTCGGGTTCGTCGTCCTGCTCGCGGTCGGCTTCGCGTTGCAGCCGCAGCGCGACAGTGCCGGCAGCGTGGTCGACGCCGGTACCGAGAGCGTCTTCACGCTGCGGGTGGGCGACTGCTTCGACGAGCCCTCCGCAGAGATGGTCCAGGGCGTCGCCGTCGTCCCGTGCGGCACAGCGCACTTCGCGGAGGTGTACGCCGTCCTCGACATGACGACGGGGCCGTCGTTCCCCGGCGAGCAGCAGGTGGCGGACGAGGCGTTCGACCGGTGCGCGGCGGAGTTCGAGTCGTTCGTCGGCGTCCCCTGGGCTGACTCCGCCCTCGACGTCTACCTGTTCTACCCGAGCGAGCAATCGTGGCGGCACAGCCACGACCGCACCATCCAGTGCGCCGCCTTCGACCCCGCGGGAGCCAGCACCGGCACGCTGCGGCTGGCCGGCCGCTGACCGTCGGTGCCCCGGTCACCTGCTGAGTGACCGGGGGCACCGGCGGTCGTGGACGGGTCACCCCACCCGCACCGTCTCAGGCGAGGGAGCGCTCGGCCGCCTCGACGACGTTCGCCAGCAGCATCGCCCGCGTCATCGGCCCGATCCCGCCCGGCACCGGCGTGAACCAGCCGGCGACCTCCTCGACGGCCGGGTCGACGTCACCGACGAGGCGCGCCCTCCCCGTCGCCGGGTCCTCGACCCGGTTGATGCCGACGTCGACGACGACGGCGCCGGGCCGGACCATCTCCGGCGTCAGCATCCCCGCGACCCCCGCGGCGGCGACGACGACGTCCGCGGCCCGGGTGTGGGCGGCGAGGTCCTTCGTCCCGGTGTGGCACGACGTCACGGTCGCGTTGACCTCACGCCGGGTCAGCAGCAGCCCGAGGGTGCGGCCGACGATGACCGACCGGCCGACGACGCAGACCTCCGCGCCCGACAGGTCCACCTCGTGGCGGCGCAGGATCTCGACGACCCCCCGCGGCGTGCACGGCAGCGGTGTCGTCACCGGACCGGACACCTTCGTCACGAGCTGACCCAGGTTGTACGGGTGCAGCCCGTCGGCGTCCTTGCCCGGGTCGATCCGGTCGAGCACGGCGTCGGAGTCGAGCCCCGCGGGCAGCGGCAGCTGGACGATGTAGCCGGTGCACGCCGGGTCGGCGTTGAGCCGGTCGACCGCCTCCTCGACCTGGGCGGCCGGGGCGTCCGCGGGCAGGTCGACCCGCAGGCTCTCGATCCCCACCTCCGCGCAGTCGCGGTGCTTGCCCCGCACGTACGCGTGGCTGGCGGGGTCGTCCCCCACGAGCACCGTGCCGAGGCCCGGGGTGAGCCCCCGGGCGCGCAGGACGTCGACCCGCTCCTTGAGCTCCGCCTTGATCGCGGCGGCGGTGGCGGTGCCGTCGAGACGGCGCGCGGTCACCAGTCCTCCAGGCCGTCGTAGAGCGGGAACTGCTCGGCGAGGGTCGCGACCCGGCCGCGCAGCGCCTCGACGTCGCAGCTCGGCTGCAGAGCGGCGGCGATGACGTCGGCGACCTCGGCGAACGCGGCCTCGTCGAACCCGCGGGTCGCCAGCGCCGGCGTCCCGATCCGCAGCCCGGACGTCACCATCGGCGGGCGGGGGTCGAACGGGATGGCGTTGCGGTTCACCGTGATGCCGACCTCGTGAAGCCGGTCCTCCGCCTGCTTGCCGTCGAGCTGCGACTCGCGCAGGTCGACGAGCACGAGGTGGACGTCGGTGCCGCCGGTCAGGACGGACACCCCGGCCTGCGCCACGTCGGAGCCCGTGAGGCGCTCGGCGAGGACCCGGGCGCCGTCCATGGTGCGCTGCTGGCGCGCCCGGAACTCCTCCCCCGCGGCGATCTTCATCGCGACGGCCTTCGCGGCGACCGCGTGCATCAGCGGACCACCCTGCTGCCCCGGGAACACCGCGGAGTCGATCTTCTTGGCGTGCTCGGCCCGCGACAGGATCATCCCGCTGCGCGGCCCCGACAGGGTCTTGTGCACGGTCGTCGTGACGACGTCCGCGTGCGGCACCGGCGAGGGGTGCAGGCCCGCGGCGACCAGGCCGGCGAAGTGGGCCATGTCCACCATCAGCAGGGCGCCGACCTCGTCGGCGATCGAGCGGAACGCGGCGAAGTCCAGGTGCCGCGGGTACGCCGACCAGCCGGCGATGATGAGCTTCGGCCGGCGCTCGAGCGCCACCTCGCGGACGGCGTCCATGTCGACCAGGAACGTCTGCGGGTCCACGCCGTAGGCGGCCACGTCGTACAGCCGCCCACTGAAGTTGATCTTCATGCCGTGGGTGAGGTGGCCGCCGTGCGCCAGCTCCAGGCCGAGGATCGTGTCGCCCGGCCGGATCAGGGCGTGCATGACCGCCGCGTTGGCCTGCGCCCCGGCGTGCGGCTGGACGTTGGCGTGCTCCGCGCCGAACAGCGCCTTCGCCCGCTCACGCGCCAGCTCCTCGGCGACGTCGACGAACTCGCACCCGCCGTAGTAGCGGCGGCCCGGGTAGCCCTCGGCGTACTTGTTCGTCAGCACCGAACCCTGGGCCTCCAGGACGGCGCGCGGCGCAAAGTTCTCGCTGGCGATCATCTCCAGCGTCCCCCGCTGGCGGCCGAGCTCGTCGCGCAGGACGGCGGCGATCTCCGGGTCCACCTCGGCGAGGGGCGCCTGGGTGACGGCACGGGTCGCGGCGGCTCCCACGGCCGGTCCGGCGGCCGCGTCCGCGGCCGGGGCGACGGTCTCGTTGCTCACGTCGGTCATCGACGTTCCTCCTCTGGGCTGGCGGGCACTCTGCAGCACGGCAGGGGCCCAGGCGGACGACCCCTCGTCGGTGGTGCGGTGCCGCTCCCCGGTGGTTGACCACCTGTACGCCAGTCGCGGCCCGGCCAGGCTAGCGAACGACGCCCCCGGCGCGCGCACTAGCCTTGACCGCCGTGACCGGCACCCCCGTCCCCGCGCGACCCGACGCGCTGCCCACCGCGACCCCGGGCCGCTCGTGGGTGCTCACCCTGTCCTGCCCCGACCGGCCGGGGATCGTGCACGCCGTCTCCGGGGCCATCGCGGCCGTCGGCGCGAACATCGTCGAGAGCCAGCAGTTCCGTGAGCCCTCGTCCGAGTCGTTCTTCATGCGGGTGCAGGCCGACCTCGCCCCCGGCGCGGACGTCGACCCGCTGCGCGAGCGGGTCGAGGACGTCGCGCGCGCGTTCGCGATGAGCGCCGAGCTGGTGCCGCTGCGCCCCGTCCGCACGGTCGTGATGGTCAGCCGCGAGGGGCACTGCCTCAACGACCTGCTGTTCCGGCAGCGCTCCGGCACCCTGCCCGTCGACGTGCGCGCCGTGGTGGGCAACCACACCGACCTGGCCGAGCTCGCCGCGTTCTACGGCGTGCCGTTCCACCACGTCCCGGTGACACCCGAGACCAAGCCCCACGCCGAGCAGGCGCTGCTGGACCTCGTCCGCGACACCGGCTCCGACCTCGTCGTGCTCGCCCGGTACATGCAGGTCCTCTCCCCCGCCCTGTGCGAGCGCCTCGCCGGCCGCGCCATCAACATCCACCACTCGTTCCTGCCGAGCTTCGCCGGCGCCAGGCCGTACCACCAGGCGTACGCCCGCGGCGTCAAGGTCATCGGGGCGACCGCCCACTACGTCACGGCCGACCTCGACGAGGGGCCGATCATCGAGCAGGACGTCGAGCGGGTCAGCCACGCCCACGACGTCTCCGAGCTCAAGGCGATCGGACGCGACCTGGAGTCCCGGGCCCTGGCCCGCGCCGTCCGCTGGCACGCCGAGCACCGCGTCCTCGTCGACGGACGCCGGACCGTCGTCTTCCGCTGAGTCGCTGGGTCACCGCGCCCCGCTCCCGAGCGGCGCGGGCGCGGACCCCGACCTAGGGTCGGGGACCATGAGCATCCCCACCACGAAGACCGTCCGCGGCGTCGCCGTCCCCACCCTGGGCATCGGCACCTGGGAGGTCACCGGCGACACCGCGACCGACACCGTCGCGGACGCGCTCGCGGCCGGCTACCGGCACGTCGACACGGCCGCCGCCTACGGCAACGAGGAGCAGGTCGGCGAGGGCCTGCGCCGCAGCGGCCTGGCCCGCGACGAGTACTGGCTGACCTCCAAGGTGTGGCGTGACGACTACGAGCCCTCCGCCCTGCGTGCCAGCGCCGAGCGCTCGCTGCGGTTGCTGGGCGTCGACCACCTCGACCTGCTGCTCCTGCACTGGCCCGTCGAGGACTGGGCGGTGATGGAGGCCGGTCTCGGCGAGCTCAAGGCGCTGCGCGAGCGGGGCCTCGTCCGCGAGGTCGGCGTCTCCAACGCGCCGTCCCAGCTGCTGCACAAGGCCCTCGACGCCGTCCCGGAGGTGTTCGCCGACCAGGTCGAGTACCACGCGCACCTCAGCCAGCAGAAGCTGCTGGCCACGGCGGCCGAGCGCGACGTCATGATCACGGCGTACTCGCCGCTGGCCAACGGCAAGGGCCTCCTCGAGGACCCGGTGCTGGTCGAGGTGGCGAAGGAGCGGGACGCCACCCCCGGGCAGGTGGCGATCGCCTGGCTGGCCCGCCAGGAGCGCGTCACGGTCCTGCCCCGGTCCACGAACCCGGACCGGCGACGCGAGAACCTCTCGGCGCTCGAGGTGGACCTCACCGACGCCGACGTCGCCCGCCTCGACGAGCTGTCGAGCGTCCGCCGCCGGTACATCGACCCGCCGTTCGCCCCGGAGTGGGACTGACCCCTCCGGCACGACCGACCGACGCCCCGGTGCCGCCCACGCACCGGGGCGTCGCGCGTGCGTCGCCGCCGCCGTGCGGCAGAGTGCGCCCATGACGCGCACGGTGTTCAGCGGTGGCCTGGTGTTCGACGGCACGACGACGGGCGAGGCGGACGTCGCCGTGGAGGGCGGTCGGGTCGTCGACGTGGGCCGCGGCCTGGACGGCGACGACGTCGTCGACTGCACCGGGCGCACCGTCCTGCCCGGGCTGGTGGACTGCCACGTGCACGTGATGATCTCGGGGGTCGACGTGCTGCGCTCCCTGCAGACGCCGTTCTCCTACCCGTTCTACGAGGCCGCGCGGAACCTGCGGTCGACCCTGGCCTGCGGCATCACCACGGTCCGCGACGCCGGGGGTGCCGACCTCGGGGTGAAGAAGGCCGTGGACGACGGGCTCGTGGTCGGCCCGCGGATGCAGGTCTCCATCAGCATCCTCAGCCAGACCGGCGGCCACGGTGACGACTGGATGCCCTGCGGCAGCGACGTCCCGTGGCTGATCCCCCACCCGGGCCGCCCGTCGGGGGTGGTCGACGGCGTCGAGGAGATGCGCAAGGCCGCGCGCACGCTGCTGCGCGCCGGGGCCGACGTCCTCAAGGTGTGCACCACCGGCGGCGTGCTCTCGGCCGCGGACGACCCCCGGCACGCCCAGTTCACCCCCGCCGAGCTCGACGTCCTCGTCGCCGAGGCCTCGGCGCAGGAGCGCCCGGTGATGGCCCACGCGCAGGGCGCCCAGGGCATCAAGAACGCCGTCCGCGCGGGCGTCCGGTCGATCGAGCACGGCATCTACCTCGACGACGAGGGCATCGAGCTCATGCTCGAGCGGGGCACGTGGCTCGTGCCGACGCTCGTCGCCCCTCGCGCCGTCCAGGCCGCCGCGGCCGCGGGGGCCGCGATCCCCGAGGTCATGGTCGCCAAGTCCCTGGCGGTGACGGAGGTGCACACCGAGGCCGTCACCCGGGCCGTCGAGGCCGGCGTCCCGATCGCCATGGGCACCGACGCCGGGGTCGGCCCGCACGGGACGAACCTCGACGAGCTGCCGCTGATGGCGGCGTGCGGGATGGGCCCCGAGCAGGTGCTCGCCGCCAGCACGTCGCAGGCCGCCCGCCTGGTCGGGCTCGCCGACGAGGTCGGCCGGCTGGCACCGGGTCTGCGCGCCGACGTCGTCGTCGTGGACGGCGACGCCCGGGACCTGGACGACCTGCGGTCGCGGGTGCGCGAGGTGTGGAAGGACGGCGAGCGCGTCGTCACCGGCTGACCCGCCGTCACACCCGGCCCGTCACCCACGCGGCCCGTCACCCACGCGGCCCGTCACCCACGCGGCCCGACGCCGCCGCGCCCCTCCCCGGTTCACCCCCTACCCGACTGATCGTCAGACGGTTCTGGGGGTGATCACCCCCAGAACCGTCTGACGATCAGTGGGCTCGGGAGGCGAAGGACGCGGAAGGGGCCCGGTGCGTGCGCACCGGGCCCCTGGCGTGGGTCGCCTCGACGGGCGACCTGCCGGACGTCAGCGGGTCTCGTCCTTCTTCGGGGTGAGCTTGAAGAGCGCGGCACCGGTGACGGTGAAGAGGACACCGAGGCCCATCGCCATCGCGGCGACGCCGAAGGAGACGACCGAGGTGAACAGCGAGGCCCGCAGGAACGAGCCGTTCATGACCATCGCG